>JARICT010000006.1 GCA_029257185.1 Quadrisphaera sp.
CGGCGGTGGCGGCCGGCTCGCTCTCCTCGACGCCGGCCGAGGCCTGCGCCGGGCCCGTCTCACGCTCGCCGCTGGTGGTCTGACGGGCCACCTGGCGCAGGCGCACCTCGGCGCCGGCGGCCTTCCCTGCCTCGGCGGCCCGCTGGGCCATGGTGGCCACGGTGCCGGTGGCCGAGTAGTAGACGATGGCCAGCTTGACGTCGCTCATGGGGTTCTCCTCGTGGTGGTCGTGCGGGGGGTCTCGATGGTGTGCCGGTGGTGTGCCGGTGGTGTGTCGGTGGTGCCCGGTGCGGTCAGCCCCGGGCCAGCTCGCGCATCGCCGGGAGGTGCTCGGGGACCAGCTGGTGCCCGCCCGGGTGGCTCGCCAGCGCCACGTCGGCTCCGCGCTGACGCAGCTGGGCGACCAGGGCCTCGGTCTGCTCGGGGAGAGCGTAGGGGTCCTGCTGCCCGTTGCTGACGAGCACCCGGCGGCCCGTGAGGTCCGCCTCGGGCGGGTCGGCGAACGGGGGCACCGCCCCGATCAGCACGGCTCCGGCGAGGAGCTCCGGGTGGATGAGCATCAGGGCGGAGGCGATGTTCGCGCCGTTCGAGAAGCCGACCGCGACCAGGGACCCCGGCGCGAAGCCGTGCTCCGCGGACGCTGCCCCCAGGAAGGAGGCGAGGTCCTCGACGCGGTCGCGCAGGTCGTCCTCGTCGAAGACGCCCACGGCCACGCGGCGGAAGAAGCGGGGCGCCCCGCCCTCGAGCACGGTGCCTCGCGGGGAGAGCACCGCGGCCCCCGGGGAGATCGCCCCGGCCAGGGGCAGCAGGCCGTGCTCGTCGTCGCCGGTGCCGTGCAGGGCCAGCAGCGGCGGGAGCCCCGGCGTGGTGCTGGGCTGCCACACGTGGGGCCGCTGCAGGTCTGCGCCGGTCATGCCTGCTGCTCCACCGGTGCCTGCTGCTCGTCGTGGTCGAGCTGCAGGGGCGGCAGGGCGGCGGCGATCTGGGCGCGGCTGGGCTCCAGCCACGGCGGCAGCCTCAGGGACCGGCCGAGCTCGAGGAGCGGCTCGTCGGTGGCGAAGCCGGGCTCGTCGGTGGCGATCTCGAACAGGACGCCACCGGGCTCGCGGAAGTAGATGCTCTTGAAGTACTGCCGGTCCCGGATGTCGGTGACGCCCACCCCGGCGTCCAGCAGCTCCTGCTGCCAGCGCGTCATGGTCTCCAGGTCCGGGGCGCGGAAGGCGACGTGGTGCACGGTGCCCCCCGCCTGCAGGCCCCGCATCCCGGTGCCGCCGGCGAGGTCCACCAGGGCGCCGGGCGGCCCGCCGGCCATGGTGAACCGAGCACGGTCCCCGTCCTCGCCGCCGAGCTCCATGCCGAGGAGGTCGGTCAGCATCTGCGCGGAGGGCTCGAGCAGGCGTTCGCTGAGGGTCACGGCGTGCAGCCCGCGTACCGCGTGCTCGCTCGGGATGCTCGCCACCCCGTCCCAGCCGCTGCGGGTGTCGCCCGGCGCCGCGACCAGGTCGATCACCATGCCGTCGGGGTCGCGGAAGGTCAGCACGTCCTCCCCGTCGCGGCTGCGCGGGGCGTCGGCGTCGACGCCGTGGCCCACCAGCCGCTCGCGCCACCAGCCCAGCGAGTGCTCCGGCACCGAGAACGCCGTGGCGGTGGTCATGCCGACGCCCTGGCGGCCACGCGGGACGCCCTTCCACGGGAAGAACGTCAGCAGGCTGGACGGGCGCCCGGCCTCGTCGCCGTAGTAGAGGTGGTAGGTGTCCGGGGCGTCGAAGTTGACGGTCTGCTTGACCAGGCGCAACCCCAGGACGCGCGTCCAGAAGTCGACGTTCGCCTGCGGGTCGTCGGCGATGGCGGTGACGTGGTGCAGGCCGTGCGGCGTGACGGTGTTCATGGGCCCCTCCGTGTCGCGGACCCACCGGGCAACCGGTGGATGACGTGTCATGCAGTGGGGAGAGCGTACATGACGTATCATGCATTCCGCTACCCTGGAGGGCATGTCTCCCTGGTTGAGCCCCGACGAGCACGACGCCTGGCGCGGGCTGCTCGCCATGACGTCGCGCCTGGACGCCCGCCTCAACCAGCAGCTGCAGGAGTCCAGCGGGCTGTCGCTGACCGACTACGCGGTGCTGGTCACGCTCAGCGAGGCCGCCGAGGGGCGCCTGCGCTCCTACGAGATCGCCGGCAGCCTGGGGTGGGAGCAGAGCCGGCTCTCGCACCACGTCACCCGGATGCAGCGCCGCGGGCTGGTCGACCGCGAGGAGTGCCCCACCGACCGCCGAGGCGCCTTCGTCGTGCTGACCGGTGCCGGCCGGGCCGCGATCGAGGGCGCTGCCCCGGCGCACGTCGAGACGGTGCGCCGGCTCGTCTTCGAGGACGTGTCTGACGAGCAGGTCGCGCAGCTGACGGCGTTCACCTCGGGGGTGCTGCGCCGGCTGGAGCCCGGCGCCGTGGAGGCCGGCACGCTCGACGCGAGCGCCTCGTGATGCGCTTCACCCACGACCCGCAGCACGGGCGGGTCGTCTTCGGCGCCGCCGCGGCGCGCGAGAGCCTCACCGCCGAGGTGGACCGGCTGGGCGGGCAGCGCGTGCTGCTGGTCACCACGCCCCGGGGCGAGGCGCTGGCCCGTGAGCTCACCGCGCCGCTGGGGGCTCGCCTGGTCGCCACGTTCACGGGCGCGCGCGAGCACGTGCCGGTCGAGGCCGCGCGCGCCGCCCGCGCGCTGGCCGGCCGGGAGCGAGCAGACCTGGTGCTCAGCATCGGCGGGGGCTCGACCACCGGCACCGCCAAGGCGGTCGCCCTCACCACCGCCCTGCCGGTCCTGGCCGTCCCCACCACCTACGCCGGCTCCGAGGTCACGCCCGTCTGGGGCATGACGGACGGACAGCGCAAGACCACCGGCACCGACCCCGCCGTCCTGCCGGCCGCCGTGGTCTACGACCCGGACCTGCTCGCCGGCCTGCCCGAGCACCTGGCCGTGGCGAGCGGGATGAATGCCATGGCCCACAGCGTCGAGGCCCTGTGGGCGCCCGGCGGCGACCCGGTGACCGACGCCCTGGCCCAGCGCAGCATCGCCGCCCTCGCCGACGGCCTGCGCGCGCTGTCCGCTCCCGGGGGCGCAGCGCCGGCCGACGCGCAGCGATCGAGGGCCGCTGCTCGCGAGGACCTGCTGCTCGGCGCCTGGCTGGCCGGCACGGTGCTCGCCACGGCCGGCTCGGGGCTCCACCACAAGATCTGCCACGTCCTCGGGGGTGCCTACGGTCTGCCGCACGCACCGATGCACGCCGCCGTCCTGCCCCACGTGCTCGCCTGGAACGCCCCCGCCGCCCCCCGGGCAGCCGCAGCGATCGCCCGTGCGCTGGACGCCGACGGTGCTGGCGACGCCACGACCGCGCTGGCAGCACTGGCGCGCGAGGTCGGCGCACCCGCGGCGCTGCAGGACCTCGGCCTCGAGGAGGCAGACCTGGAGGAGGCCACGGACCTGGTCCTCGACGTGCTGCCCCCGGGCAACCCTCGCCCGACCGGGCGGGACGACGTCGCCGCCCTGCTGCGCGCCGCCTGGGCCGGCCCGCCCGCCAGCGCCGGGCCCCGGCTCGGCGCTGGCGGGCGTGAGGGTCAGGGCGCGACGTAGAGCACGGGGGCGGGCAGGCCCTTCG
>JARICT010000104.1 GCA_029257185.1 Quadrisphaera sp.
CCGCCGTTCTTCTTCGCGAAGATGCCGGTGTAGCCCCAGCCCTGGCCGGCGAGCGGGCCGGAGTCCTCCTGCGGGATGGGGCCGAGGTCGAGGATGTCGACGATCAGCAGGTCACCGGGCTGGGCGCCCTCGACGGCGAAGGGCCCGGAGAGCGCGTGGACCTTGCTCATGGGGGCGTCGCGGATGTCGTCGGCGGAGTCGTCGTTGAGGATCGCGCCGTCGAACCACTCCCGGCAGTCCACCCGGAAGGACTCCCCGGCCTTGACGGTGACTGCGGCGGGGATGTCGGGGTGGTAGCGGTTGTGGCCGGTCTTCTGCTGGTCCGTGAACTTCTTGGACGAGTCGAGGGGGAACAGGTTCTGGGGCACGGGGGTCTCCTGTCGCGGGAGGGTCAGGCTGGGGGCGGGCGCGGAGCGCCGTGAGGGCTCAGACGGTGGCGGCCACCTCCTCGGTGCGCTGGCGCCCGGCCAGCCGGGGGTAGAGGGCGAGGTAGCCGGCTCCGATGAGGGCCAGGAGCACGGTCATCACCGGGTTCAGCGCCTGCCAGGTCCCGGTGAGGAGCAGGAAGGCCGGGATCGCGGCGGTGACCCACCCCTGGATGGCCGCCACCATCCCGGTGAACCGCGTCAGGTCGGCGCGGCCGAGCCCGAGCAGCAGGAAGAACAGCGCCCACAGGAAAGCCCAGTGCAGCCAGATCACCGCGAAAGCGGGGTCACCCAGCATCGTGAAGTTGAGCACGGCGTAGGCGAGGGCGCAGATGGCGACGAAGAGCGAGAAGTACCCCAGGCCGGTGCCGTCGAGGCGCATCAGCTGGTTGAGCGCGACGTAGGCGTAGGTGAAGCCGAACAGGTACAGACCGGAGGCGTTCAGCACCTGCCCGGTGTCCCCGTCGGCGGTGAAGATCAGGTACGTGGGCGTCAGCACCTGCAGGAACCCGACGAAGAGGTTCAGCGGGACGGCGGACCGGGCGTCCACCCGGCCGAGCAGCATGAGCCCGTTGAGGAACAGCACGGCTCCGACGTAGAGCAGCCCGACGCTTCCCATGGGTTCTCCTCGCTCGACGGTTCGGGTCTCAGGGGCGCGGCAGCGAGCGGTGGGCGGGGTGGGTGCTCACCCGCGCCGGCCGGGCTCCTCGGCCCGGCAGCGAGGTGACCACCTCGGGGGAGTCGCTGGTCGCCCCGGCGCGGTCCAGGGCGCTCACCAGGGCTCCCGGTGCGAGGCCCACCCTCGGCGCGGAGAAGACCCGGGCGCCGTGCTCGTCGCAGCGCGGGCACGGCGCGGTGGCTGCTGCCGTGCCGATCGGACGGGTGACGTCGAAGCCACCGTCCGTGGCGCAGCGGTACTCGTAGACGGCCATGAGCGATCTCCCATGATCGGGCGGCGCTCCGGCGACGCCGCCGGGGCTGTCTCGGACACCATGGCCGGGAAAGCTGGCGCCGTCAACCTCCTGGTCAGCGGCCCGGGAGCACCACGGAGGCCGCCCTCGGCCATCGGCGCCCCGGTGCTCACGAGCAGGCCGCGCGGGGCGGTCAGCCGCCGGGGTCGCAGGAGTGGTCCCGCGCGAAGGCCTCGATGTCGGCCAGCACGCCGTCGGCGAACACGTCCCGCGGCTGCCACAGGCTCCGGACCCACAGCAGAGCGGGGTGGTCGGCCAGGTCGGCCCGCAGCATCGAGTGGTCGGCGCCCGGATACCGCGCCACCTCCAGGCACGCGGGGGACAGCTCACGCCGGTAGACGCGCTCGGTCTCGCGGACGTCCACGTGCACGTCGTGCCCGCCCAGCTGCAGCAGCACGGGCGTGGCGCGCAGGTTCGCCAGCGACGCTGTGGCGTCGGCCCAGGTGTTGAGAGAGGCGAAGCGCCAGCGGTCACGGGTGATCGGGTCGAAGGCGTCGAAGCGCTCCAGCTCCGCGGGAAGGCGCTGCTCGGCGAGGGCGAGGTACTCCCGGTAGGGCGCGCCGCGGGCCATGAGCTCTCGCTCCGCGTCGCTGTACCGGTGGGCTACGGCCACCTCGACGGGAGTCGCCCCCTGGGCGGCGAGGGAGGTGTCGAGGTCGTAGCGGCCCTGGCGCCGCCAGCTGATCGCGGGGGAGACGGCGACGGCGAGGTCCACGTCGACCTGCGCGGCGACCAGCGGCAGGGGCCAGCCGCCCTGGCTGAAGCTGATGAGCCCGAGGCGCTCGGGGTCGAGCCGGGGGTGCCCGGACACCGCGTCGAGGGCGGCGACCACCTCGTCGGCGCGCTCGGCCATGGTCTGTCGCTCCCACGCGCCGGTGGAGGCGCCGACCCCGGGCTTGTCCCAGCTGAGCGAGGCGTGGCCTGCGCGTGCGAGCGCCTCCCACAGCGGGGGGTACCCGCCGTCGTGGTCTGCCGTCGTGGGTCCGTCGCCGTGGATGAAGGCCACGAGCGCGAACGGGCCGTCCCCCGGCGGCAGGGCGAGGGTCCCGGACAGGGTGTTCTCCCCGCTCGTGAACGTCACCGGTTGCGTCTCGACGTCGTAGGTGAAGACGGCGTCGAGCCGGACGAGGACCGCTGCCGCGACGGCGAGCACGGTGGCCGCGGCCACGGCCACCGCGGCGCGGCGGCGCACCGCCTCAGCCCTTCCGTCGGACCAGCAGGGGCTGGACCCGCCCGTAGCTGACCGAGCGCAGCGCCCACTCGACGGGCCCGAAGCGGGCGACGCGCCACCACGCGATCGCGAGCAGGCTCAGGCCCAGCCAGACCCCGGCCGCGACCAGCAGGGCCTCCAGCGGCGACAGCCGCCCGAACAGCGCTCCGCCGTAGCCGTAGGACAGGGTGGACAGCGCCACCGACTCCAGCAGGTAGACGCTCAGCGACATCCGCCCCCCGGCGCGCAGCAGGGCCGCCACCTGGGCGGGGAGGCGGTCCCACGCGAGCACGAACGCGGCGACGTACGCCGCGGCGAGCGCCGGCGCGGCGGCGAACCCCAGCGCGAGACCGGGGGCGGCGGCGCTCGGCCCCTGGACGGCCCACAGCCCCCCGAGACCGCCTACGACCAGCCCCACGGGACCGGTGACGGCCAGGACCTGAGCCGCGCGGCGCCGGTGGGAGCCCGGACGGGCGAGCACGTCGGTGCGGCCGAGCACGACGCCCACGAGGGCGAAGGCGAAGGCGGCCGGCCCCTGCACGGCGGCCAGCAGGCCCAGGGTTGCCGGCCACTCGGCGAGGTGCTGGCCCACGACCTCCGGGAACGTGCCGGAGGCGAGCACCTCCAGCGCCCGGGCCGGCGGCGGCGCGCTCAGCGGCTCGCCCGTGACCCACAGCCCGGCGCCGACGCGGAGCCACGTGGCGCTGGCGAGCGCGTAGGTGGCGCCCGCCACCCCGAGGAGCGCGCGAGAGCCGAGGCGCCGGAGCAGGTAGACGAGCGCCCCGACGCACCCGTAGACCACGAGGACGTCCCCGGGGAAGAAGAGCAGGGCGTGGGCGACGCCGAGCACGACCAGCGCCAGCATCCGCCGCCCGTAGCGCGGGCCGAGGCGAGCGCCCGTGGCGGTGGCGCGGTCGATCTGCACGGTGAGGCCGTACCCGAAGAGCAGCGCGAACAGCGGGTAGACCTTCAGCTCCCCGAAGGTCATCACCGCCCAGCGCACCGCGAGGTCCGTGCCCGAGGTCTGGCCGGCCCACCCGAGGTCGGAGTGCTCGACGATGAACTGGACGTTGACCAGCGCGATGCCCAGCAGGGCCGCGCCGCGCAGCCCGTCGACGGCGCTGTGCCGCTCGAGGGCCGCCGTCGGCCGTGGGGTGGCGGCTCGGGTGCTCGCGGGGATGACCATGACCGGACGCTATGACAGCGCCCTGCAACATGCAAGTGACTAGCGATATGCAGGTTGGTAGCATCGAGGCATGGGATTGCGAGAGCGGAACCGCCGGGCGGCGATGCGGGACACCCAGCGCGAGGCGCTGCGACTCTTCCGCGAGCGAGGGTTCGACGGGGTGACCGTCGAGGAGATCGCCGGTCACCTCCAGATGGCGGCGTCCACGGTCTTCCGCCACTTCGGCACCAAGGAGGCCATCGTCCTGTGGGACGAGCACGACGCCGCCCTCGACGACGCGCTCGCCACGAGGTTCTCGGCCCTGCGCGGCGGCGCGCCCCTGCACGCGGTGCGTGACGCCTTCGTCGACACCCTCGCCCGGCGCTACCAGGGCGACCGCGACTTCGAGCTCGAGCGCGTCCGGTTCATCTACGCCACCGACGCGCTCCACGCAGCAGCGGTCGAGGCCCAGCTCGCGGACCGCGAGGCGCTCACCGTGGCCCTGGCGCGCCTGCTCTCCACCGAGCAGCGGGGCGCTGCGCCGCTGCTGGCCGGTGCGGCGATGCTCGCCCTCGACGTCGCCATCGAGCAGTGGCAGGAGGCCCGCGGCGAGCGGGACCTCGGCGCGCTGATCGGTGCAGCGTTCGCGACGCTGGAGCGCCTCGGCGAGGTGCGCTAGCAGATCTTGACCGGCACTCGCATGAGAGTTACTGTCATGTGACATCAACTCTTAGGAGTAGTCATGGCGGGACTCCGCGAGCGGAAGCAGGCGCACACCCGCGCCCGCCTCCAGGACGAGGCGCTGCGCCTGTTCGCTGCGCAGGGCTACGACGCGACGCGGTGCGAGGAGATCGCCGCCGCCGCAGACGTCTCCCCGGCGACGTTCTTCCGGTACTTCTCCACCAAGGAGGACGCGGTCCTCTCCGACGTCTACGACCCGATGATCGCCCAGGCGGTCCGTGCCCAGCCCGCCGGCCAGGCTCCCCTGACCGCGATCCGCGGCGGGTTCGCCGCAGCGCTGGGCCAGGTGGGCGCCGACGAGCTCGAGACCGTCCGCCACCGCACCGCGCTGATCCTCGGCGTGCCGCAGCTGAGGGCCCGCACCCACGAGCAGTCCCGCAGCCTCTCCGAGCACCTGGCCGACGCTCTCGCCGCGCGGGCCGGCGCCGGGGCCGGCGCCGGGGTGGGCACCGGTGACGCCGCCCCCGACCTCGCGACGCGGGTGCTTGCGGCCAGCGCGACCGCCGCGGTCACCGTCGCCGCCGAGCACTGGTCCGGCGCGGGCGGGGACCTCGCCGGGCACGTCGACGCGGCGTTGGGCGTGCTGGACGACCTCGCGCGAGGCGGCCGGCCGTGACCGTCCCGGCGCTGCGCGCGGTCGGCGTCACCAAGCGCTACGGCGACGTCGCGGCGCTGGAGGACGTGACGCTCACCGTCCACCCGGGGGAGGTGTACGCCCTGCTGGGCCTCAACGGCGCCGGCAAGACCACGCTCATGCGGGTGCTGCTGGGCATGGTGGCGCCCACCGCCGGCACGGTCGAGGTGCTTGGCCACCGCCTGACCGGCGGGAGCGGGCGATCGCGAGGAGCTGCGGCGGCGTGGGCGCGGACCGGCTACCTCGTGGAGTCCGCGTCGGCCTACCCCGAGCTCACCACGCGCGAGAACCTCGCCGTCATCGCCCGGCTGCGCGGGCTGCGGGCCCCGGCGGACGAGCGCGCCGTCGACGACGCGGTCGAGCGCCTCGGACTCGAGCCGTGGGAGCACCGCCGCGCCCGTCACCTCTCCCTCGGGAACCTCCAGCGCCTCGCCCTGGCCAAGGCCCTGCTCCACGCGCCCGACGTCCTGCTCCTCGACGAGCCGGTCAACGGCCTCGACCCTGCCGGCGTCGTCGAGGTCCGCACCCTCCTCGCGCGCCTGGCCCGCGACGAGGGAACCGCCGTGCTGGTCTCCAGCCACCTCATCGCCGAGGTGAGCCGCATCGCCACCCGCGTCGGCGTCCTCCACCACGGCCGGCTGCGCGGCGAGCTGGACGCCAGCGAGCTCGACGCCAGCGCCCGCCCACGCCTCGAGGTGGCCGCCGACGACCTCGGGCGCGCCCGCGCCGCGCTCACCGGCGCCGGCGTGGACGCGGCCGTGGTCCCCGGCGACCTCGAGGCGTCCTTCCTGCACCTCGTGGGGACCGGCGATGAGCGCTGAGCCGGCCAGCCGCGCCGCCCTGGCCTCCTCGCCGGGCGTGGGAGCAGCGCTGTCCGCGGAGCTGACGAAGGCGCGGCGCTCGCGGGTGCCGGCCGTCAGCGCCGGCGCCACCGTCCTGTTCGGCATGGTCGGCGGCTTCTTCACCTGGGTCCTCCAGGACCCGGGCCGGGCGCGCGGGCTCGGCCTCCTCGGCGCGAAGGCGCAGGTCCTCGGCGGGCGCGCCGACTGGCCGAGCTACCTGGCGCTCACCTCCCAGAGCGCTGCGATCGGCGGGGCGCTGGTGTTCGGGGTGGTCGTCGTCTGGATCTTCGGGCGCGAGGGCGCCGACGGCACCGCGAAGGACCTCCTCGCGCTGCCGACCTCCCGCAGCGCCGTCGTCGCTGCGAAGGGGCTGCTCGCCCTGGGCTGGTGCTCCGCGCTCGGAGTGCTGCTCCTCGGGTCCTGCCTCGTCGGCGGCATGGTGCTCACCCTGCCGAGCGCACCGGTCGACGCAGTGGTGAGCGGCAGCGCGCGGGTCCTCACCGCCGCCCTGCTCACCGCGGTCCTCGCGCTGGTCCACGCGCTCGCCGCCAGCGTCGGGCGCGGGTACCTGCCCGGCATGGTCTCGATCCTGGCCACGCTCTCAGCGGGCCAGGTCCTCGCGGCGCTGGGCTTCGGCGCGTGGTTCCCGTTCTCGGTCCCCGCGATGCTCAGCGGTGCGGCGGGGCAGGACCAGGCGGTGGTGCCCGCGCTCGCCGTCGTGCTCGTGGTGGCCACGGGCGCGGCGGGATGGATGGCGACGGCACGGTGGTGGGAGCGAGCGGACCATCCCCGCTGAACCTTCGCATCCTGGGAAAAACCTGAACGTGACATCGTTCTCTTCACGGCGTGTCGGGCGCGACACGCCGAGAGACACTGGCAATCCCCAGGTTCGAGGGTGATGCTGGCAGAGATGAGCCCCCGCCCCACGGCTGCGCGCCGCGTCCTGGCCACGTCCCCCTTCGACCGCTCCCCGGCGGTCGCCGAGTCCTTCGAGCTCGACGACTGGGTCAGCCACGACCGGTACGGCCTCGGCAAGGTCGTCGGCGGTGAGCCCGGCGTCGACGTCGTCGCGGACTTCCGCGGCGGTGGGGTGCTGCGCGTCTCGCTGCCCTCCACGAAGATCTCCAAGGTCTGACCGCCCCGCCCGGAAGCCTTCCGGGCCGCTCGTGGTTGGCACCCCCATGACCACGATCGAAGCCACTGCCCAGTCCCTGCCCGAGGTCCTCGCCGAGAACGACATCGTCATGGTGGACTTCTGGGCGGAGTGGTGCGGCCCCTGCAAGCAGTTCGGCCCCGTGTACGAGCGCGCGTCGGAGAAGCACACCGACGTCGTCTTCACCAAGGTCGACACCGACGCCGAGCAGCAGCTCGCCGGTTCCGCGGGCATCACCTCCATCCCCACGCTCATGGCGTTCCGCGAGGGCGTCCTCGTGTTCACCCAGCCGGGCGCGCTGCCCCCGCCGGCGCTCGAGCAGGTCATCGAGGGCGTGCGCGGCCTCGACATGGACGAGGTCCGCAAGACCATGGCCGAGCACCAGCAGAAGGAGGACGCGGCGAGGGCCGAGCACGACGCCCAGCTCGCCGCGGCCGAGAAGGAGCGTGGCGCGCAGTCCTGACGTGCCATGATGCGCGCGACGGTGGCCCTCCCGGCCGGCGCCGCGTGCTGAGGAGGGTCTTCCCGTGCAGGTCAACTTCTCGCTGACGTTGCCGGTGGACCACCAGTACGTCGCCGTCGTGCGCCACCTCGCGGAGTCCACGCTCACCGAGCTGCGGGTCGCCCGCGAGTGCGTCGACGACATCGCGCTGGCCCTCACCGAAGCGTGCGCCAACGTCATCAGCCACGGCGATCCCTCCGACGGGTTCGACGTGGAGCTGGCCGTGGACGGCGACGTGTGCCGCATCTCGATCCGCGAGAAGGGTGGCGCGTTCGACGCCGACGCCCTGGGCGGGGCCGACGACCTCATGGACGCCGTGGAGGGCGCGGATCACCTCACCCACGGCCGTGGCGTGCCGCTGATGCGGATGCTCGTCGACGACCTGTCCTACCAGCCGGACGCCACGGGGACCACCGTGGTGCTCACCAAGCAGCTCGAGCTCGGCCCGGAGTCGCTGCTCACGCTGTGAGCGGTCCCCCGGACGACGCAGCCCCCCGCACCGTCACGGTGCGGGGGGCTGCGTGGTTCGTGCGGGGTGCTCAGCTCTCGAGCGCGGCGTCCAGGGTGATCTCCACCCCGGTCAGCGCCTTGGAGACCGGGCAGGACTCCTTGGCGGCCTGCGCTGCCTCCGCGAAGCCGTCGGCGTCGAGGCCGGTGACCTCTCCGCGGACCTTCAGGGCGATGCCGGTGAGCTTGAAGCCGTCGCCGTCCGGGCCGAGCGAGACGTCAGCGCTCACGTCGAGGGACTCCGGGGTGGCCCCGGTCGCGCCGATCAGCGCGGAGAGCTGCATGGCGAAGCACGAGGAGTGCGCCGCGGCGATGAGCTCCTCGGGGCTCGTGGAGCCCTCCGCCTTCTCCGCGGCGCGCTTCGGGAAGGACACGGTGTAGGTGCCCACGCCGGAGGAGGACAGCTCGACCTGGCCGCTCCCGTCCTCGAGGGTGCCGTTCCAGGCGGTGCGTGCGGTGCGTGTGGGCATCGGTGCTCCTTCGTCATCGGGGACAGTCCGTCATCCGTGGCAGCGCCGCGAGGCTGCGCCGTCATTCCCGCACGCCGGGCTCGCGGGCGCTCAGACGTCGGTGTAGCGCGCCCGCACCACGGAGAACGCGCCGAAGGCGACGAAGCCGATGCCCACCACCACGAGGATGATCGCGCCGAACGGCTGCTCGCCGAGGGTGCGCAGCCCCTGGTCCAGGCCACCGGCGTCGTCCGGGTCGGCCTGGACGGCCGCGATGACGAACAGCACGCCGACCACCCCGAGCGCCACGCCCTTGGCCACGTACCCGACGTGGCCGAGCACGCGCACCGCCCTGCCGGCGGGCGGCTCGGGCAGGTTCCGCAGCGCCTCGAGGAACTTGCCGGTCACGCCCGCGAACACGTGGTACCCCCCGACGATCAGGACCGTCAGCCCCACCGCGCCGATGAGCCACCGGCCGCCGGGGAAGCCCATCACCGTGGCCGTGATGTCGTTCGCCTTCTGGTTCTCCGAGGACGAGCCGCCGGTCGCGTAGGTGAAGGCCGTCCCCGCGATCACGAGGTAGGTGATGCCCTTGGCGGCGTTCGTGATCGCCGAGCGGGCGTTGCGGGCGGTGTCCTTCGGGTCGCCCGTCGCCGACGCCAGCCCGCCCGCGGCGCCGTCACGCCCGTCCTGGTACGCCGTGAACAGGTACCAGGCGCCGAGCGCCACCAGCGCGACGACGGCCACCCACAGGGCCACCTGGCCGAAGGGGTTCTGGGCGATGCTGCCCAGCGCGCCCGCAGAGCTGGCCTCACCGCTGCTGCTGCCCAGGCCGATGCGGGCGGCGATGACGCCGATGATGACGTGCAGCAGGCCGGAGACCACGAACCCCCCGCGGGCCACGAGGGTGAGGCGGCGCTCGGTGCGCTGGTCCATGGTCGGGGTCATGACGCTGATCATGGCGCCCCGCGGGTCAGACGACGACCACGAGGGCCGCCGCGAGCACCACCTGGGCGCTCGCGGCCACGGTGCGCAGCGCGTCAGCGCGCACCAGTCGCCGCATGGCGTGCCTGCAGAACCCG
>JARICT010000175.1 GCA_029257185.1 Quadrisphaera sp.
CACGTCGCGCTCGCGCGCCCAGTCCACGAGGCGCTGCAGGTCCGCCAGCTCGACGGTGGCCGTCGTGGGGTTGTGCGGGAAGCTCAGCACCACCACGCGCGGCTTGGGCCAGCCGAACTCCCACGCCTCCATGACGTTCTTGACGTAGTCGTGCGCCACACCGTCCTCGTCGGTGGGCCCGATCGGCACCTGGCGCGCGTCGGCGCCGGCGAAGTAGGGGCCCCAGATGTGGATCGGGTAGCTCGGGCTGGGCACCAGCGCGGAGTCCCCGGCCTGCAGCAGCACCCACATGAGGTGGCTGAAGCCCTCCTTGGCGCCGATGACGTTGAGCACCTCGGACTCCGGGTCCAGCTCGACGCCGAAGCGCGTGGCGTAGCGGCGTGCCACCGCCTCGCGCAGCTTCGGCAGGCCCCGGGAGGAGGAGTACCGGTGGTTGCGGGTGTTGTGCGCGGCCTCGGACAGCTTCTCCACCGCGCTGGCCGGCGAGGGCAGGTCGGGGTTGCCGAACCCCAGGTCGATGACGTCGCGCCCGGCGCGTCTGGCCTGGATCTTGAGGCCGTCGATGATGGTGAAGACGTAGGGCGGAAGCCCCTCGATGCGCCGGAAATCCATCAGCGCAGCGTAGACCGGCGGCGACGGTGGCCGTGTCGGCTCGCGGTCAGGTGCGCGCGGCGACGGCCAGGTCGTACAGCTCCCGCTTGCGCAGCCCGTCACGCTCGGCGACGCGCGCGACGGCGTCCTTGAGCCGTTCCCCGTCCGCGACCAGCGCCAGCACCTCGTCGACGCGCTCCCGCGGGCTCACCGCCACCTTCGGGGCGCCGGCCACCACGAGCGTCACCTCGCCGATCTTCGCCAGGCCCGACGCCCACCCCCCCAGGGCGCCGACCCCGTCGCGCACGACCTCCTCGTAGGTCTTCGTCAGCTCGCGGCACACCGCGGCCGGGCGCTGCGCCCCGAACGCGACGGCCATCGCCGCGAGGCTGTCGGCCAGGCGGTGCGGGGCCTCGAAGAAGACCATGGTGCGGCGCTCGTCGGCCAGCGCTGCCAGCGTCGACGCCCGCTCGCCGGCCTTGCGCGGCAGGAAGCCCTCGAAGCAGAACCGGTCCGTGGCCAGGCCCGAGACCGCGAGCGCCGCGAGCACGGCGGAGGGGCCCGGGGCGGTGGAGACCTTCACCCCGGCGGCCACCGCGGCGACCACCACGCGGTACCCGGGGTCGGAGACGGTGGGCATGCCGGCGTCGGTGAGCACGAGGACGGTGGCGCCGTCCGCGGCCCGCTGGACCAGCTCGTCGGTGCGCGCGTCCTCGTTGTGCTCGTGGTAGCTCAGCACGCGGCCGCGTGGCTCGACGCCCAGCGCGGTGGTCAGGCGGCGCAGCCGGCGGGTGTCCTCGGCGGCGACGACGTCGGCGGTGGCGAGGAGCTGCGCGAGGCGCGGTGGGGCGTCGAGCGGGTTCCCGATGGGGGTGCCGGCCAGGACCACGACGCCGCTCACCCGGGCATGGTGCCAGGCCCGCGCGGGGGCGCGAGCGTCAGCGGCGGTCGGTCACGCGCCGAGACCCCGGCCGCGGCCCTCGCGCCGTCCGGGGACGCCCCACCGCGCTCACGCGGTGCCCAGCACGGCGCGGCGTCCCCACATCGAGGGGCAGGTACCACCAGCACGGCGCGGCGTCCCCAGACCGGGTCCGGGGCGGCTCACAGGTCGAGGTCGCTGCGGCGGAACTTCGTGTCGAGGAAGCGGCCCAGCTCGGCCTGGCGGCTGAGGTCGGCGTCGTGGACGGCGTCGCGCAGCTGCTCGCACCCCTCGACGAGCAGGGTCAGCTGGGACCTGAGCTCGTCGGCCGGGGTGGTGCCGCTGGGGGTGCGGTGGTCATGGGCGTAGTCGACGGGGAGGACGAGGTACGCGTCGAGCGTCTCCGGCAGGTGCTCGGTCGCGAGGGCTTCCAGGTCGTGGCGGACGGCCGCGTCGGCGCCGCGGGTGCGCACGTGGGCGAGCAGCGGCCGCAGGAGGGCGTCGATCTCGCGCACCAGGGCGAGCTGCTCGGCGTCCAGACGCCCGCCGCTGGTCTCGGCGCGGAGCACCGCCCCGGTCAGGGCGCGCTCCGGGCTCGAGGGGGCCGGTGCGGCGCTGCGGGGCCGCGACGCGGCCGGGGCGGCATCGGCCGCAGGGCCACCGGGAGCCGCTGTCCCGGCGCCCTCGAGGCCCAGCACCCGACGGTCGCGCTTCTGCCGCTTCAGCTCCTTCAGGCGCTCGCGCTCGCGCAGGCGCCGGGGACGGCCGCTGGTGTGCAGGGCCACCATGACGGGCGGGGTGAGGAACATCAGGACCAGCGCCACCTGCCACGCGCCGAAGATGAACAGCAAGATCCACAGAGGGGCCCACGCCGCTGCGATGAAACCCGCCGCCGGGGCCGGCAGCTCCCACCGCGAGACGTCACCGGAGGGCGCGCGGCGCACCTCGGCGCCGGTGTCGTCGACGATCCGGGGCTCTGGGCGCGCGTCGTCGTCGGGGTAGCGCTCCGATGCCATGGCACCTCCCACGAAGTGGTTGCCGAACCTCCAGTGTTCCACCTGCTCCGCTCCCCGCCACGGGTGCTGGCACCCGTCCCCACGGGTGCCAGCTCCATCCACGGGGTCTCTACGCTGGACGAACGGGAGCCGCGACGCAGCCGGTGCGCGCCCGACGCCCCGACCACGGGAGGCAGCCACGTGTCCGAGCTCGACCTGAACGCCCCGCTCGAACCGCCCGCCGGAGCCCGCGGCGGCGCCCCGGCGGAGGGGCTCACGCTGCACCCCCCCGCCGCCGTGCCCGAGGTCGGCGAGGAGGAGGCCGTGGGCATGGTCGCCGTCCCCGCGGACAAGCGCGCGGAGCTGGCCGCACGGGCAGAGGCGTTCGTCACCGACCTCGCGAGCGAGCCGCCCCACAGCCCGGCGTTCGCCCGCAAGGTCGACGACATCGTGAGGATGGGCGAGCAGGAGATCCGCGCCTCCGCCCAGGTGTCCAACCGGATGCTGGAGCGCCCGGCGTCGTCGCTGGCCGCCGCGCAGCGGTCCCCGGCCAGCCGCAGCGGCCCCGACGGGGACGCCCAGGTGCGCGTCGCCGAGGCCCTGTCGGACCTGCGCGCCACGGTCACCGACCTCGACCCCTCGCGCGCCGACCTCACCGGCCCGAAGAAGCTCTTCTCCCGGATGCCCGGCGGCAAGCGCCTCACCCGCTACTTCGAGCGCTACGCCTCCGCCCAGGACCAGCTCGACGCCATCATCGTGGCCCTGGCGAGGGGCCAGGACGAGCTGCGCCGCGACAACGCCTCCATCGAGGCCGAGAAGGTCAACCTCTGGACGACGATGGGCCGGCTGTCCGAGTACGCCACCCTCGCCTCCGCCCTGGACACGGCGACCTCGGCGAAGGTCGAGCAGCTGCGCGCCACCGACCCGAAGGCCGCCGACGCGCTCACCGCGGACGCGCTGTTCCCCATCCGCCAGCGCCGCCAGGACCTCACCACGCAGATCGCCGTCTCGGTGCAGGGCTACCTGGCGCTCGACATGATCCGCAAGAACAACGTCGAGCTGGTCAAGGGCGTCGACCGGGCGCGGACCACCACGGTCTCCGCGCTGCGCACCGCCGTCATCGTCGCCCAGGCCCTCGCCAGCCAGCGCCTGGTGCTGGACCAGGTCGGCGCGCTCAACGAGACGACGAACACGATGATCGGGCGCACCAGCGAGCTGCTCAAGCAGCAGACCGCCACGATCCACGAGCAGGCGTCGTCCTCCGGAGTGAGCGTCGAGACGCTCCAGCAGGCCTTCGACGACGTGTTCGCCACGATGGACGCCATCGACACCTACAAGGCCCAGGCCGTGGAGAGCATGGCCGCCACCGTGGAGGCCCTGGAGGGGCAGGTCACGCGCTCGCAGGCCTACCTGGACCGGGTCCGCAGGAGCGAGAAGGAGGAGCCGGAGCAGCTGGAGGGCTGAGGTCGCCCTCCACCGCTCAAGACCGGCGACGGGGAGCCGATGGCTCCTGCGTGGACCTCGACCAGCTGACCGTCGCCGCGAGCATCGCGCTGTGGACCGTGGCGTCCCTCGCCACCGCGGCGCTCGTCGCGCAGGTGGTGGTGCGGCCCGCCGGACGCGGCGTGTGGGCCCCCGCGGCCGTGGGAGCGCTCGCCACGTACCTGGGCCACCTCCTGGCCGCCGCCGGCGCCGGGAGGCCCCCCACCGCGGCGTCCTTCGTCCTCCTGGTGATCGGTGCGGCGTCGCTGGCGATGTCGGTGATGGCGCTGCTGAGGACCCACCAGCGGGTCGGTCTGCTGCGGGCCTGGCTCGACGTGCTGACCGGCGCCCTCATGGTGGTCAGCGTCACCCTCGCCGCGGCGGCGCGCCCGGTCCAGCGGGCCCTGGACCTGGACATGGCACCGGCCTCCCTGCTGCTCGCCGTCCCGGCGTGCGCGGTGTTCCTGGCGCTGTTCGCCCTCACCGGCCTGCGCAACACCAGGGCGCTGTCCACCGCCCCCGCCCGGCTGTTCCTCGCGGCGTTCGTCGTCATGGCCGTGGCCGAGGTCGCCGCCCTGCTGCGGGTGGTGGGCGTGCCGGGCGCGGCCGCGCCGATCGGGGTCCACGAGGTGGGACTGCCCTTCTTCCTCGTGCTCCTGGCCGCAGCGTCGTGGCTCAGGGCGCCCGCGGTCGTCGTCGCGGACGAGCCGGCGCGCTCGATCATGGCCGGACCGGTGATCCAGCTGGGGGTCGCCGGCACCCTGCTGGGCCTCGACCACGCCGTCGGCCTGCCCACCGCCGCGGTGCTGCTCGCCCTGTGCGTCGTCGCCATCTCGCTCGTGAGCATCCTCCTGGTCTACCGCCTCATCACGTCGCTGAACGGCAGCCGCCACCAGGCCCGCACCGACGAGCTGACCGGTCTCGGCAACCGCCGGGCGCTGTCGCTCGCCCTCGCCGGCGTCAGCGACGGGCGCGGCCTGTCGCTGACGCTCATCGACCTGGACCGGTTCAAGGAGGTCAACGACGTGCTCGGCCACGACGCCGGCGACGACCTGCTGCGCCAGGTCGCCGGCCGTCTCCTCGCCGGCTCCCCCGCCGACGAGCTCGTGGTGCGCCAGGGAGGGGACGAGTTCGCCCTGGTGCGACCGGCCACCACGGCCGTGGAGGCCGCCGCCCGCGCCGCGCGCGTGGTCACCGCGCTCGAGGCGCCGTTCACCCTCGGGGCCCACGAGGTGTCCGTGGACGCCAGCATGGGCGTCGCCGCGACGCCGGAGCACACCGGCGACGCCGAGGAGCTGCAGCGGATGGCCGACAGCTCGATGTACCGGGCGAAGGAGGGCGGCGGCGGGGTGGTCGTCTACGACGCCGCGGTCGACGCCGCGCGCCGGGCCGACCTCGACCTCGTGGGCGACCTGCGCGACGCCGTGGCGAACGACCGCCTCGACGTGCACTTCCAGCCCCAGCTCGAGGCCGCGACCGGTGCCCTCGTGGGGATCGAGGCGCTGGTGCGCTGGCAGCACCCCACGCGGGGGATGCTCGCGCCGTTCGCCTTCCTGCCCCTCGCGGAGCGCAACGGGCTGATGGACGCCATCACCCGTCAGGTGCTGCGTCGGGCGCTGGTGGCGAAGTCCCAGATCGACGGCGGCTCGGGCAGCCGGATGTCGGTGAACATCTCGGCCACCTCCCTGCTCGACCCCCACCTCGTCACCACCGTCGGCGCGCTGCTGCTGGACCACGGCGTCCCGCCCCACGAGCTGATGCTCGAGATCACCGAGACCGTGCTGATGCTCGACGCCGTCGTGAGCCGCCGGGTGGTCTCCGAGCTGGTCGCCCTGGGGGTGGGGGTGAGCATCGACGACTACGGCACCGGCCACAGCTCGCTGGCCTACCTCAAGGACCTGCCCGCCACCGAGCTGAAGCTGGACCGCTCGTTCGTCGCGGAGCTGGGCACCGACCCGCGGATCGCCACCATCGTGCGCTCCACCGTCGACCTCGCCCACAGCCTCGGGCTGCGCCTGGTGGCCGAGGGCGTCGAGGACGCCGCCACGCTGGAGCGCCTCGTCGCGCTGGGCGTCGACGTCACCCAGGGCTACCACCACTCCCGCCCGGTGCCCGCGGAGGAGCTGGCGCGCTGGGCGGCGCAGCGGCGGGCGGCCTCGCCGGTCGGCTGAGCACCGGCCCGGCGCCGCGCGCGCTCAGCGGATCCGCTCCACGAAGGCGTTGGAGACCAGCAGCGGCACTCCCTCGTCCGCGAGCGCCCGGTCGCCCGGTCCGCCGGACAGCGGCGTCCCCCCCGCCCACGCCCAGCCGGCGACGTCTCGCCCGACCCGCTCCCGGAGCACCCGCAGCGGTCGGCGCACGCGTCGCTCCACGTCGTCCTGGGTCACCACGGACGCGGCCGTGACGTGGTCGTCGGTGTGCCCCATCACCACGTGCCGCTGCGCCAGGTCGGCCAGCTCGTCCCACGTCATCACCAGGCGCTCGCCGGAGTCGAGGTCCTCGGGGAGCACCCCGAAGTCACGGCTGGCCATGATCTCGCGCTGACGCTCGGCGTCGGCGTCGAGCAGGTCGGTCACCGGGTACAGCCACGCGGTGAGGCCGAGCTCCTCGCAGATCGGCGCCGCCACCCGCGCCGCGCTGGCGAACCCGTCGTAGAGGGCCACCGCGACACCCGGTCGGTCGTGGGGCCACCCGCCGGTCGTGAGCAGGTGGTGGACGTCGGCGCCGGTCACCGGCGAGAAGCGCTCGGCGAACCAGGAGAGCTGGGCACGGATCGCCTCGGCGTCACGCTCGGGGGTGTGGTGGAAGTTGACGACCCGCAGCACCCGGCCGGCCACCACCGCGCCGTGGACCCGCGCGACGTCGGCCTCGCGCTGCTCCGGTGAGGGCCGCAGGGCACCGTCGGGAGACCAGGCGGCGAGCGTCTCGGGCCCGGCCGGGGCCTCGCTGGTCGCGGGCGACGGTCCGCCACCCAGGTCCAGCCGGGCCAGCGCCGCCAGCGCGTCCTGCACGGTGGTGGAGGGGTCCGCCCCGCTCACCACCGCCCAGGCGCGCCTCAGGTCCGCGGCCAGCGCGGCGTCGGCCGCGCTGGCGGCGTCCTCGCTGCGGCGACGCGCCCCCCGTCGCGCGCCGGGCTCGTCGGGGTCGCCGGGCTCGTCGGGGTCGACCACCGCCAGGTAGGTGGCGACACCCGTGCGGTCCTCGTCCTCCGCCGCGACGGCGCGCGCCGCGGCCAGCAGGTCCTCCTCGCTGTGCATCGACCCACCATGGCCGGTGCGACGGCGATCGGCACGGCAGGGGCCCGCCGGCGGGTTCCCGTCACGCGCGGCGCACAGGCTCCGCTCAGGGCTCCGGGTGGTCGACGAGGAACTGCTGCGCCCGGCTGGTGGCCCGCGCCACGTGCGGCAGGCCCCAGAAGAGGACGAGCCCCCCGAAGCCCGCGAGCAGCACCGCCACCGAGGACGTGGCGAGGAACGCCTGGGCGACGACGCCGAGCAGCAGCCCGCTGTACAGGGTGAGGAGGGTCAGGCGCTGCGCCGTGGGCGCCGCGGCCGCCCGGGCCTGCGCCATGCCGCCGGGAGGGGTCCACTCCTCACCGTGGACGCGCGCCAGCAGCTCCTGGCGCGCCGAGGGGGACAGGGAGCGCATCGGGGACCGCACCCAGGAGCCCAGCAGGTCGGCGCGCAGGGCGAGGACGATGCCGGTCCCCGATCCGAGGGCCCCGGCCCCCGCCAGCACGGCCCCCACCGCGGTGCGCCACGCGGGGAAGGCCTCGGGTGGCAGCGGTCTGCGCTGGACGTCGGCGAGGAGACCGATCGCCGCGCCGAAGAGCAGGAGCGCCGCGCACACTCCCACCGCGACGATCCTGCGCAGCCGCGCGCGGGTGGCGGCGGCGTCGAACCGCGGGTCGCCGCGACGCTCGACCGGCCCGTCGAGGCGGTCGTCGTCGCTCGCCGCCGGCCGGTCCGGGTCCACGACGGTCCAGGCTACGAGGATCTCGGCGCCCCGCCAGAGGTGTCGGACGAGAACGGGTGGTCCCGCAGGAAGCGCCGTGCCCTGGCCCACGCACGCGCCAGGGCCAGGAGCAGACCGAGGACGGTGGCCACGGCCACGAGGGACAGCACGAGCGCGGTGGTGGAGGGCGATCCGAGCCCGCGGCCGAGCAGCGTGACGGACAGGCCCGCGAGCAGCACGAACGTGGGACGCTGGTGGGCCAGGTGCGCCGCGAGGGAGCGCACCTGGGGCAGGGCCGCCTCCGGCGTCGGCTCGAGGCCCCGCAGCCGCAGCACCGTCCGTCGCCGCTGGTGCGCCGGCATGCCCCACACCGGTGAGCGCAGCCACCGGTCGACCTGCCCGTCGCGCCACGCAGCGACCCCGCCGAGCACCAGGAGCAGCGCGCCGAGCACGCCCAGCGTCGCGGCGCTCACCGCCCGCCACGTGGCCGGCGGTGGTGGCGCGAGGACGTCGGGGGCGCGCGGGACCAGCGGGACGAGGACCGCCGGGGCGACGAGGACGAGGAGCGCGGCGACGGCGAGCCAGCGCCGCCGCAGGGCCGTGGCGGACGCCTCGCGCTCCGCCTCGCTGCCGGGCCTCCCGGCCAGCCAGGACCTCGTGACCTCCGGCTCGGGGTGCGCGGCGAGGAAGGCCCGCCCCCGGGCACCGTCCGCCGCGAGGAGGAGGGCGGCCGCGCCGCCGCCGACGACGAGGGCTGCCCCGCCCACGACGCCCAGCGGCCCGGACGCCTCGGCGAGCAGGGCGACGCCGAGGAGCGGGACCCCCGCCAGCGGCCAGGACGCGAGGCGGCGCCTCGCCAGGGCTTCGGCGACCCCGCGGGCGGCCGGGACCTCCGCCGGCAGGACGGCGCGGCGCAGGCGGACGGTACGGCGCAGGCCTGCTCCGGCGAGGCGCGGTGGGGCCTCGTGGGTCGGGCGGTTCCGTGACCCGGCCGCCACGGCGACGCCGACGACCACGGCGAGGACCGAGAGCCCCGCAGCGACCGCCGCGACGACGTCCCACGGCGTGACGTCATCACGCCCGGCCACCAGGTGCGGGACCTGCCGCGCCAGCACGGCGGCGGAGCCCAGCACGGTGGCGAGGACCACGAGGCCGACCAGCGCTGCGCCGACCGGGGACGACCGGTGGCCGGCCCGGCGCGGCGACGCGGACGCCTCGACGCTCACCCGCTCACCACCCCCAGCTGCCGGGCCCGCCCTTGAACGGTCCCGCCAGGTCGTCGGTCACCCACCCGCCGTAGAAGCCGCCCTCCTGGGGGCGCACCGCCTCGTCGGCGACGGAGCAGGCGACCTTGGAGGGGTCGAAGGCCAGGTAGCCCGCCAGCGAGGCGAACCGCGGCGTGGGCTCCTCGTAGGACCAGGCGGCCGAGGTCACCACCCCGTGCTCGGTGACGAGGTCCCAGTAGGTGGCCGCGCCCTTGAACTCGCACGTCGTGGAGCGGGCGCTGCCGCGGCGCAGCGCCCCCGGCGCCACCGAGCCCGGCGGGACGTACCACGTGGGCGGATGGCTGGTCTCGAGCACGCGAACCGCATCGGAGGTGTCGGCGACCACGGGCCCGTCGGCGGACGCCCGCACCCGGACGTGCTTGCTGGAGGGGTCGATCGCCGGGGGCCGCGGGTAGTCCCACACGGACTCCTGGCCGGGTCCGGGCTTGGCGGGCTTCGGTCTCATGCCCCCAGGGTCTCCCACCGCGGGGGTGACGGCGGCAGCCACGCCACGTCCGTCAGGCGGTGAGCGCGTCCGGGCGACGCGGACGCTGCACGCTCGTCCGCCGCGCCGCACCGGCGGTGCGTGCAGCAGCGTGCCCTCACGAGGGCGCAGCACCCACGTCGGGGACCGCGAGATCGAGATGCCCGACCACCGGTCTCGTCCTAGCGTCGAGGCATGAGCAACGAGCTGGACGGTGTCCGTGTCGCGTTCCTGGTGAACAGCTCCGGTGTCGAGCAGGCCGAGCTGACCCAGCCCTGGCAGGCCGTGGTCGACGCGGGCGGCGAGCCCGTCCTCGTCGCCCCGGAGACCGGGCAGGTGCAGGCGTTCAACCACGACGTCGAGGAGGGCGACACGTTCACCGCGGACCTCGCGGTGGGTGACGCGAAGGCCGAGGACTTCGCCGGCGTCGTCATCCCCGGGGGGACCACGAACGCCGACCACCTGCGGATGGTGGAGCCCGCGGTCGCGCTGGTGGAGGACTTCGTCGGCGCCGGCAAGCCGGTGGCCTCCATCTGCCACGGTCCCTGGGTGCTGGTCGAGGCGGGCGTGCTGGGGGGCAAGACCCTGACGAGCTTCCCGAGCCTGGCCACCGACGTCCGCAACGCCGGCGGCACGTGGGTCGACGAGGAGGTCCACGTCTGCCCGACGGACGGGTGGCCGCTGGTCACCAGCCGCACCCCCGACGACCTCGACGCGTTCTCCTCCGCCCTCGTCGAGCAGCTCGCGAAGTCCGCCCGGTGACGCCGGCCGTCACGCTCCCCGGCGGGGCGTCGATGCCGCGCCTGGGCCAGGGCACCTGGCACGTCGGTGACGACCCGAGCGCCCGGCGCCAGGAGATCGCGGCGCTGCAGGCGGGCATCGAGGCGGGGCTGACGCTGGTCGACACCGCCGAGATGTACGGCGACGGCCGGTCCGAGGAGCTGGTCGGAGAAGCCCTGCGCGGACGGCGGGACGAGGTGTTCCTCGTCAGCAAGATGACGCCTGGCCCGGGCCGCGCCGGGACCGTCAGGGCCTGCGAGGACAGCCTGCGCCGGCTCGGCACCGACCGCCTCGACCTGTACCTGCTGCACTGGTCCGGCGGCGCCCCGTTCGAGGAGACCGTCGCAGCGTTCACCCAGCTCGTCGACGACGGCAAGATCGCCGCGTTCGGGGTGAGCAACCTGGACCTCGACGAGATGGAGCACTTCACCGGCATCCCCGGCGGCGAGGCCGCCGCCACGGACCAGCTGCTCTACAACCTCGACCAGCGCGGGATCGAGGCGGACCTGCTGCCGTGGCTGCGCGACGCCGGGATCCCCGTCATGGCCTACTCCCCCTTCGACCAGGGTCGACTCGTCCGCCACGGCGGGCTGCAGTCGTTCGCCCGCGAGCGGGGCGTCACCGCCGGGCAGGTGGCCCTCGCGTGGCTGCTCTCGCGCGACCAGGTGGTGCCGATCCCCAAGTCCTCGGACACCGGCCGGGTGGCGGAGAACGCCGGCGCGCTGGAGATCACGCTGACCGCGGACGACCACGCCGAGCTGGACGCGATGTTCCCCCCGCCGAGCGGCCCGGAGCCGCTGCAGATCTACTGACCGCTGCGGGCCTGCTCACCGCTGAGGGCCTGCTCCATGAGGGCCAGCGCCCCCGCACCCGCCGGCGTGAGGCGCTCCGGCGGGTGCTCGGCCCAGAACCGCTGCACCGACGCCGGGTCGGTGCCGACGAGGACGAGGTCGTCGAACTCCCCGCCGGCCGGCAGGGCCACCGTCGCCGCCTCCTGCGCCGTCAGGTCCAGGCGCACGGAGACGTCGGGGCGCAGCCGCGTCAGGTCGTGGACGAGGCCCAGCACGGTGGCGCGCGCGGCGATCTGCGCCACGGGGAGCGAGACCGAGATCTCCTCGGCCAGCTCCACGGCGACCGTGGCGGCGAGCGCTCCCCCGGGCAGGTCCTCCAGCATCCCCGACGGGGCGACGTGCCAGAGCCCGGCGTCGATCGCCACGGCGGCGCTGCGCTGCCCCAGCACGAACGACCGGCTGCCCGCCGGCCCGCCGGGGGTCGGCACCGTCATCACCGCCGAGACGCCGAGGCCCGCCGCGCGCCCGGCCCCCGAGGCCAGCGGGTCACCGCCCGCGGCGGCGTGGACGGCGGCGCGCAGCGGCAGGTCGTCCACCGGCGCCCGCTGCGGTCCGTAGCGGTCCGGGAGACCGTCGCGCACGTGTGACGGCGCGGCGTCGAGCTCGGCGCGGATCGCGTCGCAGGTCGCGATCATCGCGAAGTAGCCGGCCCGGGCGGCCCGCACGACCGCCCCGTCGAGGCGCTGCAGGGCCAGGACCGGACCGTCGTGCATCGTCGGTCGCCCGGCGCGCAGCCGCCCCAGGTGCTCCGCGCCGGCCGCCATCACCGCCTCGTCCAGCGGGGCGGGGGCGTCGTCGACGGCGACGGCGTCCGCGAGGGGGACGTCGAGCGGCACGACGGCCGCGGCGTAGCGCCGTCCGGCACGCTCGACGAGCGAGGGCGGCCCGGGCAGCGAGGCGTGCGCAGCGTGTGCGGGGTCGGCGCGGTCCACGCCCTCACGCTGGCACACCCGACGGCGCTGCGCCGGCGCGCCGGCACCGCCCGGGGAGCGGCCTACGCTGACGGGCCATGACCGCCACGACGCAGCCCGACGGTCCGCAACGGCCCGCCGGTGACGGTGCCGGTGTGGGGCTGGCGCCCCGGATGCGCCCTTTCGTCTCCACGGTCTTCGCCGAGATGAGCGCGCTCGCCCTCCAGACCGGCGCCATCAACCTGGGCCAGGGCTTCCCGGACACCGACGGGCCGCCGCAGGTGCTCGACGCCGCGGTGGCGGCCATCCGCTCCGGCCTCAACCAGTACCCGCCCGGCCCCGGCACTCCGGGGCTGCGTGAGGCCGTGGCCGATCACCAGCAGCGCTTCCACGGCCTCGACGTGGACCCGGCCGACGTGCTGGTCACCACCGGGGCCACCGAGGCGATCGCCGCCGCGGTCCTGGCGCTGACCGGCCCCGGCGACGAGGTCGTGATGCTCGAGCCGTACTTCGACTCCTACGCCGCCGTCGTGGCGCTGGCCGGGGCCCAGCGCCGCACCGTGGTGCTGCGCGCGGAGGACGGCTTCGCCCTGGACGCCGCGGCCCTGGAGGCGGCGTTCAGCGAGCGCACCGCCCTGGTGCTGCTCAACAGCCCCCACAACCCCACGGGTCGGGTGCTCACTCCCGCGGAGATGGCGATGGTCGCCGCCGCCGCGAAGAAGCACGGCGCCGTGGTGGTCTCCGACGAGGTCTACGAGCACCTCACCGTCGATGACGACCACGTCCCGTTCGCGACGCTGCCCGGCATGGCGGAGCGCACGTTGACGATCAGCTCGGCGGCCAAGACGTTCTCCGTGACCGGGTGGAAGGTCGGGTGGGTGCACGGGCCCAGCGCGCTGGTCGCCGCGGTGCGCACCGTCAAGCAGTTCCTCACCTTCACCTCCGGGGCGCCGTTCCAGCCGGCGGTGGCCGCCGGCCTGGCGCTGCCCGACGAGGTGTTCGCCGCGATGCGCGCCTCGCTGCGCACCACGCGAGACCTCACCGTCGAGGGCCTGGGGCGCGCGGGCCTGGCGCCCCACGTGCCCGCCGGCACGTTCTTCGTGGTGGGGGACGTGGCCAGGCTCGGGTGGGACGACGCGACGGCCTTCTGCCGGGCCCTGCCCCACCGCGCGGGAGTGGTGGCCGTGCCGGTGGCGGCGCTCGCCGACGACCTCGAGGCGGCGCGCACCCTGGTGCGGTTCGCGTTCTGCAAGCGCGAGGGCGTGCTGCGCGAGGCGATGGGGCGCCTGGCAGCCGCGGACCTGGGCCCCGCGCGCTGATGGCCGGGCCCCGGGAACCGGTGCTGGTGAGCGACGAGCCGGTGCGGACGGTCGACTACCACACCGCCGGTGAGCCCTTCCGGATCGTGATGCCGGGGACGGTCGAGCCGGCCGGGCGCACGGTGGCCGAGCGCCGGGTGTCCGCGACGCAGGGGCCGGCGGACGCGCTGCGCCGGTTGCTGTGCCACGAGCCGAGGGGTCACGCGGACATGTACGGCGGGCTGCTGGTGCCGCCGGACGACGACGGCGCCCACCTGGGCGTGCTGTTCTTCCACAAGGACGGCTGGTCCACCGCCTGCGGCCACGGGACCATCGCGCTGGGCGCCTGGGCGGTGCGCAGCGGCCTCGTCCCCGCCGACGACGGCGGCTGCACGGACGTCGTCATCGACGTCCCCTCGGGGCGCGTGGTCGCGCGGGTGACGATGGACGGCGGCCGGGTCGGGTCCGTCACCTTCGCGAACGTCCCCTCGCGGGTCGTCGCCCGCGCCGTGAGGGTCTCCACCCGTGACTGGGGCGTGCTCGAGGTGGACCTCGCCTGGGGAGGCGCGCTCTACGCCAGCCTCGCCGCGCCGTCGGCGGGCGTGCCGGTCGCTCCCGAGCGGGTCGACGACCTCGTCTCGCTCGGCCGTCAGGTCAAGGCCTCGCTCGCCGGCCATCCCGCCACCGAGCACCCGGAGGACCCGCGGCTGTCGGGTCTGTACGGGACCGTCGTCTGGCAGCACGAGGTGCCCGGCCGCACCGCGGACCGCAGCGGCGAGCAGCCGGC
>JARICT010000005.1 GCA_029257185.1 Quadrisphaera sp.
ATCCGCGACGTGCTGATCATCACCACCCCGCACGACGCCGCCGCGTTCGAGCGCCTGCTCGGCGACGGCTCGCAGTTCGGCATCGCCCTCACCTACGCCGTGCAGCCGAGCCCCGACGGCCTGGCCCAGGCCTTCGTCATCGGGCGGGAGTTCGTCGGCGACGACGACGTGGCCCTGATCCTCGGCGACAACATCTTCTACGGCCCCGGCCTCGGTGAGCGCCTCACCCGCTTCGACGGCCTGGACGGCGGGGCGATCTTCGCCTACCGCGTCTCCAACCCGACCGACTACGGCGTCGTGGAGTTCGACGCGCAGCGCCGTGCGGTCTCCCTCGAGGAGAAGCCGGCCCGTCCCCGCTCGTCCTACGCGGTGCCGGGCCTGTACTTCTATGACAACGAGGTGCTCGAGATCGCCGCGGGTCTGGAGCCCTCGCCGCGCGGCGAGCTGGAGATCACCGACGTCAACCGCCACTACCTGCAGGCCGGCCGGCTCGCCGTCGAGGTGCTCCCCCGCGGCACCGCGTGGCTGGACACCGGCACCACCGACTCGCTGCTCGACGCCGGGACCTACGTCCGCACCCTGCACCGGCGCACCGGGCTCATGCTCGGCGTCCCCGAGGAGGTGGCGTGGCGCCGCGGGTTCCTCAGCGACGACGAGCTCGCCGAGCGGGCGCGGCCGCTGGTCAAGTCGGGTTACGGCGACTACCTGCTGGGCCTCGTCGACGCGGAGAACGAGCACCGAGAGGTCAGGGGCGCCTGAGGTGCATCCCCTAGGGTCGGGCCCTCATCCGACGACAGCAGGAGGACCACCAGCGTGAGCAAGCGGGCTCTGATCACCGGCATCACCGGGCAGGACGGCATGTACCTCGCCGAGCTGCTGCTCAGCGAGGGCTATGAGGTCTTCGGCCTGGTGCGGGGGCAGAACAACCCCAAGCTCCCGGTCCTCGCCGCCGAGCTGCCGGACGTGAAGGTGCTCACCGGCGACCTCATGGACCTCTCCTCGCTGATGCGGGCCCTGGCGGCCTCGCAGCCGGACGAGGTCTACAACCTCGGCGCCATCTCCTTCGTCGCCTACTCGTGGGAGAACGCGGCGGTCACCTCGCAGGTCACCGGGCTCGGCGTGCTCAACATGCTCGAGGCCACCCGGCTGCACGCCGGGTCCGACATCGGCAAGGTGCGCTTCTACCAGGCGTCGTCCTCGGAGATGTTCGGCAAGGTCCAGGACGTGCCGCAGCGTGAGTCCACGCTGCTGTGGCCGCGCAGCCCCTACGGCGTGGCCAAGGTCTACGGCCACTACATGACCATCAACTACCGCGAGTCCTACGGGATGCACGCCTCGTCGGGCATCCTGTTCAACCACGAGTCGCCGCGGCGGGGCCCGGAGTTCGTCACCCGCAAGATCAGCCAGGCCGTGGCCCGCATCAGCCTGGGCGTGCAGGACGAGCTGGCGCTCGGGAACCTCGACGCCCGCCGCGACTGGGGGTATGCGGGCGACTACGTGCGGGCGATGTGGCTGATGCTCCAGCAGGATGCCGCGGACGACTACGTCATCAGCACGGGTGAGACCCACGCCATCCGCGAGTTCCTCGACCTCGCGTTCGCCTGCGTCGGCATCGACGACTGGAGCTCCCTGGTGCGCGTCGACCCGGCGTTCTTCCGCCCCGCCGAGGTGGACCTGCTCATCGGCGACCCCGCGAAGGCCCACGAGGTGCTCGGCTGGTCGCCCACGGTGGACTTCCCCGAGCTGGTGACGATGATGGTCGACCACGACGTCGCCGAGCAGAAGGCGCTCCTCGGGCGCAGCTCGTGAGCGCAGGCCCCGGAGCGGGCGCCGCGTCGTCGACGGCAGCGCCGCCGGCTCGAGCGCTGATCACCGGGGTCACGGGCCAGGACGGCGGCTACCTCGCCGAGCTGCTGGCGGCCCAGGGGACGCAGGTGCACGGCACGGTCCGCCCGGGGGGCGACCCGCAGGCCCCCGTCGCTCCTCACCTGGAGGCCCTCGGCGACGCGCTGACCCTCCACGAGAGCGATTTGACCGACCCCGCCGCGGTGGCGTCGCTGCTCCACGACGTGAACCCCGACGAGGTCTACCACCTGGCGGCGCAGTCGTCCGTGGCCCGGGCGTGGGCGGACCCGGTGGGCACCGCGGTGCTCGACGCCATCGCCCCGGCGGCCGTGCTGGCCGCGTGCGGTGCCATGGCCGCCGACGGCCACGGCGTCCGGGTGCTCGTCGCTTCCTCGGCGGAGATCTTCGCGGGGGCCACCACGTCGCCGCAGGACGAGGACACCCCGCTGCGCCCGACGAACCCCTACGGCGCGGCGAAGGCGCACGCGCACCACCTCACCGCGATCCACCGCTCGCGCGGCCTGCACGCGGTGGCCGCGGTGCTCTACCCGCACGAGTCGCCGCGTCGCCCGCACGCGTTCGTCACCCGTAAGACCACGGCGACGATGGCGGCGATCTCCCGCGGGGACGCCGAGGAGATCGTGCTCGGCAACACCGCCGCCCGCCGCGACTGGGGGTGGGCGCCCGACGTGGTGGCCGGCATGGTCGCCGCGCTGCGCCACGAGGAGCCGCAGGACTACGTGCTGGCGAGCGGGACGGCGCGCTCCGTGGAGGAGTTCGTGGCCGCCGCCGCCGCGGCCGCGGGGGTGCACGACTGGCGCGAGCGGGTGCGGATCGACCCGGAGCTGCTGCGGCCCACGGACGCCACCGAGCTGGTCGGGGACGCCACGCGGGCCCGCACCACCCTGGGCTGGGCCCCGACGCGCAGCTTCGAGGACGTCGTCGCGGCGATGGTGGACGCCGACCTCGCGGGGTAGGCCTACCGCCCGCCGCACCGTGGCGGGCTCCCGGGATCGCCGCTGAGCGCCCCGCCGTGCTGGCGGGGCGCCCAGGACGGGTCAGGTCCCCGGCGGCCAGGTGCGGACGACGGAGATCCCGTCGTGGCGGGCCCCGGCCCAGCTCCCGGTCACGGCCATGTCGCCGCGCGCCCCGTAGCTGAACAGCCGGTGAGGGTTGCCGGGGGTGATGGAGTCGCGCAGGTACCAGCGCCCGTCCTTCATGACGCCGGTGGAGTCCGCGCCGTCACCGTCCCAGTCACCGGTCACCGGGGTGGCACCGGAGAACCCGTACTGGTACTTCGCGCCGTACCAGCCGGCGTCGGCGGTGCCCCGCAGGAACCAGGTGCCGGTGGAGGTGTCGTAGACGCCGATGCCGTCGTGGCCCGAGCGGCTCCAGTCCCCCGCCACCGGCACGGTGCCGCGGAAGCCGTACTGGAACACCCGGTCGGCGTCGCCGTCGGTGGCGGAGTCCCGCAGGTACCAGAGGCCGGTGTCGGGGACGTACACGCCGATCCCGTCGCGCCCGTCACCGTTCCAGTCCCCGCACACCGGCAGCGCGCTCGGGCCGCCGTAGCGGAAGGTGCGCGTGGCCGGCCCCGACGAGGCGTCGTCGCGGATGCTCCACACGCCGCCGGCGTACACGGCGATGCCGTCGCGCCCGTCGCCGTCCACGTCGCACGCGATCGCCTGGCTGCCCGGGGCGCCGTAGTAGATGTCGTGGTCGGAGCCGCCGGGGGACGCGGAGTCGCGCGCCTCCCAGTGCTGCTCCCTCACCGAGGTCGTGATCTGCTTCGCCAGCGCGGGCAGCGTCGAGTAGAGGTAGGCGCCGGGGCAGCTGGTGAACCCCGCGTCGCGGTGCCCGGAGAGGGTGTTCATCGAGACCCTCGCTCCGGCGGCGTACCGGGACTGGCCGTAGTTCCCGGCCGAGGTCATCGTCGTCCGGCCCCGGGGGTCGATCTTCTCCACGGACATCTTCCAGCCGATGATCGCCGCGAGGGCGCTCGAGATGGCCGGGGTGGGGCGTGCGGTCTCGTAGTTCCCGAGCACCGAGACGCCCCAGCTGCCCGCGTTGAACCCCGCGGAGTGAGCGCCGACGACGTTGCGGTCGAGGCCGCCGTAGCGGCCCTCGAAGATCTGGCCGTACTTGTCGACGAGAGCGTTGTAGCCGACGTCGCACCACTTCTGGACCTGCGTGTGGTAGTAGTACACGCCGCGGACGATGGACGCCGACTCCGCCTGGGAGTACACGTTGGTCCCGGCGGTGTGGTGGACGAAGACCGACTGGACGTTCTTCGTGTAGTCGGGGGCGACGCAGTTGCGGGTGCGCAGGCTCTCGTCCGCGCCCCACTGCTTGCGGCTGATGACGTTCGGCACGCCCACGGTCGCGGCGTTCGCCGTGGCCGCCGGCCCGCCGGGCTGGCCCGGGTCCGCGTCGGTGATCTTCGGGTCGATGAGGTTGACGGCGACGTCCTGCGAGGACGCCACGCCCTCACCGGTGACGCGCACGTCCACGCCGTCGGCGCCCCCGGACACCCACAGGGGCTCGGTGGCGACCGTCGCGCGAGCCTGGCGGCCCTCGACCGTGCCGGCGTCGGGGCCGGCGTCCTCGACGCCGAGCTCCTCCCAGCCCGTCCAGCCGTCCTCGCTGCGCACGCGCACCTGCACCGTGGCGTCGCCGGAGCGCACCAGGCCGGGGTCGGTGGCCGAGTCGGGGTTCCACGAGACGGAGACCATGCGGAAGTCGTCGGTCTCGACCGCACCGGTGGCGGCGACGTCGTCCTGGCCCTCCTGCCCGGCGCCGCTCTCGCCATCGTCGGGCTCCACGGGGATGCTCGGGGTCACCGCGACGTCCGGCTCCGGCGCGACGGCGGGGGCCGCCACCTCGGGGGCGTCGTCGGCGGCCACCACGCTCTGGCCGGACTGGTCCTTCACGGCGCCTTCGGGCGGGACCGCGGACGGGTCGAGGTCGGCGCGGGCCCCGAGGTCCGGGACGGCGAGCACCTGGGCCTCCGGCTCCACCGGCGCGGGGGCCGCGCTGGCCGACGGCAGGGCCGTGACCGGCGCGACCACGGCGCCCGCGCTGAGCAGCGCGACGACGAGCGCGCGGGCGCTCAGCGCCCGCAGGCCACGGCGGGCCGCGCCGGAGCGGGGACGCTGCCGGTCACGGGCAGGGGCGGTGGTTCTCGCTCGCGGTGAGCGGTGGCGGGTTCGTGCCAGCACGTCGTTCTCCTCGGCGGGTCGGCACCCTGGCGGGTGCGAGGCAGTCATGATCAGGGAGACAGGGCATGAAGGTGCGTGTTTTGAGAAGATTGCTCACGCTCCGTCAACCGGTGGGTGGTCGTCGGGGTGGTGCCCCGCAGCGCCGAGCGCTCACGAGACGGGCAGCCCCACGCCGAGGCCGGTGACGCCGTCGGCGCCCCACGTCCCCGGTATCGGCACGAACCCCGGCCCGCCGTAGCCGATCACCCGATCGGGCGCACCGGGCAGCAGGGAGTCGCGCAGGAGCCAGCGTCCGTCCTCGTACACGCCGAGGGTGGTGCGCCCGTCGCCGTCCCAGTCACCGGCGACGGCGCTCGCGCCCGGGTAGCCGTACTGGACCCGGAGGTCGGGGCGGCCCGCGGTGGCGGAGAGCCGCAGCAGCCAGGTACCGCTCCGCTGGTCGTAGACGCCGATGTCGTCGCTGCCGTCACGGTCCCAGTCGCCGACCACGGGGGCGGCGGCGGACCAGCCGTACCGGAAGCTGACGTCCGCCGGCCCGGGGCCCGCGGTGTCCCTCAGCCACCACGTGCCGCTGGCGGGGTCGTAGACGCCGATGCCGTCCTTGCCGTCGCCGTCCCAGTCCCCGCAGACCGGCGTCCACCCGGCGGCCCCGAAGGAGAAGGTGGCGTCGGCCGGGCCCTGGGTCACGGCGTCGCGGACGTACCAGGTGTTCCCGCGGTAGACCGTGAGGCCGTCGCGGCCGTCACCGTCGAGGTCGCAGGCGAGCTTCGTCGACGCGTCGTCGCCGTAGAGCGCGACCAGGTCCGGCTCCCCGGCGGTGGGCGTGGTGCGCAGCATCCACTGCGTCTTCTGCGAGGTGACGGGCGCGACGGCGGGCGTGAACCAGTCCGACCACAGACCGAGCGCGGCACGGACCCCGGTGCCCGTGGTGGTCACCTGGCCGCGGCTGCCGTCCACGCGGACGCTGGTCACGCGGCCCCCGTCGGCGCCGAGGCCGTTGCGGGCCAGCACGGTCATCGACCGGTACTCGCCGATGGCCGGGAACGCCGCGGAGATGCGGGCGGTCGGGACCGTCACGGTCCAGTCGTGGCGCGGGGCCACCGCGTCGCCCTCGTCGCGGACGGCGGGGAACTGGCCACCGGCGCTCCACCCACCGGTCGAGGCCGAGAACTCGGTGCGCACCACGGCGCCCGAGGCGCTCTTGCGCACCTGGCCGGCGGTGGCGGCGATCGCCGCGTCGGTGCGCGGGTCCTCGCTCGCCGCGCCGCCGTACACCTGGCAGCTGGTGGTGTCGCACGTGGTCGCCCACGTGGTGCGACGCTCGGACGCCCCGTAGGAGCGGGCGGCGACGGCCTGCGCGCGCAGGGCGGCGGCGCCGCGGCCCCCGCCGGCGTCGGCCCACGAGGGCGGGGACTCCCGGGGCACCACGCCGCGCAGGTAGTCCTCGATGCGCACGAGGTTCACCAGCCGGGACGCCCCGCTCGGGTCGACGGTGGGACGCAGCGCGCCGCGGTAGGGGCGGTCGGTGCCGCAGACGGTGAGCATCTTCGAGCGGTCCCCGCCCGGGGCCCCGGTGGGGGCCACCGTCGGGATGCGCCCGACACCGACGGTCGCGGGCACGTCGCTGCCCTTGCAGCCGCCGCGACGCCCCGTCATCGTCCACCCGTCGCCGGAGCGGGTGAACACCGCCGCGTCACCGCCGGTGATGCGGCGGGCGTCCACGACGAAGTCCGCGCCCGAGGTCACGGCGATCGACGTCGCTCCGTCCAGCGCGGTGAGGCGCACGCTCAGCTCGACGTCGGGGATCGTGCCGGCCCGCGTGCCGCCGTAGAAGTGGTCGAGGATGCGCTCGTGGCCCCAGCCCTGGTCCACCGCGTAGCCCAGGGAGCCCCACTGGCCCATGCCGCGCCCGTGGCCCCAGCCGTGGCCGGAGATGCTCACGCCCGCCCCCGCCTGCTCGGCAGCCTGCTCGGCAGCCTCGGCGGGGGGCGCTGCGGCAGCCTGAGCCGGGGGCGCCGCAGCGACGGCGCCGAGCCCCGTCGGGGCGAGCAGGGCCATGGCCAGCGCCGATCCCCACCGTCGGGAGGCTCCGCGGCGCGGTCGGGAGGCAGTCATCCGTCGACGGTCACACGCAGCGGTGCCCCCGGCGGGCAGGACACGCGGGCCGACCGCCGCCGGGTCCGCCGCCGGGTCCGCCGCCGGGTCCGCCGCTGGGTTCACGTCTGCGCTCACCCGGAGGACGGTCGGCACGCCGTGGCCCGGGGTTGAGCCCCCGGGCGCCGCAGATCGCCGGGGCCGGGCGCCGACGGGGGCGTCTACCCTCGTGTCTCGCGCGCGGGCCCGAGCCGGCCTGCACCTGCACCGACCTGCCGTCAGAGAACCTGGAGACCACGTGCCTCGTCCGGCCCCTCCCTCCGCGAGGCTGCGCACCGCGGAGACCTTGGTGGTGGTCCGCGTCCAGCGGCGCCTGCACGCTCCGTGGGCGGTGCGCGGCGCCCACGGGCTGTCGGTGTTCGGGGACCACGCGGCGGGGTGGCTGGCCCTCGGCGCGCTGGGCGCCGCCCTCGACGCCCGCCGGCGGTCCGCATGGGTGCGGGCGTCCGCCGCCGTGCTCGGCGCGCACGCCGCCACCGTCGTCATCAAGCGCGTGCTGCGCCGGGCCCGCCCCGCGACGCACCCCGCCGACACGGCCGGGATCGAGAGGGGCGGGACGACCGCCGTCAGCGTGCACGCGACCACCCCCGGCCGGCTGAGCTTCCCCAGCTCCCACGCGGCGTCCTCGACCGCTGCTGCCGTGGCCTACGGCGCCCTGATCGGCGGCCGCGGCGGCGAGCTGGTGGCGGTGGGGGCGATCACCCCGGTGATGGGCCTGTCCCGCCTGGTGCTCGGCCTGCACTTCCCCACCGACGTGGCCGTCGGCACCGCGATCGGCGCGCTCGCCGGCCGCTGGGCGGCGCCGACGACCCCCGACCTCCTGCGAGCCGTCTCGTGAGCGAGCCCCGCCCGGCGTCGACGCAGAAGAGCCCCCCCGCCGACAGGTCGCGGGCCGGGTCCACGGCGCGCGGCCTGGTGCGCACCGCCCGGCCGCGCCAGTGGGTCAAGAACGTGCTGGTCGTGGCCGCTCCCCTGGCCGGGCAGCGGCTCTCCGAGGGCTCGGTGCTGCTGAGCACGGCGATCGCCTTCGTGGCGTTCTGCCTGGCGGCGTCCTCGGTGTATCTGCTCAACGACGCGATCGACGTGGAGTCCGACCGGGCACACCCCACCAAGCGGACGCGCCCCATCGCCTCCGGCGAGGTCTCGCTGCGGGCGGCGTACACCACGTCCGCGGTCCTGGCCGTGGCGAGCCTCGGCGTCGCGCTCCTCGCCTCGCCGTCGCTCGTCCTGCTGATCGCGGTCTACCTGGCGGTGCAGACGGGGTACTGCCTGAGGTGGAAGCAGGAGCCGGTCCTCGACATCGCCGTGGTGGCCTCGGGGTTCCTGCTGCGGGCCATCGCCGGCGGTGTCGCCTCCGGCATCGAGCTGTCGCAGTGGTTCCTGCTCGTGACCGCCTTCGGCTCGCTGTTCATGGTCTCCGGCAAGCGGTACTCCGAGAAGCGACTCGCGGAGGCCGGCGAGGGGGCCACGCGGGCGTCCCTGCTGCGCTACACCGAGACCTACCTGCGGTTCGTGTGGAGCCTCGCCGCGGCCATCATGATCCTCTCGTACTCGCTGTGGGCCTTCGAGATCGACCAGACGCGGTCCTCGGTGTTCACGACCGTCTCGATCGTGCCCTTCGTGCTCGCCGTGCTCCGCTACGCCGTCGACATCGACGGCGGGGACGCGGGCGCGCCGGAGGACATCGCCCTCGGCGACCGGGTGCTCCAGGTGCTCGCGGTGGCGTGGGTGGCCTGCTTCGCCCTCGGCGTCTACCTCTAGCGCCCGGCTGCAGCGCCGGGTCCGCCCCGACGCCGACGGGACACGTCGTCGAAGAGCGCCGCGTACGCCTCCACGGTGCGCTCCACGCCGTAGAGGCCGCGCGCGGCGCTCGCGACCGCCTCGCGCGGCGGCGGGTCCTCCCGCAGGCGGGTGAGGCCCGCGGCGATGGAGGCCGCGTCCTTCGGGGTGGCGATCTCGCCGTGCCCGGTGCGCAGCACCGGCTGCCGCACGCCCGGCATGTCCGAGGCCAGCGCCGGGACACCGACCATCATGGCCTCGACCTGGACGATCCCGAACGCCTCGAAGGCGTTGACCGACGGCAGGGCGAACACGTCGATCGAGGCGTACAGGTCGGCCAGGGCCTCGTCGGGCACGAACCCCAGGACCCTGATGCGGTCGTCGTCGCCGATCGCCTCCCGCACCCCGGCGATCACCGAGCCGCCCGCCACCGCGGCGAAGTCGCCGACGACCAGCAGGCGGTCCGCCGGGGCCGCCATGGCCTGGAACCCCTCGACGAGGTGCGCGACCCCCTTCTCCTCGACGATGCGCCCGAGGAAGCCGACGTGGAACCCGTCACCGTCACGGAAGCGCGGCGTCCCCCCGGACCGGTCCAGGCAGGGCGGCGCGATCTCCACGGCCTTCGAGCGCATCGAGCCCCACACCCTCGAGTGCTCGGCGTAGTCGATGGACGAGACGCCCACCGCCCTCGCCCGAGCGAGCGCGACGCGTGTGGAGGCGTCGATCGCGACGCGCTGGGCGGCGTTGACCAGCCCCGGCGGGAGGGAGACGTCGCACTGGTAGGTCACCACCACCGGCGCCAGCGAGGTCGCCGCCAGCAGGCCCGCCTCGAGCATCGGCAGGTGGAGGTTCAGCACGCCGGCGCCGCGGGTCTCCCGGGCGAGGAGCACCGGCAGCGCCGGGCTGATGGTGCCCTTGCCGACCCTGGCCACGACCGGGGCCCGCACCACCCGGACGCCGTCGAGCACCTCCTCGGCGGGCAGGCCGCGCTCGTGGGCGGTGGTGACCACGGTGACGCGGACGCCTCGGGCCGCCAGGCCGACGGCGACGTCACGGGCAGCGTTGGTCAGCCCGGAGACGTAGGGCGCGTAGTAGGTCAGCGCCATCACGACGTCGGCGGGGCGGGTGGTCTCGCTCATGCGTCGTCCCTCGTGCTCGTCGGGGAGGTGGGCTCGCTCGTGGGGAGGGCGTCACGGCGGGCGTGACGCAGGAGCAGCACCATAGCCAGCGCCCACCCGACCCCCGAGCCCAGCGCGAAGGCCAGCTCGACGCTGAGGAGCGCCCCACCGCCGGCCCGGTCCACGACGAGGTACGTGAGCGCTGCGGTGACCAGGGCGGTGACCCACGCGATGCCGGAGCCGCGGTGGTGCCCGGCGGCGACGTTGGCCTGGGCGGTGAGCAGCAGCCCGATGTGGGCGCAGACCCCCACCACCATGAGCGCCAGGTCCAGGCGCGGTGGCGAGCCCGCGTTGGGATAGAGCGTCACCAGGACGGCGGGGCCCAGCAGCGCGACCCCCGCCCCCGCGACCACCGCGAGGACGGCCAGGCCGGCCGCCACCTTGACGAGGGTCGCCACCACCGCCTGGGTGCGCCCGGCGGCGACCATCGCCGCCATCGGGGGCACCACCGCGCCCTGCACCGGGACGGCCATGAACAGCGGGATCCGCGCCAGGGTGAAGGCGTAGAGGAACGCCGCCGCCTGCTCCGACTGTGGGCCGGCGTTGATGAGCAGCACGGGTGCGTTGAGCAGGACCTGCGCCGAGGCGGTGGCGGCGAAGAGCGGGAGCAGGCGCCTGATCATCCTGAACGGGTGCGAGCCCTGGTCGCGCTCGCCGTCCGGCGCACCCTGCACCGAGCCCTCCTCAGCGCCCGCGTCCGGGACCGCCGGCGCGCGCCGGCCGAGCACGAGGGGCACGAAGACGGCGTGCGCGAGGAGGAGGGGCAGCAGCAGGCTCAGGGAGAACGTGGCCGCGGAGACCGTGCCGAGGAGCAGGACGAGGAGCCCGGCCACCGCCAGCCTCAGCACGGAGTCGAGGGCGAGCGTCGCGGCGAAGGCCCGCGGGCGCCCGCGCCCCAGCAGCGCACCCCGCACCCAGAACTGCAGCGCGGAGACCGCGGCGACGCCCAGGGTGGCCGCGAGCAGCCAGCCGCTGTCTCCCAGCTGGCCGAGCAGCGGGGGCGCGGCGAGGAGCACGAGGGCCACGACCACCGCGGCCACCGCGGCGGCGACCAGCGCGCCCTCGCGCAGGCCCGCGGACACCTCGCGCCGCCGGCCGAGGGTGCGCGCCAGCTCCGCCTCGAGCGGCAGGAAGGCACCGAAGCCGAGGATGAGCGACAGCGAGTAGAAGGCCGCGAAGTGCTCCTGGTCGTCGGCGCCGACGTGGCGGTCGAGCAGGGCGAAGTAACCGAAGACCGCGAGCCCGGCCAGCGCGCTCGCGCCGACCACCGCCACGCCCGACGGGAGCGAGCCCAGGGCGGCGCCGACACGGGCGCGGGGCTGGCGCGGGCTGTGGGCGGGCAGGGCTGGGTCGCCCTGCCACGCGTCTGCCACACCGCCACGCTACGGGCTCGGGTCTGCGAGGGGGCGCCTGTAATCTCCAGTCGTCCCCGACGGCGCCACCAGCACCGGCGATCACGGCCGTCACCAGCACCGCACGCCCCGCACGAGAGCACCGCACGAGGAGGCCCCACCGTGGCGACGCAGGCGCCGATCGACGACGCCGGCGCAGCAGGCCAGGCGGGCGCGGTCGCCCCACCGGCAGCGCGCCGGGACCGGCCGCGCTGGCTGGCCGCGGTCACCGTGGTCGCAGCACTCGTGGCGCTCGCCTGCGCCGCCGCCCTGCCCTTCGCCCCCGTGGAGCGCGAGGTCCCGGTGGTCACCTGGCCGCAGAGCCCGACGGCGCCGGTGAGCACGTCGCTGATGCTCGTCTCCCAGGCGCCGGGCTCGCTGCGGGTCGAGACCACGTGCGCGGCGGCGCGCGCGGCCGGGGAGCGCGGCGACGGCCTGCTGCTCGCCACCATGAACCCCACGTCCTTCAAGACTCCCCAGCAGGGGCTGCTGTGGCGGGTGGACGGCGAGAACCTCCGCCTGGACGTCGCGGGCACCACCGTCGACGACTCCCCGCTGCCGGCGGGCGACTGCGAGCTGGCACTGGTGACGGTGCCCGTGGCGGGTCCGCCGCCGGCCACCGCCCCGGAGGTGGGCCCCGGCAGCGCGAGCGACGCCGCCGCCGGCACGGGGCTGCAGCTCCAGCGCGACGGGGTGGACGTCGGTGACCCGGTGCCCGGGATGCCGAGGACCGACACCCTCGCCACCGGCCTGACCGCGCTGGACCCGGCCGCCGGGGAGCGGCTCTCGGTCGCGCTGAGCGTCAACGACGAGTTCCAGTCCTCGCCGACCCCGGTCAAGCTCGCGCTCGTGGTGCTCCTCGTCCTCGCGAGCGCCGCCGGCCTCGTGTGCCTCTGGCTGCTCGACCGCGGCGACCGGCGGGCCGGGCGCCGCGGCACGCGCACCGGCCGCGCCCCGCCCCGGTGGTCCCGCACGCTGCGGCCTCGGCTCGCCGACGCCGCGACCGTGGTCCTCGCGCTGGTGTGGACGCCGCTGGCGCCGATGACCGACGACGACGGCTACTACGCCGCCATGGCGCGCGACGTGGGCAGCTCCGGCTACGTGGGGCAGTACTTCCAGCTCTTCGACCAGTCCTTCGTGCCGCTGACGTGGCCCTGGTACGTGCTCTCGTGGTGGGAGCAGGTCGCCGACACCCCCCTGGGGCTGCGCGTGCCAGCGCTGGTGATGGTGCTGCTCACGTGGGTCCTGGTGAGGCGCAGCGCGGACCTGCTGCTCGGTGACCACCCGCGGTGGGGCCGGTCCGTCGGGGACGGCGGAGGCTTCGGGGACGACGGAGCGGCCGCCGGCGGTGGTGAGCGCGTCCTGCGCTCGCGGGCGGTCTGGCTGCTGGCGCTGGTCTACGCCGCCGCGTGGACGCCCTACGTGATGGGTGTGCGACCGGAGGCGATCTCGGCGCTGGGCAGCGCCGTCGCCCTGGTGGCTGTGCTGACGACCGTGCGCACGGGCCGCCGCCTGCCGCTCGCCCTGGGGGTGCTGGCCGCAGCGATGTCCGCCGCCGCGCACCCCACCGGCGCGGTGGCGCTCGCGCCCCTGCTGGCCGGGCTGCCGGCGTGCTGGCGGGCGCTGCGCGCGGCGACCGTGGCGCGCACCCTGCTCCGCGTCCTCGCGGTCGTCGCGCCGGGAGCCGTGGCCACCGCTGCCGGCTTCGCGGACGGCACCTTCTACGACTTCGTGCGCGGCCGCGAGGTCTTCAAGGCCGTCGAGGCTCCGCTGACCTGGACCGACGAGTGGATCCGCTACGGGTTCCTCCTCAACCCCGGGATCCCCATGGGGGCCTACGCCAAGCGCGTCACGGTCCTCGTGGCCCTGCTGGCCCTGGCGCTGGCGCTCCTGCTGGTCGCCCTCTCCCGCGGCCGGCGCCTCGCCGAGGGCCTGGGCGCTCGACCGCTGGCGATCACCGCCACCACCACCCTGCTCGCCTTCGTCACCCTGTGGGTCACCCCGTCGAAGTGGACGCACCACTTCGGCGCCCTGTCGGCGCTGACGCCGCTGCTCGTGCTCGCGCTGCTCCTGCTCGGTCCCGACCTCGCCCGGCGGGCGCTGGCCGCCCGCGGCGCCGGCGCCGTGGGTCTCGGCGTCGTGGGCGCCGTGGTCGTCGTCGCCGCCGTGGGCATGACGGGCCCCGACCTCTGGCCGTACAGCTGGTCGCTGGGGTCGCAGCGGTTCGGCCCGTCGCCGTACCTGTCGGTCGTGCAGCTCTCCTCCCCGCTGACGTGGGTGGTCGTCGCCGGTCTCGTGGCGCTCGCCCTGCGGTGGCGCCAGCGCCGGGCGGCCCGCGACGCCGGCGCCGCCGCGCTCGCGCAGGGCTCCGCGCTGGCGCTGCGCACCGCCGCCGTGACGACGGTCGTCCTCCTGGGCACCTCCACGGCCTACCTCGTCGGGTCCTTCGCCCTGGCCGCCGCCGCGACCGCCGGCACGTACTCCCCCTCGTCCTCGCGCCTGCTGGACCCCCTCGGGACCAGCTGCGGGGCGGCCGGCGCCATCTCCGTCGCGGACGACCGTCGCGCTCGGCCCCTGGACCGGGTGGCCGGTGACGTCAGCATCAGCCCGCCCGGGGCGTTCGTGCGCGGTGACGCGGGAGCGTGGCGCGGGGACCCGCCGCCATCCCTGCCCGATGATCGCGCCGTGTGGGGCAGCCTCGCCGACGGCAACACCGCGACCGGCACGGTGACCACGCCGTGGTACGCCGCCGACGGGCTGGCGGAGGACTGGAGCGGAGAGGTCCTGACGGCCCTGGTCGCGGGCGACCTCGCCCTGGACGGGGGCAACAGCCTGGTCGCCGAGTTCGGCGTGCACGGGGCCGACGGCTCCGTGGACCTCACCACGGCGCAGCTGCTCGGCGACGACGCCACCACTACGGAGTGGCGCACGGTGAGGATCGGCGGGGCGGTGCCGGCCGCCACGCCGGAGCGGCCCGTCCCCGCCGCCGTGCCCCAGGTGCGCGACGAGGACGGCGAGCCGGTGCTCTACGACCCCGCGGCTGCCGCCGGCTCGGACGTCGTGCGGCTGCGGGCCAGCGACGGGGCGACGGGCGACGGAGGCTGGGTGGCGGTCTCGGAGCCGGCGGTGGCCCCGCTGGTGTCGATGGACGACTACCTCCCCGAGGACGCCGTCGTCGCGACGTCGTGGCAGATCACCTACCACTTCCCCTGCCAGCGTCAGGTGACCACCGCCGACGGGATCGCCGACCGGCCGGACCACGCGGTCCTCGTGGGTCCCGACCCGCTCGAGGGCGCGAAGGACGCCATCTGGCAGAACGGCCGCGGCGGCCTCTACGCGCCGGTGCCCGAGGCCGGCACCCTGGTCGAGCTCGTCAGCGCGTTCACCGACGACCCCGAGGTCCCCTGGGGCCAGCTCGCCCGCATCGAGTACCCCTTCGCCGCAGCGGCGTGGGACCTCGAGCCGGTGCCGGACACGACGTCGGGGCTGAGCGGACCGACGCCTCCGGACCTGGCGCCGTACACGGCGCGAGGCTGACCCGCGCAGCACTGGTCGGGCCCCACGACGACGGCACCCCCCGCCGGTGCGACCCGAGGGCCGTACCGGCGGGGGGTGCCGGGTGGAGCGGTGCTGCTGTGGGGCTGTGCGGCTCAGGCGTTGTGGCGCGAGACGACCGGGGCCTGGTCGTCCTTGCCCTTCCACATCTTGGCGCCGGCGAGGCCGCCGAGCGCCGAGGCGATGACGGTGAGGCCCAGACCGAGGACGGCCCAGGAAGCGCTGCTGCGCGCGGTCTCGAGCGCCTGCGCGGGGTCGACGTCCGGGGGGTTCACACCCTGGGCGGCCGAGGTGACCTGGTCGAGGGTGACGACCTCCGAGGCGATCTGCCCGAGCGAGCCGAGCAGCGCGCCGCCACCGAACAGGGTGAGGAAGATGATGGCGACGATGCTCAGGGCCCACACCATGATGCCCTGCAGCAGCCCGGCGGAGATGCCGTGCCACATGGCCGAGGCGCCGGCGGTCAGCCCGCCGACGAAGAAGGCGATGAGCGCGATGACCGCGGTGGCGATGCCGGACGCGGCACCGGTGCTGGCACCCTGGCCGAGGTCGATGATGCCGACCGCGAAGGCGACGAGCTCCAGGAGGAGGAAGATGCCGAGGGCGACGACCAGGCCGGCCCAGATGGGGCCCCAGCGCACCTCGTCGCCGCGCTGCGGCGGCATGGTGATGTTGACGCCGTCGTTGCTGGCGCCGCGCTGCGGGGCGACGGGGGCGCGGTGGTCCGGCCCGGGGGTGCGGTCGCGGTCGTCGTGCACGCGGTCGTCGACGCCGTGGCCGTCACGGTCGTCGCCGTCGCCGAGGCGCACTGCGCCGGTGGGGCTGCTGCTCATGGTGATCTCCCAGTGATCGTGGGGGTGGGGGTGGGTGCGCCGTGATGAGGGCTACCAGCCGCGTCGGTGTGATGACCGACTGCTCAGGCACGCGCGTGCCTTACCAGGTAAATCTACTGGGCGCCGCCCCATCCGTCACATCGATCATGGACCAGCGCGCGTCGTGGCCGATCGATGCCAGCCGGTGTCAGCCGGTCGCGCGCAGCGCCGCCACGGCCGACACCGCATCGGTGTCGGCGATGATCTCGCCGGCCCGCAGCACGATGCCCCTGGTGCAGAGCCTCTCGATCATCCCGAGGTCGTGGCTGACCACCACCAGGGTCTTTCCCTCCTCGCGCAGCGCCTCGATGCGCGCGATGCACTTGGCCTGGAACGGCTCGTCACCCACAGCGAGGATCTCGTCGATGAGGAAGACGTCGGGGTCGGTGTGCACGGCCACCGCGAACGCCAGGCGCAGGAACATCCCCGAGGAGTAGTGCTTGACCTCGGTGTCGATGAACCGCTCGATCTCGGAGAACGCCACGATGTCGTCGAAGCGCTCGGTGATCGTCTCCTCGTCCATCCCCAGGATGGCCCCGTTGAGGAAGACGTTCTCCCTCCCGGTCAGGTCCGGGTGGAAGCCCGCACCCACCTCGATGAGCCCCGCGATCCGCCCCCTGACCCGCAGCCGGCCGCTCGAGGGACGCATGACCCCGGAGATGAGCTTGAGGAGGGTGGACTTCCCCGAGCCGTTGAACCCGAGGAGCCCCACGGTCTCACCCTCGGTGATGGACAGGGACACGTCGTGGAGCGCGTTGAAGGAGTTGCCGAGGTCCTTGCCCCGCGCGAGGTAGACCGCCAGCTCCTTGAGCGACCGGGTGCTGCGCAGCGTGAAGCGCATCGA
>JARICT010000021.1 GCA_029257185.1 Quadrisphaera sp.
CTCCACCGCACGAGCGGGTGGGACGACTGGGCCGCCGACCCGGAGGCCACCGAGCGCACCGAGGACGAGGCGGGCACGTGGGAGCTGGCCGACCCCGGCGCCGGCCCGGTCCGCGTCCGCGGGCGGCCGCGGGGCGGCTGCATCGAGACGATCTACATCCTCGCGGTAACCCCCTGGGGCGACGTGCCCCGCTTCGTCGCCACGCACGCCGGCGGCGACGGGCTGATCCTGCACGTCGCGGCCGGCGGGGACGGGGCCGTCGACATCGCCCGCGACCTGTGGCGGATGCGCCTGGCCGGCTGGTTCGACGTCGCCTCCGCCGTGCTCGTCGGCCGGACCACGGCCCCTGACGCAGGCGGATTCACCCAGCACGACGCCGTCCGCAGCGCCCTGGCCGGCCTCGACGTCCCCGTGGTCCTCGACGTCGACTGTGGCCACGTCCCGCCGCACCTCGCGCTCGTCGAGGGAGCCCTCGCCGACCTCGTCGTCGATCCCGGAGCCGGCGAGCGGAGCCTGGTCCAGCACCTGGCGTGACCCGACGACGGCTCGTCTTCGTGCTCGCCTGGGGCGCCATCGCCCTCGGCGAGCTGACCGGGATCAACGCCGGGGTGTGGGCGCTGCTGCTCGGCCTGGGCGGACGCGCCGTCGGGATCCTCCCGGACGCGACGCTGCTCAAGGCCAACGCCTTCGGCATGACCGTGATCATCATGGTGGTGCTCGGCTCGATGGCCACCGCGAGCTGGTCCTCCGTGATCGCCTCGTTCGTCCCGGCGATGACCGTGCTCCTCGCTCGGGAGGGACGAGCGCGAGGAGGCGGCGATCATGGAGGACATCTCCACGCCCATGCTCATCGGCGGCTTCACCACCGTGACGCTGTCCTCCGTCGTCGTCGCCTCGGTCCTCGTGTCCACGCTGGTGTGACGCCGCACCGCACCCGTCTCTCGATCACCGGTGCAGATGCCCTGGCTGCGGCGCTCGACTGGCGCCTGTCTGCCTGACCGGCTCAACCACGGGTCCACGACCGCGGGAGCGCAGGCCGCTCACGCCGCGCGCGACCCGAGCCACTGGGCGAAGCGCGGGCCGACGACCTCTGCCCCGTCCCCGGGGACGAGCGCGCCTCGACGGAACGCCCGCCCCGTGGTGCCGGGCATCGGCAGCGGCACGGGCCTGACGCCGCTCCTCGGGAGCTGCGTCGTCATGTCCCACAGCGTCATGACCTCGGGACCGGCGACGTCGTGGACCTGACCCGATCGGGCGCCGGTCGCGCACTCGGCGACCACGTCGGCGACGGCGTCCAGCGCCACCGGTTTGATCCTCATCTGCGGGACGAACGAGATCGGTCCGAACCTCAGGCGCTCGAGGTTCTGGCCCGGGAACTCGAACCACTGCGTCGACCGCACGATGGTCAGGCGCTCGCTCTCCTCCCGCGCGACCTGCTCCTGTGCGGTCTTCCCCGCGTAGTAGCCGAAGCCCTGGAGCTCGGGGAGGCTGCAGCCCACGATGGACAGCAGCACGTGCCGTGCTCCGGACCCGCGCACCGCCGACGCGACGGCGCGGGTCGAGCCGGTGAAGAGCTCCGTGGCGACCCTCCCGCTCAGGGTGAAGCGGCCGGTGGCCTCCACCACCACGTCCGCGTCGCGGAGGCGCTCGGTCGCGTCGTCGCGCAGGACGTCGAACCCGCTCGAGCGGGACATCAGCTCCACGTCGGCTCCGCGCTCGACCAGCGCCCGGGCGATGGCGGAGCCGGACGCCCCTCCTCCGATGACGGCGACCTGCATGGTGGTGACCCCCGGCGCTGGACGATCATGGACGACGCGTCACTGTAGGGCGATGAGCCGCTGCGACGACGTGGTGGTGCGCGCAGCCCCGACGTCGCCGCAGAGCACGCCGGCGCGGAGAGCGGGCGCGTCGCTGCGGCGGCCCTGGCCCGGGTGCGCGAGCACGTCGCGGGCGGCGACCGCGTGATCGTCGCGACCGGGTGCGCGGCGCCGCTCGCCCAGCAGGTGTGTGCCGCGGCGGGACTGAGCGGCGTCGAGGTGGTCGCCTCGGTGCTGGTACGCCGCCGGTGGGGCCCGCCACGCCTGGTCGTTCCCGCTCGCGGCGCGGGCAAGCTGCGGGCGCTCGGGGCTGCTGGCGTGGTGCTGCCGGTCGAGCACGCGTCCTCAGACAGCGCCACCGACCTCCCCCTCCTGCGCGCCGCCCGCACCGCCCACGACGTCGACGTCGTGCGGGGGGCCGGACGATGACCGGTCCCTCGTCTCTGGACCTGGTCCTCGTGCCGCCCACGGGCGACGGGGCCACCGTCGAGCTGGTCGACCGCCGGACCCGGCACCGCTGGAGGGTGGAGGTCCCGTCCTTCCGCCTCGGCGCGGTGCCGGTGACCGCTGGGCTCTACGGCCAGGTCACCGGTCGCGAGCTCCCCGCCGGGGGAGAGAACCTGCCCGCCACGGACGTCTCCTGGCGTGACGCGGTGGCCTTCTGCAACGCTCTCTCGCGCCAGCACGGTCTGACCCCCGCCTACGACGTGCAGACCGGAGGCGTCGAGCCGACGCCGGGCTGGGCGCCGCCCCACCGCCCCGCACCCGACGACGTGACCGTCGCCCGGGACCGCGGGGCCGACGGCTATCGCCTGCCCACCGAGGCCGAGTGGGAGCTGGCCTGCCGCGCAGGGACGAGCGGGCCGCGCTACGGGGACCTCGACGCCGTCGCCTGGCACCGCGCCAGCTCCGACGAGCGCCCGCACCCCGTGGGGCTGAAGCAGCCCAACGCCTGGGGACTGCTCGACACCCTCGGCGGGGTGTGGGAGTGGTGCGAGGACCTCTACGACGAGGCCGTCTACGGCCCCTACCGGGTCCTGCGCGGTGGCGGGTGGTTCGACGAGCCGTGGAGCTGCCGTGCCGGGGTGCGCCGGCGCAGCCACCCCAGCCTGCGCCTCGACGACGTCGGATTCCGCCTCGCACGGTCGAGCTCACCGTTGACGCCGGAGCGCTGACGCTGGAGCGTCGGATCGAGGCGAGCATCCCGGCGCGCCCCGGTGCTGGGACCGGACGCGGCCCGGCCGGGCTCACCCGTCAGCGTGACCCGTCGCGCACGTCCCCGGCCTCGACGACGTGGGTCCCGCTGGACCAGGGGTACCGATCGGGGGTGGCGGGCACGGGGGTCTCACCGGCGTCGAGGCGGCGTTCCTCCTCGCGGGCGGTAGGGCAGATCGCGTCGATGGCGGCCCAGGCGACCTCGTCGACACGGTCGGTGATGTGGTCGCCGTGGACGGGCATCGTCAGGGACCGCACCCGGCGTCCGTCGAGGGGAGCGCCGTGCTGCTCGACGTCCCACTGGCGGACGAGGTCCTCACCGTCGCGCACGTCGCTCCAGGCGACCGGCCCGAGCATGGCCGACCCCGCGACCGAGCCGACGCGGTCGCGGACCGCCCGGGCGGCCTCGTCCTCCTCGCCCGGGCGGACGAGCAGCTCGAGGTGGACCAGCACGTGAGCGACCTCGGCCGCGGGCACGGTCGGCTGCGACGCCGGGTCCACCGCCGCAGGACGCGTGTCCGGGGACGTCGAGGTCGAACCCTGGGCCGAGGTGGTCACACCGCATCGTGGACCTCGGCCGCGCAGGTCCGCAACGGGTTTCCCGCCGCGCGCCCTGACGAGCGGCGGCGCGCCGGCAGCCCGCGTCGGGCATGTCGCCTCAGCCGGCCCCGGCGGCGTCCGTCAGCGCGTCGGCGGCGCGGCGCAGCTCCGCGAGCGCCTCGCTGGCCGCCCGGGCAGAGCCGTCCGCCGCGCCGGGAGCCACCAGCACCGCGTCGCCGAGCCGCCCCACGTCCATCCCGAGGCGCCGCCACGACCCCGTCACCGCGTCGACCACCGCCGCGGGCGAGCCCGGGGGCGGCGTCAGCCACAGCCGCGACCCGCCCTCCTGGGCCTCCGCGAGCGCCTCCCACCCCTCGGCGCCCAGCGCGGCGACAGCCGACAGGTCCACCGCGACGCCGTCGGTGCCCGCGGTGCGCAGCTCGGCGAGCAGGGCGCTCGCACCGGGCGCCGGGCCCTCGTCGGCCTCGCGGGCGAGCGGCACGGCCACCGCGACGGACGCCCCGGCGCCGCTCACCGCGTCGATGACGGCGGCCAGGCCCTGGCGCACGACGTGCCCTTCCACGGGAGGCAACCGGCCCCACCCGCTGGCCCGCGGCACCCGCCCGCCGAGGACGGCGAGCAGGTCCGGCTCGTCGAGCACCACCTCCACCTGCGCGCCGGGCACCAGCCGGGCCACGGCGGCGACGTGGCCCGCGACGCCCTCGGCCAGGGAGTCCACGAGGTCGCGCGCCGCGCCGGCGTCCACGGCAGCGCGCTCGCCCCGGGGCAGCCACAGGGACGCGGCGAGGCTCCACGGTCCGAGGCACCGCAGCGCCAGCGGTCCGTCGAGGCCGTCGGCGGCCTCGGCGAGGGCGTCGAGGTCCGAGCGCAGGTACCCCGACGCGCGGTTCACGTCCCGCCCGCGCCGGTCGGTCAGGCGCCACCCCACGGGCTGGAGGTCGACGGGGACGTCCACCAGCAGCGCGGCGGTGCGCCCCACGGCGTCGGCGCCGGGGCCGCGGGCGGGCAGGTGCGCCAGGAACGGCAGCCCGCCCTCACCGCCCAGCTCGCCGAGCACGGCGCGGGAGGCCTCGAGCGGGTCGGTGCCGGGCCACGGGCCGGCGCCGGTCGCGAGCACCCGCGCGCGGGCCCTCACCGGGACACCAGCGCGGCGCGGCGCCGGGCCCGCTCCACCGTCGCCGAGCCGACCACGCGCGTGCCGTCGTACAGGGCCACGAGCTGCCCGGGCGCGACGGCGGGGCTGGGCTCGTCCAGCCGCAGCAGCACCGCGCCCGCGACCTGCTCGACGGTGGCGCTCAGCTCGTCGCCGTGGGCGCGCAGCTGGACGCCCACCGCGTCGCCCGCTCGGGGCGCGGGGCCGCACCAAGTGGCCGCGCCGCACTCCACGGCGTCGACGAGCAGGTCCTGCGCGCTGCCCACGGTCACCACGTCGTCGTCCACGGACGTCGAGACGACGTAGCGCGGGCGCCCGTCGGCGGCCGGAGCGCCGAGCGCGAGGCCCCGGCGCTGCCCGACGGTGAAGCCCGCCGCGCCGTCGTGGCTCCCGACGACGGCGCCGGTCGTGTCCAGCACCGCTCCGGGGCGCCGCGGGATGCGCGCCCCGAGCCAGGTGCGCGTGTCGCCGTCGGGGATGAAGCAGATGTCGGTGGAGTCGCGCTTGTCGGCCACCGACAGACCCAGGGCGGCGGCCTCGGTGCGGACGTCGTCCTTGGACGCGACGTCGCCGAGCGGGAAGAGGGCGCGGGCGAGGCGCCGCTGCTCCAGCACGGCGAGCACGTAGGACTGGTCCTTGGCGGCGTCCGCGGCGCGGTGCAGCTCCGCAGGCCGGCCCGCCCCGTCCGAGAGACCGCCCGAGATCCGCGCCCAGTGCCCGGTCGCCACCGCGTCGAAGCCCAGCGCGTCGGCGCGGTCGGCGAGCGCTGCGAACTTCACGTGCCGGTTGCAGGACACGCAGGGGTTGGGGGTGCGCCCGGCCGCGTAGTCGGCGACGAAGGGGTCGAGCACGGCGGCGGCGAACTCTGCGGAGAAGTCCCACACGTAGAACGGGACGTCCAGGACGTCGGCGGCGCGGCGCGCGTCGTGGGCGTCGTCCAGGGTGCAGCAGCCCCTCCCCCGCCCGCCGGACGGCGAGTCGGTGGTCGACAGCGCCAGGTGCACGCCCACGACGTCGTGGCCGTCCTCGACCAGGCGCGCGGCGGCGACCGCGGAGTCGACGCCGCCGGAGAGCGCCGCCAGCACCCTCATGCCGAGACCAGCGTGCCGGCGGCGGCGCGGGCCCGCGCGACCACGAGCGGCAGCGCGGCGGCCGCGGCGTCGACGTCCTGCGCGGTCGAGGTGTGCCCGAGGCTGAAGCGCAGGGCGCCGCGCGCCAGCGGGTCCGGCACGCCCATGGCGCTCAGCACGTGGCTGGGGCGGCTGACGCCGGCGGTGCACGCCGAGCCCGTCGAGCACTCCACGCCCTCGGCGTCGAGGAGGAAGAGCAGCGAGTCGCCCTCGCAGCCGGGGACCACGACGTGCAGCAGCCCGGGCAGGCGCAGCGCCGGGTCTCGGGGTCCGGTGATCACCGCGTCGGGCACCGCCGACGTGATCGCTGCCGCGAGCCGGCCACGCAGCGCGGTCAGGTGCTCGGCGTGGGCCTCGCGCCCGGCGACGGCGAGGTCCACGGCCACGGCCAGCGACGCGGCGGCCGCGGCGTCGACGGTGCCGGACCGCACGCCGCCCTCCTGACCGCCGCCGTGCAGCACGGGCACCACCGTGGGGGCGCCGGCGCCGCGGGCGAGGAGCAGCGCCCCGGAGCCCACCGGCCCCCCGAGCTTGTGCCCCGAGACGGTGAGCGCGGCCAGGCCGGAGGCGGCGAGGTCGACCGGCAGCGCGCCGACGGCCTGCGCCGCGTCGGCGTGCACGGGGATGCCGTGGGCCGACGCCGCGGCGACCACGGCGTCGAGCGGCTGGACGGCGCCGACCTCGTTGTTCGCCCACATCACCGAGACCAGCGCCACCGATCCCGGGTCGGCGGCGATGGCCTCCTCGAGGGCGGCGACGTCGAGGCGCCCGTCGGTCAGGACCGGCAGGCGGACCACCTCGGCGCCCTGGTCGCGGGCCAGCCAGTCGGCAGGGTCGAGCACGGCGTGGTGCTCGACGGCGGAGACCAGCACCCGGCGGCGCGGGCGACCCGCGCTCTGGCGCCCCCACCACAGGCCCTTCACGGCGAGGTTGTCGGACTCGGTGCCGCCGGCGGTCAGCACCACCTCGGCGGGGCGGGCGCCCAGCGCGGCGGCGACCGTCTCGCGCGCCTCCTCGACGGCCCGGCGGGCGCGGCGCCCCGAGGTGTGCAGGGAGCCGGGGTTGCCGGTGCGCTCGAGGCCGGCGAGCATTGCGTCGCGCGCCGCAGGTTTCATCGGGGTGCTGGCGGCGTGGTCGAGGTAGGTGCTCCTCGCTGCGTTCACGGGGAGAAGTCTAGGTCTGCGGCACACTGCCGAGCGTGCCCGAGCTTCCCGTGACCCCCCTCGGCCTCCACCTCGTCTCCGCGACGAGCGCGCAGGCCTCCGTCTTCGCCGCTCACGCGAGCGCCGTGAGCGTCGCCCTCCTCGACCCCGACGGGCACGGCGGCTGGGAGGAGCGCGCCGTGCCGCTGCAGCGGGCGCGCCACGGCGTGTGGTCCGGCGTGGTGGACGGCGTGGCTGCCGGTCAGCGCTACGGGCTGCGCGTCGACGGGCCGTGGGACCCGCGCGCCGGCCACCGCCACGACCCGGCCAAGCTGCTCGTCGACCCCTACGGCCGCGGCGTCGAGGGTGGGCTGCGCTGGGGCCCGGAGGCGTGCGCGCACGTCGTCGACCCGACCACCATGGCGCCCCTGCTCGACCCGGCGACCGGCACGCCGACCCGCTCGGGGCTCGACAGCGCCGGTCACGTCCCGCACTCGGTCCTGCTCGACCACGCCGTCGCCGGCTCTGCCCGCCCGAAGGTGCCCTGGTCGCAGACCGTGGTCTACGAGGCGCACGTGCGTGGGCTGACGATGACCCACCCGGACGTGCCGGAGGCCCTGCGCGGCACGTACGCGGCGCTCGGGCACCCCGCGGTGGTCGAGCACCTCACGTCCCTCGGGGTCACCACGCTGGAGCTGCTGCCGATCCACGCCATCGTCGACGAGCCGGCGCTGCTCGCGCGGGGGCGCCACAACTACTGGGGCTACAGCACGCTGTCCTACCTCGCCCCCGAGCCGCGCTACGCCACCGCCGCGGCGCGCGAGGCGGGCGCCGCCGCCGTGTCGCAAGAGCTGCGCACCGCGGTCGACGCCCTGCACGCCGCGGGGCTCGAGGTGGTGCTCGACGTGGTCTACAACCACACCTGCGAGGGCGGGGGCGACGGTCCGTCGCTCAGCTTCCGCGGGCTCGACGCCGCCTCCTACTACCGCCTGGACGACCAGGGTCACGACGTCGACTCCACGGGGTGCGGCAACAGCCTCGACTTCTCCCACCCCCGCGTCGTCGCCCTGACCCTGGACTCGCTGCGCCACTGGGTGAGCGCCTACGGCGTCGACGGCTTCCGCTTCGACCTCGCGCCGACCCTGGCCCGCGGCGCCGACGGGAGCTACTCCCCGCAGCACCCGTTCCTCGTGGCCGTGGCCGCCGACCCGCTGCTGTCCGACGTCAAGCTCATCGCCGAGCCGTGGGACCTCGGGCACGACGGGTGGCGCACCGGTGACTTCCCCGCGCCCTGGGCGGAGTGGAACGACCGGTTCCGCGACGCCGCCCGCGACTTCTGGCTCGCCGACGCCCGGCGGCTCTCCTCCGGGGAGCAGCCGGGGCAGGGCACCGCGGAGCTCGCCACGCGGCTGTCCGGGTCGGCCGACATGTTCTCCCGCGGGGACCGCGGCCCGCTGGCGTCCGTGAACATCGTCACGGCGCACGACGGCTTCACCCTCGCGGACGCGTGCGCCTTCGAGCACAAGCACAACGAGGAGAACGGCGAGGACAACCGCGACGGGTCCAGCGACAACCGCAGCTGGAACCACGGCGAGGAGGGATGGCACCCGCCGCACCAGCCGGGCGGCCCCGGCGGGCCGGCTGGCGCCGCGGGACCGTCGGGCTCGTCCGCCGCACCGGACCCCGACGCGGCGCTGCGCGACCACCTGCGCCGGCGCTCCGTGCGCAACATGCTCGGGACCCTGCTGCTCTCCGCCGGGGTCCCGATGATCACGGCCGGCGACGAGCTCGGCCGCAGCCAGGGCGGCAACAACAACCCCTACTGCCTGGACTCCCCGGTCTCCTGGGTGGGCTGGACGCTGGCGCCGTGGCAGCGGCGCCTGCTGGCCACGACCACCGAGCTGCTGCGTCTGCGGCGGGCCCACCCGCAGCTGCGCCCGGTGCGCGCTCCCACCGGGGACGTCGTCGACCCCGACGGCACCACCGACCGTGCGTGGTTCGACGCGGACGGGGAGCTCATGTCCGCGCAGCAGTGGGACGACACGGATGCCCGCGTGGTGCAGATGTTCTGCCACGGCGCGCCCAGCGGCGAGCGCGACGCGGT
>JARICT010000083.1 GCA_029257185.1 Quadrisphaera sp.
CACGTACCGCCGAGGTCGCCTCGGACGCCTGGAGCCGCCTCGCAGGGTCGGGCAGCGGCTCGTCGGCGCCCTCGGGGGACCAGGGCCCCGTCGGTGACGTCGGCCCCTCGCCCGGCGGAGGGCTCCACCGCGACGACGGGCCACCGACCGTCGAGCAGCCGTCGCCGCCAGCCGACGAGATCGGCCCACCCACCAGGCCGGACCCCACCACGACGGTGCCGGACCAGACCGTGCCGGACCGGGCGGTGCCGGACGAGATGCTCACCGAGGACTACGTCGTGGTCTGGGGAGACACACTCTCGAGCATCGGTGCCGAGCACCGGATGAGCTGGCGCCAGGTCCACGAGGCCAACGCGGACGCCATCGGCCCGGACCCCAACCTCGTGGTCGTCGGCACGGTGCTGAGGGTGCAGCCCTCCTGAGGCCCGCTGCCCCGCCGGCCGACCACGCGCACCGCGGTGACCTGCGAGTTCGAACCCGGGCTCGACAGGCGGCCCGATGCCCTCTACCGTCTCGTCGTCATCAAATCGTGACCTTACCGAGCGTCACGGTTCACGTCTCGACCGGAAGGTTTCATCATCGCCGCTTCGACCCCCTCGGGCCCCCGTCACGCCGATCGCTCCGCGGCCTCCGGCCGCCAGACCCGCTCCGGAACCCCCGGTCGTCACGCCGGCCCCACCCGCGGCGCCCGCGTCACCCGCACCCTCGGGCTGAGCGTGGGCGCGGCCCTCGTCGCCATCCCCGCCGTCGGCGCCGGCACCGCCATGGCTGCCTCGGGCACGACGTGGGACGCCCTGGCCCAGTGCGAGTCCGGCGGCGACTGGAGCATCAACACCGGCAACGGCTACTACGGCGGCGTGCAGTTCAGCCAGAGCACGTGGAACGGTTTCGGCGGGCAGCAGTACGCACCGCGCGCGGACCTCGCCAGCCGTGAGCAGCAGATCGCCACCGCGGAGAAGACCCTCGCCCAGCAGGGCTGGGGCGCCTGGCCGGCCTGCTCCGCGAAGCTCGGGCTCGGCGAGGCCGACAAGAGCGGGTCCGCGACCCCGCCGAGCGGCGAGGCCGCTCCGGCCCCGGCGCCGCCGCGCGAGGAGTCGCCGTCGCGCAGCGCCGACCGCGGCAGCTACACCGTCGTCGCCGGCGACACGCTCTCGAAGATCGCCCGCGCGCACGGCACGAGCTGGAAGGCCATCTACGACGCCAACGCCTCCACCATCGGGCCCAACCCGAACGCGATCAGCATCGGCCAGGTTCTCTCGGTCTGAGGCCTCCTGCCCACCCGTCGGGCCTGCGCGCCCGGCGGGTGGGCAGGACCAGCCCGCCGGTCCCCCCGTCGGAGCGGGAACGTCCGAGCCGGCTCACCCCTCGGTCCCCGTGAGCGTGAGCCGCCGCGAGCGCAGCGGCCACCAGCGCAGGACGACGAGGTCCGCGAGGTAGCTCTGGCGCACCCGCCACGGGCTGCGGGGGCCGGTGCGCGGCACGAGGTGGCTCCCGCGGCGCACGTAGCCGGCGTCGAGGTCCAGCAGCGGACGCAGGCCGCCGGTGGGCGGGTCGGTCGGCACGACGGTGGCCGGCACGTCCACGCGCTCACCGTCCACGCTCAGCGCCGCCCCGCCGAAGAGCTGCAGCGACAACCCCGTCGCGGTGACGACCACGTCCGCGGGCAGCACCGCACCGGACGCCAGCCGGACCCCGTCGCTGGTGAAGGTCTCGATGCGGTCGGTGACGACGCTGGCGCCGGGGCCGCGCAGCGCGGCGAACAGGTCGCCGTCGGGCACCACGCACAGCCGCTGGTCCCAGGGGTCGTACTCGGGCGCGACGTCGACGTCGAGGTCGTAGCCCGGGGAGCGCTGCAGCATCGTCACGTGCTCCGCGGCGCCGGTCAGCGCCGGCACGAGGGTGACCGCCGTGGCGCCGCTGCCGACCACGACCACGCGGAGCCCGCTCACGTCGAGGTCGTCGGGCCACGCCTGGGGGTGCACCACCCTCCCGTCGAAGCCCTCGAGACCCGGCAGCTCCGGGGTGTAGCCGCGGTCGTAGCGGTAGTACCCGGTCGCGGCGACGAGGAAGGAGGCGGTGAGGGTCACGACCTCCTGGTCGCCGTCGTCGCCGGTGCGCTCGACGGTCAGCGTCCAGCGCGCGTCGGCGGTGGAGAAGCCCGCGGCCACGAGACGGTGGCGGTAGCGGACCAGCGCCTCCACGCCGGTGCGCCGTGCGACGTCGGCGACGTCGTCGCGGATCGCCCCGCCGGCGGCCAGCGAACGCTCCCCCGTCCACGGGTGATCACGGTAGGCGAAGGTGAACATGTCGGAGTCCGAGCGCACGCCGGGGTAGCGGAAGAGGTCCCACGTACCCCCGAGCGCCCCGCGCGACTCCAGCACCGCGAGGGAGTCCTCGGGACGCCGGCGACGCAGCGTCGCGGCCAGGCCCACGCCGGACAGCCCCGCTCCGACGACCACCACGTCCAGGTGCTCGCCGTCACCAGGTCGTCCGTCCACGGGTCCAGCCCAGCACGCTCGGCGCCGCCGCGAGGGCGAGCCCACAGCGAGCGCACCGGCCGGCCGTGGTGCACAGTCCTCAGCGTGGTGGGCGGAGAGGTGCGCGGCGCACCCGGTCGTGCACCCCGCGACGATGAGCCCGTCCGGACGGTTCTCGCCGGCACCAGCCTGGCGGCGGCGGGCGCGACGTTCCTCGTCGCCGAGCGGGTCGCCGCACGGTCGTGGACGGCGCCGCGGTACTCCTGCTCGGGCCGCTACGTCTCCGACCTGGGCGTGCCCCGCCGGGCGAGGTTCGAGGGCCGGGAGATCTGGTCGCCGCGCCACGCGGTGATGAACGCGGGCTTCGCCGTCCAGGGCCTCCTGGTCACCGCCTCGGGGTTGACGGTGCCCGCGTCGCGGTCCCTCCCGGGCCTGCGGGTGATGGCCGGCGTCTACGGCCTGGCCATGGTGGGTGTCGGGGTCTTCCACGGCGCCGACTCCGTGTCGCCGACGCGTCACACCCTCCACGGGGCGTCCGGGAGCCTCGCGGTCGCGACGGCCGCGCTGGCGGCGATGGTGACCGGTCGTCGAACCCCCGCCGAGCCGGTCGTCGGCCTGGCGCGCCTGCTCAGCAGGAGCGCGGGCGTCGTCGCGCTCACCGCGGGACTGGCGGTGCCGGTGGCCCACGGCTCGCCCGTCGTCGGTGTGGTGCAGCGCTCGTCGCTGTACGCCGTCACCGGCTGGCAGCTGCTCACGGGCGCCTGCCTGGTCGTCCGCGCTCTCCGTCCGCCGGTCACCGCACCGCGCGCGGACGGCGCCGTGGCGCTAGCGTCGAACCATGGCTGACACGACGATCACCAAGGTGGACGGCGACCACTCCCCGACCGGCAGCATGGGCCAGGTCTACCTGGCGGGCGGGAGCTCGGTGAGCATGCGGATGTGGCGCGAACAGCCTGCCGGGGAGCCGGCGGCCGAGGTGGCCCGCGACTACGAGACGGTCGGCTACGTCGTCTCGGGACGGGCGGAGCTGCACAGCGAGGGGCAGAGCGTGGTCCTCGAGGCCGGCGACTCCTGGGTGGTGCCGAAGGGCGCCCGGCACACCTACCGGATCACGGAGACCTTCACGGCCGTCGAGGCCACCCACCCGCCGGCGCAGGTGCACGACCGGGACGCGCCCGTCAGCGGCTGAGACGCGCGGGCAGCTGAGGCGTCAGGCCCGCGCGCCGGACCACGCCGGCACCGTCGTCCCGTCGCCCAGCACCACGGGCCGCGCGCTGAGCACGGCGTCGAGCACCGCGGCGCGCACAGCCGTCGCGGCGGCGTCCTGGACCGCGACCAGCGCGGCGACCCGGTCTGCGCGCTCTCCCGGCAGGGGGACGGCCCCGCTGGCCAGGGCGAACACCGTGTCGCCGTCGACGAGGGTGTGGACCGGGTCGAGGGCGCGGGCGAGGCCGTCGTGCCCCACGGTGGCGGTGCGCGAGGTCTCGGCGGGGTCCAGGGCGGCGTCGGTGGCCACCACCACCAGCGTGGTGTTGAGGGGCGGGCGCACGGACGACGGGCGGTCGGCGCCCATCGCGGCGCCCGGAGCCGCACCGCCGGTCGGGAGCCCGCGGGCGTTGACCGCGGCGAGCGCACCGACCACCACGGCCGGTCCCCCGCCCGGCAGGTCCACGGTCACGCTCGCGGTGCCGACCCCGCCGGCGTAGCGCCCGCCGACCAGCGCGCCGGTGCCGGCGCCGGCACCGCCGCGCTCGACCTGCAGCCCGGCCGGTGACGCCGCGGCGACCGCGGCGCGGTACCCGTCCTCCTCGGTCGGGCGGGCGGCGAAGTCCCCGCCGCGGCCGAGGTCGAAGAGGGTCGCCGCCGGGACCACCGGCACCACCTGCGAGGGCAGCGGTCCGACGGGGAAGCCGCGTCCCTGCTCCTCGCACCAGCGTGCTGCGCCGTGGGCGGCGACCAGGCCGTAGGCGCTGCCCCCGGTGAGGACCACGGCGTCGGCGGTGGGGACGAGCGTGCGGGGGTCCAGGGCGTCGGTCTCGTGGGTGCCCGGTCCTCCGCCGCGCACGTCCACGCCGGCGACCGTCCCTCGCGGCGGCAGGACCACGGTGACGCCGGTCAGCCAGCCGTCGCCGCGGCGGGTCACCTGTCCGACCCTCACGCCCGCCACGTCGGTGATGCTCCCCCGGCGGGCACCGCCGCTCCCCTCGTCCGCGCCGGCGCTCATGGCCCCAGTCTGGCGGCCCGGTGGCGGCCCGGTGGCGGCCCGGTAGGCGCGCGGGCGCGACCGTCATGCCCTACGTTCGGCACCGGCGGGCCCGTCCGGTCGTCGGGACGCTCAGGAAGGGGCCCGAGGGTGCCGATGGCCCAGGGCGTGACCCAGCTGCTGGCAGTCGACCGACGACGCACCGAGAGGGAGGGCGCCCGCATGGACGTCGCCGTGGACACGCTCCAGAAGGCCTTGAAGATCAACCTGGACCCCCGCTGGTACGGCACGGTGGCGGAGATCGGGGCCGGCCAGGAGGTGGCGCGCTGGTTCTTCCGGGCCGGCGGCGCCGCCGGCACCATCGCCAAGTCCATGTCCGCCTACGACATGGCGGTCTCCGACGCGGTGTACGGGCTGTCGGACCGCTACGTCTCCCGCGAGCGCCTGCAGGCGATGCTCGACCACGAGCTCGACCTCAACATCGACCGCCTGTCCACCGATCGCGGTGAGGACACTTGCTTCTTCGCGTTCGCCGACACCGTCGTGGCCCGCAGCTACAAGGGCGGCAACGAGTGCCACGGCTGGATGGGCGTGCAGTTCCAGGCCCACCCGATGGACGAGCCCGCCCAGATCGTGCTGCACGTGCGGATGCTCGACGACGACGCCGGGCTGCAGCAGGAGGCGCTCGGCATCGTCGGCGTGAACCTCCTCCACGCGGCGTTCTACGAGCGTGCGCAGCCGGAGAAGCTGGTGGCCTCCCTGCTGGACCGCCTGTCCACGGGGCGCATCGAGATCGACATGATCTCCTTCTCCGGCATCGAGTTCCGCCGCGTGGACAACCGGCTGATGGCCATGGAGCTCGTCCACCTCGGCCTGTCCGGCGTGGCCATGTTCGGGCCCGACCGCGAGGTGATGCAGCCCTCCGAGGCGCTGCGCAAGCACGCCGTGCTCGTCGAGAGGGGCAGCTTCCGCCCGCCGACGGTGGTCAACATGGAGATGCTCGACGCTGCCCGCGCGGCGTTCGAGAAGGACCCCGCGGTGGCGGGCAAGCCGGTCCTGGAGCTGACCGAGCTGACCATGCGCAACCTCCTCGCCGGCGCGGAGCAGGTGGACCGGCGGGACTTCCTCGCCCGGGTCGACCTCCTGGCGGCGTGCGGCAAGACGGTGCTGATCTCGGACTACTACGACTACCACCGCCTCGCGGCGTACCTGGCCTGGCGCACGAGGGAGCGCATCGGCATCGTCATGGGGGTCCCGAGCCTGCGATACCTCTTCGACGAGGAGAGCCACGCGCACCTGCCGGGCGGCATCCTCGAGAGCTTCGGGCGGCTGCTCAAGAACGACCTCAAGATCTTCGTCTACCCCATGGTGGACACCGAGGACGGCACGGTGATCACCGCGGAGGACCTCGAGGTGGGACCCGTGCTGCAGCCGCTCTTCGACTACCTCGCGGGCCGGGGGTCCTTCGTCGCCCTGGGCGACTACACCCCGGAGTACCTGACGATCCTCAGCCGTGACGTCCTCAAGCGCATCGCGGCCGGCGACGAGAGCTGGCGCTCGATGGTGCCGCCCGCGGTGGCGGCCCTCATCGTCAAGCGGGGGTTCTTCGGGTGCCGGTCCTCTCAGGAGGTCGCGCGCGCCTGATCGCCGGGCCGCAGCACCGCCTGGTCGCCCACGCCGAGGTCGGCGAGCTCGTACCCGTCGGGGTAGGGCCCGTACGCGCCGCCGCTGACGAAGCCGGGCCCCGGGCGCACCCGCTGGAGGATGCTGCGCGCGGACATGCCGGTGGTGACCGCCGCCGTGAGCCCGACGTTGGGCGTGGGCAGGGCGAGCGCGGTGCGGGCCGGCTCGTCGACGAGCACCCCGAAGAGCGGCCTCGACCAGCGTCGCAGGGGCGAGGGGAGCATGGCCGCGCTGGCCGGGAGGGATGCGGCGAGCAGCCGGTCCCCCTCGGCCGTCTGCTCGAGCTCGCGCGTCTCGTAGCCGTCGACGACGTCCTCGACGTCGGCGTAGGTGGCCGGCACGTCGTGCAGCCCCATCCGCTCGCCCAGCGCGGCATACCACGCCGAGATGGCCTCGCGCTCCTCGGCGGTGACCCGCCGCCAGGCGAAACGGTCGAGGAAGCGGACGGTCGGGACGACGAAGGTGCCCAGCACCCACAGGGAATCGTCGTTGCGGATCTTCCACCGACCGTGCATGCGGTTGATGGCCGTGACCGCCTGCTCGCCGCGGGGGCTGTCCAGGCCGTGGTGGACCAGCTCGTAGAGCAGCAGCCCGGTGTCGGTGGCCCGCTTCGTCGGGGTGTGCTCGATGTGCCCGGTGTGGGCGAGCAGGCGCGCGACCCGCGGGGAGGCGAAGGTGCGCAGGTAGGCCATCTGGTGGGCGAAGAGGACGTCGGTCGACATCTCGTCGCTGGCCAGGTGCTGGTAGGTCCTCTCGGCGCTCACGTGGTCCATGGCTCCATGCTGGTCCACCGGCCTCGGTCTCCGCTCATCGGGACGGCCCTTCGGCGAGGAAGCTCCCGACCCGACAGGTGATCATGGAGCATCGACGCCGCCACGGTCGTGATCATGGAGGAATGGCCCTTGCGGGGGCGCCAAAGGGCTCTTTCTCCATGATCACCGCTCGCGGGGGCGGAAGCTCCATGATCACCGCGCGTGGGGGCGGAAGCTCCATGATCACCGCGCGTGGGGGCAGGTTCTTCACGATCACCGCGCGCGGGGGCGCAGTGATCGCAGGACGGTCGAGGCGGCTCAGCCCCGACGCAGGGGCAGCAGGCCGAGGCGGCGTCGACGGCCCGGCGCGGGGACGCCCGCGGTGCGCGGCGCGGTGGTGGTGGCGGTCAACGAGACCAGCCCCGGGTAGCGGGCGCGGATCGCCGCCTCGACGCGCTGGGAGAGCGTGAGGTCCGCCGCCGGGCAGTGCGTGCAGGCGCCGGACAGGCGGACCTCCACCGCGCCGGTGGCGGCGCTCACGAGCGCGATGTCGCCCCCGTGGCTGCGGACGTAGTCACCGACCTCACCGGCGACGACCTGCTCGACGACCGCGGCGAGCACCGCGTCGGCGTCGGAACCCTCCGGCGCGCGCCACCCGTCGGGGTCGGCGAGGGCAGCGGCGAGCGCCGAGCGCACCCGGGCTCCCTCGACGCGCCAGGCTCGGGCGGGGGTCAGCGCGGTGAGGACAGCGCCCGGCTCGACGGTGACGCCCCGCAGCGTCCCGTCGTCCAGCAGGGCCCCCAGGGCGGGGGGCACCGCGTCGGGCACGCCGACGAACCCGAGGGCGCGCGCGGAGGCGGACACCCACCGGACGACGGACGCGTCGACGGTCTCGGGGTGGAGGGCGACGTCGGGCCCGTGAGCCCGCGCACCGGCGGCGAGGGTCGGAGCGCTCACAGGACCGCCCCCACCACCAGGCGCGTGAGGGCGGCCATGCCCCACGCGAGCACGAACATGTAGGCGAACGCGATGGCGGGCCACCTCCAGGTGCCGGACTCGCGGCGCATCACCCCGATGGTGGCGAAGCACTGGAGGGCGTAGAGGAAGAACACCGCGATCGCCGCGACCACCGGGGGCGTGAACAGCGGCTCGCCGGCGCGCGGGCCGTCCTCGACCGTCATGGCCTCGAGCGCGGCCCGCGGGTCCTCCGGGTCCTCCGCGGCGGCCACCTGGCCCAGGGTCGCCACGAAGACCTCCCGGGCGGAGAGCGAGGCGATGATGCCGACGTTGATCCGCCACTCGAAACCCAGCGGGGCGAAGACCGGCTCCACCGCGCGCCCCGCGGCCGCGGCGTAGGAGTGGTCGACGGTCCAGGAGCTGACCGCGACGGGGTCACGGGTGTCGACGCCGGCCTCGGCCAGCTCGGCGGCGCTGCGGGCGGGCAGGTTGAGCGCGAGCCACAGGATCACCGTGGTGACGAGGATGATCTTGCCGACCTTCTTGAGGAACACCAGGCAGGAGTCCCACACCGTGAGCAGCGTGGAGCGCAGCGACGGCAGGCGGTAGGGCGGCATCTCCATGTAGAAGGGCAGCAGCGGGCCCTTGCCGCGGCCGATCCTCGAGAACAGCCAGGCGGTGCCCATCGCCGAGAGCGCCCCGATCAGGTAGAGGCCGAACATCGCCGTCCCCTGGGCCCCGAAGGGACCGACGCGGGCGCCGGCCGGGACGGTGAGGCCGATGAGCAGCACGTACACCGGGAGCCGCGCCGAGCACGTCATGAGGGGGGCGGCCATCATCGTGGAGATCCGGTCGCGCGCCGACGGCAGCGTGCGGGTGGCCATGATGCCGGGGATGGCGCAGGCCAGCGCGGACAGCAGCGCCACGAACGCGCGCCCCTCCAGGCCAGCCTTGCTCATGACCTTGTCCATGAGGAAGGCCGCGCGGGACATGTACCCGATGCCCTCGAGGACCGAGACCATGAGGAACAGCAGCGCGATCTGCGGCAGGAAGACGAGGATGCCCCCCACCCCGCCGAGCAGCGCCTGGGAGAGGAAGGACGCCGCCCAGCGGTTCTCGACGTTCTGCGTCACCAGGGTCCCGAGGACGCCGAAGAACGTCTCGATGGCGTCCTGCAGCGGCGCGGCGACGGTGAAGATCACCTGGAAGAACGCGAACATCGTCACGAAGAACACGGCCGTGCCCCACACCGGGTGCAGCAGCACGGAGTCCACCCGGCGGGTGCGCGCGTCCACCTCCGGCAGCGTGTAGCCGGCGCTGGCGAGCACCGAGGTGATCCACCCGGACACCTCCCGCGGGGCGCTCGGCGGCGGCACCGGCGGGGCCGGCCACTCCCCCGGGTCCGCCATGATCTCGCGCAGGGCGGCGAGGTCGGAGCGGCGACCGGCGGTGACCGTGACCACGGGGACGCCCAGCGCGCGTCGCAGCGCGGCCACGTCGAGGGAGCCGGAGCGGCGGGTGAGCTCGTCGGTGAACGTCAGGACCACCGCGAGCGGGATCCCGGTGAGCATCAGCTGGACGAGCATGCCGAGTGAGCGGCGCAGCGTGGTGGCGTCCAGCGTGACGAGCAGACCGTCGGGCGGCCCCTGCTCGGCGGAGGCCCCGCCTCCCTCCGCGGGCTCGAGGACGTCGGAGACGATCTGCTCGTCCAGGCTGATCGCGTCGAGGCTGTAGGTGCCGGGCAGGTCCTCCACCACCACCGTCCGACCGCCCACCACGGCGGTGCCGCGGTAGCGGGCCACGGTGACGCCCGGGTAGTTGCCGGTCTTGGCGCGCAGCCCCGTGAGGGCGTTGAACAGGGTGGTCTTGCCCGAGTTGGGGCTGCCGACCAGGGCCAGACGAGGGCCCTGCAGGACAGCGACCGCACGTCCCTCGTGAGCGGGGTCCGCGCTGCCCGAGCCCGCGTTGACGGCCGACGCGCCTGCCGGCTGCGAGGGCTCCGGCGGTGGGTCGGGGGCGCGCTCGCTCACGCCGCGGCGACCCGGACGGCGAGGGCCTGCGCGCGCCGCAGCGCGATGTCGTAGCCGGCGACCCGGAAGACGATGGGGTCGGCCATCGGCGCGCGGCGGACCACCTCGACCTCCACCCCGGGGGCGAAGGCCAGGTCGAACAGGCGGCGGGCGACGGCGGGGTCGACGCCGGCGCACACGTCGAGCACGGTGGCGCGGCACCCGGGGGCGACGTCGGCGAGCGTGGTGGCCGTGCACCCGGCCGCTGCGGAGCAGGGCTCGACCAGCCGTGCGCCGAGCGTGGCGGTCAGCGGTGACATGGGGGGCTCCTCACGACGGGTGACGCTGCGCGGACCGTCCCACCGACACCCGGTGGGCTCCGTCCAGATCAGGCTAGCCTCCGCGGATTTAGCGTCGAGGGGGGGCGCAAAAAGCCGCACGGGGCGGTCCGGGTCTACCGTCGACGGGTGACCTCAGACCCCTCTCCCGAGCTCGCCGCCCCGCCGGACCGCCTGCTGGCCGACGAGCCGGTGGTGCGGCGGACCCTGCAGGTCATCGGGCACCTCCTGAGCGGGACGGCGGCCTCGCCGTCCACCGCGAGCGGCTTCGTGGAGCAGCACCTGGGCGCCCCGCTCACCTCGCTCGTCGTCGAGCGGGTGGACCTCACGAACACCCGGGCCGTCTCCGTGGGGGCCGCCCTGGCCGACCGTGCCGCCCGCCGCGAGGGCCGCCTCGGCCCGGTGGTGGACGGGGTCGCCCCCACGTGGCGTCGCATCAGCCTGGACGGGGAGTCCCTGTCCGTCCCGGTCTCGGTGGCGGTCGCCTTCGGTGGGATCGACGACGCGGACGCGTCCGAACCACCGGTCGTCGTCCAGCTGGTCGAGCACGAGTGGGAGCCGGAGCCGGCGTCGCTGAACGTCATCGCCCGTCCCGGCGACCAGGAGGCGGCGCGCGGGGTCCTCGACGAGCTGCTCGTCACCGCCGCCACCGACAAGGCGTTCTTCCGGGGCAGGGTCCTGCACGCCGCGTCGCGCCTGCCGCTGCAGCTGGAGCCGACGGTGCTCGCCGACGGCAGCCGCGACGACCTCGTGCTGCCGGCCGGCGTCTGGGCGGAGGTCGACGCCAACATCACGGCGATGACGACGCGCGCCGGCCTCATGCGCGACCTCGGGCTCGGCACCAACCGCGGGATCCTCCTCGCCGGCCCGCCCGGGGTCGGGAAGTCGGCGCTGTCGAGGGTCGTGGCCCGCGAGGTCGCCGGCGCGTTCACGGTGATCATCGTCGACGCCGCCGCCGCGTCGTCGGTGCTGCGTCAGGTCTACCGCGAGACCGCCGACCTCGGCTCCTGCGTCGTGGTGCTCGAGGACGTCGACCTCTACCTCGGCGACCGCAAGGCCGGGGCACGTGGCACCGCGCTGGCCGACTTCCTCGCCGTCCTCGACGGCACCGAGCCCTACACCGACGTCCTCACCATCGCCTCGACGAACGACCCCGCGTCCCTCGACGCCGCCGCCACCCGCTCGGCGCGCTTCGACGCCGTCCTCCACCTCGAGGCGCCCGACCGAGCGGCGCGGGCGCAGATCCTGGGCCGGTACCTGCGCGAGCTCTCCGCGGACGTCGACACGGTCGTCGTCGCCGACGCCCTGCCCGACGGGGTGACCGGCGCGGACCTGCGCGAGGTGGTGCGCCGCGCCGTGCTGGAGAGCGGCCGGGAGCTCAGCACCCAGAGCCTGCTCGCCGTCGTCGAGAACGGTCGGTGGCGTCCCGCTCCGCTGGCGGGCAGCTACCTGTAGGTCGTCGGGGAGCAGAGATCGTCAGGAAGCAGTCGCGCCGGCCCGGTGCTGCACGAGGCATGCCCACCCAGATCGTCGCCACCGCCTTCGGAGGACCCGAGGTCCTCACCGCCGTCCACGAGGCGGTCCCCGCTCCCGGCCCCGGCGAGGTGACCGTCGAGGTCCGCGCCGCGGGGATGAACCCCGTCGACCACAAGATGTACAGCGGGACGAGGGGCCAGGACGGGTCGACGCTGCCCATGCCCGTGGGCATGGAGGTCTCCGGGGTGGTCACCGCCGTGGGCGAGGGCGCCCGGGGGCGGGCCGGCGCGATCAGCGTGGGCGACGAGGTGATCGCCTTCCGGATCTCGGGCGGGTACGCCGACGCGGTGACCGTCCCGGCCGGCGCCATCACGCCCAAGCCGTCGAACATCTCCTTCGAGGCCGCGGCCGGGCTCATGCTCACCGGCGCCGCCGCCGTCCACGGGCTCATCGCGGGCGGCGTCATCGGCGGGACCACCGTGCTGGTCCACGGGGTCTCCGGCGGGGTGGGGCTCACCGCCGCGCAGGTCGCCATCGCCGACGGCGCCACGGTCGTCGGCACCGCCAGCGAGCGCCACCACGAGGCGCTGCGCGGCTACGGCGTCACGCCGGTGACCTACGGCGACGGCCTGCTGGAGCGCGTGCGCGACGCCGCCCCGGGCGGTATCGACGCGGCGCTGGACTGCGTCGGGACCGACGAGGCCGTCGACGTCTCGCTCGCCCTGGTGCCGGTCCCGCGGCTGGCGGTCTCCATCGCCGCCTTCGACCGCGCCGGCGACGGCATCACCACCGTCGGCGGCGGCCCGGGCGCCGATCCCGGCGTCGAGATCAAGGACTCCGCGCGGCTGCGCCTGACGGCGCTCGTCGCCGACGGGAAGCTGGAGGTGGTGGTCGCGAAGACCTTCCCGCTGTCCGAGGCCGCGGACGCCACGAGGCTCCTGGCCGGCGGGCACGCCGGCGGCAAGGTGGTCCTCGTCCCCTGACCGGTGTGCGCGGTGGCCCTCTGGCTGCCCGCCGGTGGGGCAGGGTGGCGCCGGTGAGCGACGACGTGACCCGAGACGGACTCGTGCTGGAGCGCGTCGGCGACCGCGAGCGGCCGCCGGCCGCGTGGGAGGCGCTGTTCGCCGGCGGGTGGCCGGCGTTCATCGACGCCGACCCCCTCGCCGCAGCGCACCTGCCGCGGGTGCGCGAGGTGTTCGCCGACCTCCAGGTGGTCCTCGTCGACGAGCACGCAGCGAGCGAGGAAGAGCAGCTGCTGGCCGCGGCGTGGGGCGTGCCGATCGCCTGGGACGGCGACGCCGAGCACCTGCCGGGCGGCTACGGCGACGCGCTCGGCGCGGCTCTCGCCGGGCACGACGGCCGCGCCGCCGCGGACACGCTGGTGCTGTGCGCCGCGCAGGTCCACCCCCGCGCAGGCCGTCGCGGTCTCGCCGCGACCGTGCTCACCGGGTTGTCGGACCTCGCCGCGGCGTCAGGGCTGCACCGGGTGGTCGCTCCGCTGCGACCGACGCTGAAGCACCGCTACCCCCTCACCTCGATCGAGGACTACGTGAGGTTCCGGCGCCCTGACGGCGAGCCGCTGGACCCGTGGCTGCGCACCCACGCCCGGATGGGCGCGCGCGTGATCGCCACCAGCCCGGCGTCGCAGACGTTCGTCGGGACGGTCACCGACTGGGAGCGCTGGAGCGGGCTCGCGCTCCCCGCCAGCGGCGACTACGTCGTCGACCGCGCGCTCGCCCCGCTCCACCTGGACCACCCGGCGGACCGGGGCACTCTCGTCGAGCCGGGGATCTGGGTCCGCCACGGGTGAGGCGCGACGGCCTGCGCCGTGCATCGCTGGTGCGTGCGGGCGCTCGGGGGCTGAGTCGCCGTGGTTGCCTGCTGTGGTGCTCACCGTGCTGATCGGCCCGCCGGGTGCGGGCAAGTCAACGGTCGGACGGCTGCTGGCCGGGCTGTCCGGCCGGGCCTTCGTCGACGCCGACGAGCGGGCCGGACCCTCCTACGAGCGGGTGGGGTGGAGCGTGGAGCGCCTGCGGGCTCGCGCCGAGCGGGTCGGCTTCGCCCGCGCCCACGGCGATCTCGAGCCTGCGCTGGCTGGGCGATGGGCGCGACGAGCAGCTGGCCACCCACGTGGTGCACACCGCTGGCGAGCAGGCGCCGGTCACCGCACGGCGCCTCTCAGACCTGGGTACCGGTCGCCGGGCACAGACCAGGGGTGACGGGGCGCCGGTGATCGTCTCGGGGGCCACCGGCTGAGGGTCGACTCGGGCGGACAGGCTGCCGTTGCCCGCGGCGCCGTCAGGGTGTGACGCGCACGAAGGCGCGCAGCTCCTCACCCGGGCCGGGGTGGCCGACCTGGTGGTAGCCCACCGCCTCGTAGAACGCCCGCTGCCCGGGTTCGCCGTCGGTCAGCAGCACCTTCTGGCGGATCGCCGCATACGGCGCCATGACGGCCTCGACCAGCGCAGACCCCAGCCCCGAGCGCTGGTGGTCGGGGTGGACCAGGACGTCCTGGAGGTAGGCGATCGACGCGCCGTCGGAGACCACCCGCGCGAGACCGATCAGCGCCTCACTGTCGTAGGCCAGCACCACGTGGTGGGAGCCGGCCAGCGCCGCGGCCAGCACCTCGGGCTGGTCGGTGTACGCCGTCCAGCCCACCGAGGAGTACAGGCCCATGACGGCATCGAGGTCGACGTCAGCGCCGGCGCAGCTGGTGATCACCTCTCGACGATAGGCGTGGCCGGTGCCGGCAGGTGAGCGGCGTGCTGACCCAGCCGGCGCCCACGGTGAACCAGGCCGAGCACCCGCGCGCTGACGACCGTCCACCGCCGTGCCTGGCCCGGCTCCGCCGGCGAGGTCCACGACGGCATCGGCTACGCGGTGCTGCTCAGCGACTGGGCCGAGGGAACCACGACGCCGGTGCAGTGGGACGGCTGAGCGACGTCGATCGACAGCCCGTCACACGTCCCACCACCCACGCTCACCACGCCGCGAGAAGGCGAACTGCGGGCGGCGAGGTCCCGTGCACGCATCGCGACACCATGGCGCCCGGGGCAGAGCCCAGACACCGACCGCGAGCATCACCGTCCGCCGGGCGTCGAGGCCTCGATCAGGCTCGATGCTGACTCCTGCTCGACGTCCTGGAGAAGGACGCCGGGCAGGGGGCGGCGCCTGGGCCTCCACCGGCCCCAGCTGCCAGGTCACCTCGGTCAGCGGCCTCGCCCGGCGGGCCGACCGTGCCCCGGTGCGTGGCACCGATGCCGTCGGGAGGGGGCGCCGTCTCCGCATCCGCCCGCCACCGGTGGGTCGACGCATCGACCGCACCCGTGCACAGATGAACATGGGTACAAGTGATGATGCGTGGTACGCTGGTGATCCCCGACGGAGAGGACCGTGATGGACGCTGCGACTCCTCCCGACCTCGACGCGGTGCTGCGCGCGCTGGCCGACGGCAACCGTCGGGCGATCCTGGCCGTGATCCGCACCGAGCCTCGTCCCGTCGGCGTGGTCGCCGAGCAGGTCGGTCTCTCCCAGCAGGTGACCTCGCACCACCTCGGAGTGCTCCGGAGCGCCGGGCTGGCCACCGGCACGCGCGAGGGCACGCGTCACCTGTTCGCCGTCGACACCGACGGGCTGGCAGCGGTGCGCTCCTACCTGGACGGCTTCTGGCCCGCCAGGCTCTCCGCCCTCAAGGCGGCTGTCGAGTCACAGGCCGGGGGCGAACGTGGCTGAGCACATGACCTCGATCGACATCGGGGCCCCACCGACCACGGTCTTCGACTACCTGACCACCGCGGACGGCATGACGGCGTGGATGGGTCGGCGCGCCGAGCTGGACCCCCGCCCCGGCGGTGCCTTCGCCGTCGACATCGCCGGGTACGCCATCCGCGGGCACTACCTCCACGTCGAGCCGCCCACGCGCGTGATCGTCTCGTGGGGCGTCGCCGGGAGCCCCGACCTTCCCCCGGGCGCATCCACCGTCGAGCTCACCCTCACCGCCACCGAGGCAGGCACCCGCCTCGTCCTCGTCCACTCCGGGCTGCCCGAGGACGGGCTACCTGGTCACGCCGACGGGTGGGAGCACTTCTTGCCCCGCCTGGGCGTGGCCGCACCCGGCGGGGACGCCGGCCCCGACCACTGGCGCCCGATCGACGACTGAGACCTGTCCACGACCACCAGCGGAGGAGCACACCATGACGCAGGCATCGGCCCGCGAGATCGTCCAGGACTACCACCGGGCATGGACCACCGGAGACGTCGACCGGGCCATGGGACACGTCTCGCAGGACATCATCTGTCGCGCCCCAGGAGTGGACCTGGTCGGCAAGGACGCCTACCGGCAGTTCATCGCCGATTTCGCCCCCGCCCTGACGGGTCTGACCGACATCACCAGCTTCACCGAGACCGACCGCGTCGCGCTGTTCTACTACCCCGAGACGGCCGCGACCACCACGGCGCCAGCCGCGGAGCTCTTCACCGTCCGCGGCGAGACGATCATCGAGAGCGTTCTGGTCTTCGACCGCCTGTCCTTCGCACCGTCCGCCGATGACTGAGCAGGAGGCCGCGGCAGAGCGGCGGTCCGAGCTGGCCCAACGCCTGCGCGCGCTGCTGGCCGGGGAAGGGTCGGTGCGCGAGGTCTCGATGTTCGGCGGCCGCGCGTTCATGCTCGACGACGCGATGGTCGCCAGCGCCTCGAGGGGAGGCGACCTGCTGGTCCGCGTCACCGTCAGCCTGGACGACGAGCTGCTCTCGGAGCCCGGGGCCACGCGCGCGGAGATGGGAACGGGTCGGAGCATGGGACCGGGCTGGATCACCGTGTCCGCCGAGTCGATCGCCGACGACGCGCGACTGCTCTTCTGGATCGACGTCGCCCTGGACCGCCACCGGTCCATCGCGGGCACCCCACCCTGAGTGCGTCACGGGCGCCCTCACTCAGCCGTTCCCCGTCATCGAGATCATCACCACCCACCGCGTCAGGTCGGTAGGGGACGCCCGCTCGTCCGATTACCAGCAGCACATCACCGCCGCGTGCAAGGACCGCACAGCGATCGCCTGCGGCGACCATCCAGGCGGCGCGATCACACCGACCCCGAGCGTCTCGGCTCCCTGGTTCTGCGACGGCAGGAGTCCGGAGACGCGCTGGGGCTGACGGAGGAGGTCTCGGCTGCCTCGTTCGTGCTCTACCCGACCTTCGTGGGCGTGCGCAGCCGGCTCGAGTGGGCCTCGCTGGAGAAGACCCACCCGTCGGTGGGCGGGGGCAGGGGCGCCACGGGCGTCATCTCACCGGTCAGGGGGGTGGCGAAGGAGGACGTGGGGGCCAGAACGCCCACCGCGACCACGGCATGCGCGCGCCTGCCCGACCACGGGGTGCTCGGCGCCGCCTGCACCGCTCGACGTCGGCCATCCCTTCGCACGGTGGCCACCACGGTCCGGTGCAGCGCGGCAGGTACAGCGGCGCCACCGCCACCACGGCAGCGGCGGCGGTCACCACGACCACGCCGGCGTGGACGACCAGCGCCGGCCACGGACGCCAGACCGACCGATCGGCGCGTGCTCGCCTCGTGCTCACACAGCTCTTCTCCCTGGGCGATCTCCCGAGGAGGTGCCACGTGCCCGCCGCTGGCGCACGAGCAGCTGGATCACGAGAGCGACCATGGTTGCGCCCCCGAGCACCAACAGCTGGTAGAAGGGCAAGAAGATGAAGAGCAGGGCCGCCGTGGAGGACTCGCTGGCCAGGAAGCTCAGCAGGAGCGCGACGGTGAGGAGCACCAAGGCCGCGACGCCGACCGCGACCGCCGTCGACGCGGCGCGCGACCCGCGGGTAGCGACGACCACCACGGCCGTCGCCACCAGGAAGGGGAGCAGCGCCCACCCGAGGGAGGGCAGGAGGGAGACCACCCCGTCGTCGACGGCCCCGCCGTGGACGTAGCCGCCGGCCCAGAGCATGACGCCGACGGTGAAGGCCGCGCTCAGGGCCACCACCGCCAGCAGGACTCGCAGCGCAGCGCGCGGAAGGCGGCTCCCAACCTGCACCGCTGGTGCGCTCATCTCGGCATCGTGCACCCCCTCGACACCCCTCGAGACACGCACTGACCCCGCCCGGTGGCCGGCACACACCCACGGCAGCACCACCTCGCGCGGCGTGACGGCTCACCTGACGCTCAGAACCCGATCTGCCACCAGGTGTCGACCTCGTCCAGCGCCGCGCGCAGCGCCGCTGAAGGCGAGGCGCCCTGCCACCAGCGCACCCCCACGCGCTGCCCACCGGCATCGAGGACCTCCATGCCCCCGGACTGCCACACCCAGCCGAGAGAACCCGGTGCGCTGGACCACTCCACCTCCACGGTGAGGCCGGCGATGCTGGGCTCCTCGAGCGAGGCCGGCCCCTGCGAGGCCACCACCGCGGCCTGGCGCAGCAGCGCGCTCCACCCCGCCCAGTCCCGCTGCAGGGCCTCGGCCGACGTCGAGCGGACGGGGACCAGTGCGGCGGGCGCCACCTCGGGCACCGTGGAAGGTGCTCAGCGCGGCCAGGGGGTGCTCGCCCACGCCCACGTCCTCGACCTCACCGCCGCGGCTGAGCATCACCTCCCAGCACAGCGCAGCTCCTTCACTGAGGCCCAGGTCGGTGAAGGGCAGGTAGGACAGCGACAACCCGTCCCCCTCCACCAGCGCGCCGGACCCGGCCAGGCCGGCCAGCACGCCCGCCACCAGCCCCAGCCGGAGCAGGCTCTCACCCGGCGTCACCGCGTTGGTCAGCCTCACCGAGCGTCCCAGCAGCTGACGGCGGGCTCAGGGGGTCGTCGCAGGCCCGCCACCCCTGACTCGTGCGGTGACCTTGTCGGGCGTAGTCCTCGCTGAACACGACCCGGCCCGCCGGGGGCAGCACTGCCGGCAGCATGTCCTGGCCGTCGTCCAGGTGTTGGTCGCCGACTTCGTCGGCGCCACCGAGCTCGCCCGCCGAGGCGTCTTCGGGCTGGACTTCGTCAGGCTGCAGGTAGCCGCGAACGCCGTACCCGACCTCCACGCCGGGGACGTCGTACCAGGGCTCACCGCGCTCGTCCTCGTCCGCGTCATCCTCCACGTCCAGGAGCTGATCATCAGCCAGCGGCGAGGCGAAGGACCCGGTGCGCTCGAAGGCTCGCTCGTTCCACCTCGAGGTGGCGGCCTCCACGCCATCGGAGGCGGCGAAACGTGCTGGCAGCTCCGCGGAGCCACCGTGCATGGCCGTGATCGCCTCGGTGTAGCTCCGCAGCACCTCGACCAGCTCCTCGGTGGCCTCTCGCAGCTGCGCAGCGCTGCGCGTGGAGAGCTGCTCGACGTCACCAGCGCCGTCGGTGCCGTCTCCCTCGGGGATCACGACCGACATCTTGCCAAGACACCAGGTCGTGGCGCGGTGCAGCGCGGCCTCGATCATCGCGTGCCGGCCACCAGGCTGACCGCCAGCGGACCAGCGGGCCGAGGGCCAGCAGGTCGACGACGGCGTCGCCTGCCCGTCCCGAGAAGACCGGCGGCCGGACCACCCGCCCTGGCGCGGGTCGCCTGCGGCACCTGCTGAACACCACCGGATCGGCCGCGAGCAGCTCCCACGACGGGTCCCCGGCGTCGTGACGCAACGGGTCGGTGCCCCCGTACCCGCGCAGCACCGCTGCGAGGAGGCCGTCCCCCAGCCCGCCGTCGCCGACGTAGCCGAAGGTCATGGGGCGCAGCGCCTCAGCGGTGGCTGGGATGCCGGGCACCGGTCGACCGTAGCCACCGGTGACCGGCCTCGACCTCCCGGCAGGCCGACCCCAGCCCTTCCAGACACCGCCGTCGGACCCCGACCGCGCCTGTCGGACTCTCCCCGCAGGAGCCTCGGGCGGCGGGCCTACCGTGGACGAAGACCGTGCGCCCGCCGGGCGCGCTCCGCGAGAACAGACACAGAGGTGGATCATGCAGCTCCAAGGCCAGTC
>JARICT010000094.1 GCA_029257185.1 Quadrisphaera sp.
AACTGGCAGTGGCTGGTCCTCACCCTCACGGCCCCGGTGGCGGTCTGGGGCGCGTGGCCCTTCCACCGCGCCGCGTGGCGCGCCGCCCGCCACGGCTCCGCGTCGATGGACACCCTGGTCTCCCTCGGGGTCTCCGCCGCGTTCCTGTGGTCGCTGTACGCCCTGTTCCTCGGCGGCGCCGGCATGCCGGGGCTCACCCACACCTTCCACCTCGGCGCCGAGCCGGGCGGGGTCCACGACCACACCGTCGCCGGACCGGCCACCTCCATCTACCTCGAGGTCGCCGCCGGCGTCACGACGTTCCTCCTCGCGGGGCGCTACGCCGAGGCCCGCGCCAAGCGCCGCTCCGGCCAGGCGCTGCACGCCCTGCTCGAGCTCGGGGCGAAGGACGCCGCGGTGATCCGGGACGGAGTCGAGGTCCGCGTGCCGATCGACGCCCTGGCCGTCGGCGAGACGTTCGTCGTGCGCCCCGGCGAGAAGGTCGCCACCGACGGCCAGGTGGTCGAGGGGTCCTCCGCGCTCGACGTCTCGCTGCTCACCGGTGAGCCGGTGCCCGTCGAGGCGGGGCCCGGCGACGACGTCGTGGGGGCGTCGGTGAACTCCGGCGGGCGCCTGCTCGTGCGGGCCACCCGCGTCGGCGCGGACACCCAGCTCGCCCGCATCGCCGCGCTGGTCGAGGACGCCCAGACGGGCAAGGCACCCGTGCAGCGCCTCGCGGACCGCATCTCGTCGGTGTTCGTGCCCGTGGTCATCGCGATCGCGCTCGGCACCCTGGCGGTGTGGCTCCTCGTGGGCGCCTCGACGAGCTTCGCGTTCACCGCCGCCGTGGCCGTGCTCGTCATCGCGTGCCCGTGCGCTCTCGGCCTCGCGACGCCGACCGCCCTGATGGTCGGCACCGGGCGCGGCGCCCAGCTCGGCATCCTCATCGCCGGGCCGCAGGTGCTCGAGAGCACCCGCCAGGTGGACACCGTGGTGCTCGACAAGACCGGCACCGTCACCACCGGGGTGATGGCGCTGAGCGGCGTCGTCGCGGCGCCCGGGGAGGACGAGGAGCAGGTGCTCCGGCTGCTCGGCGCGCTCGAGGAGGCCTCCGCGCACCCCATCGCCGCCGCGCTGTCGACGGCGGCCCGCGAGCGCCTCGGACCTCTTCCCGCGGTGAGCGGCTCCTCGGAGCGGCCGGGCCTCGGCCTCGGCGGGACGGTGGAGGGCCGCGAGCTGCTGGCCGGGCGCCCCAGCCTGCTGACCGGCGCCGGCATGGCGTTCCCGGTCGAGCTCGAGCGGGCCGTCGACGACGCCCGCGCCGCCGGCCGCACCGTCGTCGCGCTGGGGTGGGACGGGCAGGTGCGCGGCGTGGCCGTCGTCGCCGACACCGTCAAGCCCAGCTCCGCCGACGCCGTCGCCCACCTGCGGAGCCTCGGGCTGGTGCCGATGCTGCTCACCGGCGACAACGCCGGGGCGGCCACCGCCGTCGCCGCACAGGTGGGCATCGGCCGCGAGGCCGTCATCGCCGAGGTCATGCCGGCGGACAAGGTCGAGGTCGTCGAGAACCTGCAGCGGGCCGGGCGCGTGGTGGCGATGGTCGGCGACGGCGTGAACGACGCCGCGGCGCTCGCCCAGGCGGACCTCGGCCTGGCGATGGGCACCGGCTCCGACGTCGCCATCCAGGCCAGCGACCTCACCCTGGTGCGGGGGGACCTCGCCTCCGCCGTCGACGCCGTGCGGCTCTCGCGGGCGACCCTGAGGACCATCCGCGGCAACCTGTTCTGGGCCTTCGCGTACAACGTCGCGGCGCTGCCGCTGGCGGCCGCCGGCCTGCTGAACCCCATGATCGCCGGCGCCGCGATGGCGCTGAGCTCGGTGTTCGTGGTGCTCAACAGCCTGCGGCTGCGGCGCTTCCGGTCGCTCTCCGGCCGCTGAGACGCCCGCTGCTCGGAGGTCCTGACCGCCGGGCAGCAGACCTTCGCGGCACGTGGGGCATCTCGACCCACGCCGGGGCGGGCTGCGCGCGCCGGCCCACCGCGGCTCCGCGGCTCGGCCGCTGCGGCGGCTCGGGCTGCTCACCGCGTCGAGACTGCCGTGCTTTGCAGCGGCAGCCAGGAGCAGGACACCGACGCGGCGACCGTGCTGCGACCGGCTGGCGGACCACGTGCCCGGCAGCCGGCCGACGAACCGCGCGGGACGGACAAGATGGCCGATGTCGGTGCCGCGCCCCAGGGGGGACGGTTCGCTCCTCGAGCGGGGACCCCGCGCCGCTATGGACCGTCGAGCGGGGACCTCGGACACCCGACACACCGGGCCGCGTCGCACCGGCTCCCCGCTCGTCGGGCGCCCGCTCTCCCGGCTCCCCCGGCGTCCCCGCGCCGCACCCCTCACGCCACCGCGGGTGACCGCTCGGCCGAGGCCACCAGCGCGGCGTACGCGCCGCCGGCGGTCATGAGCTCCTCGTGGCTGCCCTGCTCCACGACCCGGCCGCGGTCGAGCACCGCGATGGTGTCAGCGCCGCGCACCGTGGACAGGCGGTGGGCGATGGTGATCGTCGTCCGACCGCGGCTCGCCTCGTCGAGGGCCGCCTGCACGGCGCGCTCGGTGGCGTTGTCGAGCGCGGAGGTCGCCTCGTCGAGCACGAGCACCCTCGGGTCGCGCAGCAGGGTGCGGGCGATGGCGATCCGCTGGCCCTCGCCACCGGAGAACCGGTGCCCGCGGGCGCCGACCATCGTGTCGTAGCCGTCGGGCAGCCCAGCGATGACGTCGTGCACCTGGGCGCGGCGCGCCGCCAGCTCGATCTCGTCGTCGGTAGCCCCGGGCCGGGCCGTGGCGAGGTTCTCGCGCACGGTGGTGTGAAGCAGGTACGTCTCCTGCGAGACCACCCCGACGATCTGCGAGAGCGCCTCGAGGGTCATGTCCCGCACGTCCACGCCGTCGATGCTCACCGTGCCGGTCGTCGGGTCCTGCAGGCGCGAGACGAGCGAGGCCAGCGTCGACTTGCCGGAGCCCGTGGCCCCGACGAGCGCCAGCGAGCCGCCGGCGGGGACGTGGAGGGTGACGTCGGTGAGCGCGGCGCGGCGTGCTGGTGCGGCGGCGCCGTCAGCCGTGCCGTCAGGGCGCTCGGGCGCCGCGCCGGGCTTCGGGTCGGGCTCGGGCTCGGGCTCGGGGTAGCTGAAGCCCACGCCGTCCAGACGCACCTCGCCGCGCACCCGCTCGGGGTCCACGGCGACGGGCTCCTCCGGGTCGGCGATCTCGACGGGCAGGTCGAGGTACTCGAAGATGCGGCTGAACAGCGCCATGGACGTCGTCAGCTGCACCCCGACGCTCAGCAGCCCGAGCACCGGGCGGAACAGCGCCGCCTGCAGGCCGGTGAACGCGACCAGGGTGCCGATGGTCATGCCGCCCGACGTCGCGGGCAGGCCGGCGGCGAGGTAGATCAGCGCGGGGATCGCGGCGAAGACGATGCTCATCGTCGCCATGCGCCAGCGCCCCGCCAGCTGGCTGCGCACCTCGAGGCCCGCGAGGTCGCCGGAGGTCGCCGCGAAGCGCTGCGACTGCGACGGGCCGGTGCCGAGCGTCTTGCCGAGCAGCACCCCCGAGACCGAGAGCCCCTCCTCGACCTGGGTCTGCATGTCGGCCATCCGACGCTGGAGCTTCGCGGTGACCCCGCGGCGCATCTGCGCCACCTGCCGGGTGATCCAGATCGACGGCGGCAGCACCACGAGGGAGAGCAGCGACAGGCGCCAGCTCATCACGGCCATCGCCACGGCGGTGCCGACGACGGTGGTGGCGTTGGCGGCCAGGCCCGTGGCGGTGTTGGTGACGACGGACTGCATGCCGCCGATGTCGTTGGTCAGCCTCGACTGCACCTCCCCGCCGCGGGTGCGGGTGAAGAAGCCGAGGGACTGGCGCTGGAGGTGGGCGAAGACCGAGGTGCGCAGCCCGTGCATGACGCGCTGCCCCACGGTGGTGGCGATCCACGTCTGCACCACCCCCAGCAGCGAGGTCACGGCGGCGACGGCGATCATCCCGGCCACCGCCCAGACCAGCAGCGGCACGTCCTGGTTCGGGATCGCGTCGTCGATGACGAAGCGAACGAGGAACGGGCTGGCGAGCGCCACCAGCGACGACGCCATGATGAGGACGACGACCAGCGCCACCTGAGCGCGGAAGGGCGAGAACAGGGCGGCGACGCGGGACAGCGCGACGGGGTGCTCGGCGAGCTGGGCGCGGTCGGCCGGGTCGACGCGGCGGCGGGGCCGCCCGCCCTGGCCTGACGAGCGTGGCGGGGAGGGCGACGTCGACGGCTGCCCTGTGCCGAACGCAGCAGGCGTGCTGGGCGCAGCGGTCCCGGGGGGCGACGCGGTGGTGATGGTGCTCGTGAGGATCACTTCTCTCGGGTCGGGTCTTCTCAGGTCTGAGCCGGGTCACCACGCATGTGCTGAGGTAACCTCATGGTGAGGTCAACGCACGAGGCTCTCTAGCATTCCCCTCGTGCCCGCGCCCCCCGACGACGCGCCTCGTGACGACCTGCCCCTCGGCGATCTGCTGATGCGCGCCGCCCGCACCATCCGTCGGCGGTGGGCACGCGTCATCGAGCCGTGGGGGCTCTCCCCCCACCAGGCCAGGGCGCTGAGGGTCATCGGCCCCGGCGACGGGATGCGGCTCTCCGACCTCGCGCGGGCGCTGCGCATCGCCCCGCGCTCGGCCACCGACGTGGCCGACGCCCTCGCCGAGCGCGGCCTGGTGGAGCGGGTCAGCGACCCCGGCGACCGGCGCGCGGTGCTGGTCCGCCTCACCGACGACGGGCACTCGACCCACCACGCCGTCGACGAGGCGCGTGCCGCCGACGTCGCGACCTACCTGGAGCGGCTGGACCCCGGCGAGCAGGCGACGCTCGCGGCGCTGCTGCACCGGCTGGTGGACGACCCGGACGCCTGAGGTCCCCGCCGCGGTCCGGAACCTCGACAGCCGTGACGCGGTGATGGTTCGATCACCGGATGACCGACGTGATCATCGACGAGCAGGGCCGCCCGGAACCCGTCCTGGACGGCGACGAGGCCACCACGCTGCGCACCTTCCTGGACTACCAGCGCGCCACCCTGGAGTGGCGCTGCCGCGGACTGAGCGACGAGCAGCTCCGCGCGCGGCTGGCACCGACGTCGATGACCCTGGCCGGGCTGCTCAAACACCTCGCGTGGGTGGAGGACCACTGGTTCACCTCGGTGGTCGCCCGCTCGCCGATGCCCGCTCCCTGGACCAGCGCGCGCTTCGACGACGACCCCGACTGGGAGTGGACCAGCGCGCTGGAGGACACCGGTGAAGGTCTGCGCTCGCTGTGGTCGACGTGCGTCGAACGCTCCCGCGCGGTGGTCGAGGCCGAGCTCGCGGGCGACGCCGACGCCGGGCTCGCCGCCGCCCACCCCGCGTGGGGCGGGCAGGGCTACCCCTCGCTGCGGTGGGTGATGGTGCACCTGGTCGAGGAGTACGCGCGCCACAACGGGCACGCCGACCTGCTGCGTGAGGCGATCGACGGCGAGACCGGGGAGTAGCGGCGTCCCGTCGCGGCAGCGCAGCGGCGCCTCCGGGCCCGTGGCGTGCCCAGGCGCCTGCATCACCGACCACGGGGGTGCTCGAACGGGGACCTGGCGCGCGCTGCTCGACCCGATCGGGGAGCTGCTGCGCCGGACATCGGCGTGTCGAGGACGCGCACTCCCCGCTCGAACCGGTGCAGCGGCTCCGTGTGGCCTCGCTGGGCCGTGGACGGGCTCGCGGAGCGCGGCTCAGAGCGCTGCGGACTCCAGCGCCTCGACCGCCCACGTGATCGCCGACGTGTCGCCGTGCCAGGTCAGCGTGGCGCTGCCCCCGGGGCTCGGCGTGACGACGAGGTACGCGGGGACACCCCACGACGCGTAGGTGGCCGGCTT
>JARICT010000126.1 GCA_029257185.1 Quadrisphaera sp.
ATGATCACCGCGCTGCGCACCGACCAGACGTCGGCGTTGCGGGGCCCGTGGCAGAACCGCAGACGGATCGTCACCCAGGAGGCGGAGAGCTCCTCGACCCAGGCCTCCGGCGCCGGGTCCTCCAGCACCCCCGCGACGTCGTGCAGCGCCCGCAGGGCCACGGCCCTGGCGTCCTGCAGGTCGGTCCCGTACTCGACCGCCAGGGCGACGTCGCTGCGGCGGTGGCCGTGCACGGTGAGGTTGCTCAGCGGTGACTTCAGCACCCCGCTGTTGGGCAGCAGGACCCGGATCCCGTCCGGGGTGCGGATGGTGGTGTAGCGCAGCGTCAGCTCCTCGACCGTCCCCTCGTAGGACCCGCTGATGATCTCGTCGCCCGGGCTGAACGGACCCCTCAGCCCCATGAGGATCCCGGAGATGTAGTTCTCCGCGATGTCCTTCAGCGCGAAGGCCAGGGCGATCCCCGCGATGCCCGCGCCGCCGAGGACGGGCCCGAGGTCCACGCCGATGATGCGCAGCGCCACGTAGAGGCTCGCGGTGAGCACGATGATGAAGACGACCCTGGCGAGGATCTGCACGGTCGAGGTGACGGTGTCGCGCCGCACGTCGTGGCGGCGGACGAGCCAGCGCGCGAGGGTCGCGAGCACCGCGCCGACCGCGAGGGCGATCGCGGCGCCCACCCACTGCCAGAACCCGATCCCGGCGGACCCGCTCGCGGCGGTGAGGACGTTCATGAGGGCTCCGGAGGTCGTGGGCGGGTCCGGGCGTCGAGGCTACGGCCCTGCCGGCCGACCGCCGATCATCGCGCGGGCCGGCGCACCGATCGCAGCAGGCGGCTGGGCTCGCGCGGCGCGCCCTCGAGGTCGCTCGGGGCCGGCGCCGGCCCGGGCAGCGGGCCCGGGGTCGGCGCCGGCTGCCGGGGCAGCGCGGAGGGGCGCTGCAGGGAGCGGCGCGGCGCCACCGGCGTGCGCGGCACCACGTGCACGGGTCGGGGCCCCAGCTTGATCCACCCGGCTCCGGCCCAGATGTGCGTCGCGCTCGCGCGCCAGCCGTTGCGCACCAGGGTGACCCGCTCGACCTCGGGGACGCCCTCGTCGAGGAAGAGGTCGCCCGGCGAGGGGCGGTCGGTGTCGGAGCCGGTCATCCGGCGACGCTAACGGTGACGGAGCATCACTGGTGGCAACTTTGGGTGACGCTTGGCCGTCAGGAGGTGCCCCACGGCGCTCAAGGTCTCCGCGAGGATGACGAAGAGACACAGCATGCACCTCGACGCGACGACCATGACCGGCGCACCTCCCTCCCGCGGGGGTTCCAGCGCGCCGGCTCGGGGGCGCACCCGCACGGCCGTCCGCCCCACCGGCGTGGAGCGCGACTTCGGTCAGGACGAGCTGATCGTCTCCAAGACCGACCTCCGCGGCATCATCACGTACGCGAACGACGTGTTCCTGCGCGTCGGCGCCTACAGCCTGGACGAGGTGGTCGGGCAGCCGCACAACCTCATCCGCCACCCCGAGATGCCCCGAGCGGTCTTCAAGCTGCTCTGGGACACCGTGTCCTCGGGCCAGGAGCTGTTCGCCTACATCGTCAACCTCTCCGCCGACGGCGCGCACTACTGGGTGCTCGCGCACGTCACGCCGTCCTACGACGCCAGGGGCACCCTCTCCGGGTACCACTCCAACCGGCGCCGCCCCGACCCGCGCGCCGTCGCGCAGGTCCGCCCGCTCTACGCCCGCCTGCTGGAGGAGGAGGCCCGTCACAGCAGCGCCCGCGCGGCCGTCGAGGCCTCGTCGGCGCTGATGGGCGAGCTCGTGGCAGGCCAGGCCGCGGACTACGAGCGCTACGTCTGGTCCGTCATCGGCCCCGAGGGGAGCTGACGTGGCGCTGCCCTCCCGCCCCGGCGCGACGCCGCCCACCCGTCCCGGCACGCCTGGCCGGACCACCCGGTCCGGCTGGTCCGGCCGGGCCGGCCGGGCCACCAGAGCCGCGACGAGCGCCGACGAGCTGGCCACCTACCGCGCCTTCGTCCGTGCGCTGACCGCCACCGCGACCGCCGCCGCCGCGGGCGACCTCGAGACCCGCGCGCACCCGGTCGCCGGCTCCGAGGCGTTCGAGGAGCTGGGGGCGCTGCAGGACACCGTCAACCGGGTGCTCGACGTCTCCGACGCGTTCGTCCGCGAGACCGTCACCGCGCTCACCGCCGCCTCGCAGGGCCGGTTCTACCGCCGCGTGCTGACCACCGGCCTCACCGGGTCCTTCCGCGACGGGGCGAGCGCCATCAACTCCGCCCGCACCGCGATCGGTGAGAGCGCCGAGAGGGTCAGCGCCGCCGACGCGTCCCGCGCGCGGCTCGCCGACGAGTTCGAGTCGGTCGTCATGTCGATGTCGGAGACCGTCGCGACGTCCGCCACCGAGCTCTCGGCGACGGCGTCCGGGCTGACCGGCGCCGCCGACGCGGCAGGGGTGGAGCTCGTCGGCGCCCGCGAGACCATCGACACCCTCGCCCGGTCCTCCGAGGAGATCCAGAAGGTCATGGCCCTCATCAGCCGGGTCGCCTCGCAGACGCGGCTGCTCGCGCTCAACGCCACCATCGAGGCCGCGCGCGCCGGGGAGGCCGGCCGAGGGTTCGCCGTGGTGGCCAGCGAGGTGAACGACCTCGCCGTCGAGACCGGGCGCGCGACGGAGCAGGTGGCCGCGCAGGTCGACGCCGTCCAGCGCTCCTGCGACGACGTGACCGCCAGCGTGGGCAACGTCTCGAGCACGGTCTCCACCATGACCGAGCTCGTCGAGGGCATCGTCGCCGCGGTCGACGGCGCCAGCGCCCACGACGCGGACGGCTCAGCGCACGCCGGGCTGTCCGAGCTCGCCGAGCGGCTGCGCGCCGAGATGTCCGGGTTCCTCGCCGCGATGCGCGACTGAGCGGGCAGGCGGGCTCAGTCCGCCCGGCGGGCCTGGCGGGCGATCGCCATGGCGCTCAGCTCCGCCCACAGCGCGGCGGCCCCCGCGGCGTCGCCCGCGGCGTCGAGCCGCTGGGCACGGCTGCGGAGCTCTGACTCGCGGCGCAGGGCGGCGCGGGCGATGAAGGTGGTCGTGAGCGAGGCGACCAGACCCTGCAACCGCTGTTCGTCGTCCTCCGGCAGCGGGGCCACCGCGAGCGCGTGCACCAGCGGCCGCAGGTCCTCGCCCGCCGCGTCCATCACCGTCTCCGGCCACGCCCGACCGGCCGCTGCGCCCGCGGCGGCGCCGCCGAGCGAGCCCAGCACGTCGTGCAGGGCGCGGTGCTCCGGGCGGACGAAGGCCTCGCCCGGCACCTGGTCGAGGTCGGCGGAGACCAGGTGAGGGGCCTGGAGGTACACCTGGAGCACCTGGCGCTCGGCGTTGACGACGGCGTCGTCGGGGCCTGCGGACGGCGTCGGGGTCGGCCGCTGCGGGGCGTCGCCGCGACCCCGCGACGCCGCCGGCCCGGAGCCCCGTCCCTGGCCCGTCCGGCCCGCAGCGGCCACCGCGCGCCGCACCTCCTCGACGTCCATCCCCAGCCACCCGGAGAGCTGGCGCGAGTACTCCGGGCGCAGGCTCCGGTCCTTGATCGACGCCACCAGGGGCGCCGCGCTGCGCAGGGCCGCCACCCGGCCCTCGGCCCGGTCCAGGTCGTGCGGCACCAGGCGGGAGCGGATCGCGAACTCGAACAGCGGCCGCCGGGTCTCGACGAGGTCGCGGACCGCGCCGTCCCCGCGGGCCAGGCGCAGGTCGCACGGGTCCATGCCGTCGGGCTCCACGGCGATGGACGTCTGGGCGCTGAACCGCTGGTCGGACTCGAAGGCGCGCAGCGCCGCCTTCTGGCCCGCCGCGTCGCCGTCGAACGTGAACACCACCTCGCCGCCGCGCTCCCCGCCGTCGACGATGAAGCGGCGCACCACCGAGGCGTGGTCGTCGCCGAAGGCGGTCCCGCACGTCGCCACCGCCGTCTCCACGCCGGCGAGGTGGCAGGCCATGACGTCGGTGTAGCCCTCCACGACCACCACGCGGCGCTCGCGGGCGATGGCGCGCTTGGCCAGGTCGAGGCCGTAGAGGACCTGGGACTTGCGGTACAGCGGCGTCTCCGGGGTGTTGAGGTACTTCGGGCCCTGGTCGGACTCCAGCAGCCGGCGCGCGCCGAAGCCGATGACGGCGCCCGTCGTGTCCCGGATCGGCCACACGAGCCGACCACGGAAGCGGTCGTAGGGCCCCCGCGAGCTCGACTGGCCGACGGACCCCAGGCCGGAGGTGACGATCTCGTCGTCCGTGAAGCCCCTCCCCCGCAGGTGGCGCGTCAGCGCGTCCCAGCCAGGCGGCGCGAAGCCCACGCCGAAGCGCTCCGCCGCGCTGCGGTCGAAGCCCCGCTCGACGAGGAAGCGGCGACCCACCTCCGCCTCGGGGGCGGCGAGCGCCTCCACGTAGAACGCCGCAGCGACGCGGTGGGCGTCCAGCAGGCGGGCCCGACGGCCCACGTCCTCGCGCGGGCGCGACGGTCCGCCGTCCTCGTAGCGCAGCTGGTGGCCGATCGCCCCGGCGAGGCGCTCGACCGCCTCGACGAAGCTCACCCCGTCGACCTTCTGGACGAAGGAGTAGACGTCGCCCCCCTCGCCGCAGCCGAAGCAGTGGTAGAGCCCGACCGCGGGGCGCACCGTGAAGGAGGGGCTGCGCTCGTCGTGGAAGGGGCACAGGCCCTTCCAGGAGCCCGAGCCGGCGGGCTTGAGGGTGACCTGCTGGCCGACGACCTCGTCGATCCGCGTCTTCTCCCGCACGAGGTCGATGTCCTCGCGGCGGATCATCCCTGCCACCCCACGATGCTAGGCGCCGGGCACCACCGGGTGCGCTGTCACCTCGCGGGCGGAGGAGGATCGCCCGCCATGAGGCTGCTCCCCCGCTCTGCCGCCTGGTCCGCCCTCGGGGCCGCGCTGCCGGACTCCCTGTGGCCGCCGAGGTGGCCCCCGTCGAAGGGGCTCGTCATCGCGTCGGGCCTGGTGGCCGGCGACCTCGGCCTGCGGCTGGCCGCGCTCTACGTGGTCCCGCGAAACCGCCGCCCGTCCTCGGCGATCTCGTGGCTGCTGGCCATCAACCTCATCCCGTACGCGGGCCCCGCCGCCTTCGCCCTCATCGGCTCACCGAACCTGCCGCGGGGGCGCCGCGAGGCGCAGCGCGAGATCGACCAGCTGATCGTCGAGGGCAGCGAGGGGAGCGCCACGGACCTCAGCGGGACCGAGCCCGCGTGGCTCGCCACCGTGGCTCACCTGAACCGGCGCCTGGGGGCGATGCCGCTCCTCGGGGGCAACTCCGCGAGCGTCCACAACGGCACCCGGGACAACCTGGCGGGCATGATCGCCGACGTCGACGCGGCGACCACGTCGGTGCACGCGGAGTTCTACCTCATCTCCCTCGACGCGACGACGGAGCCGTTCTTCGACGCCCTCGGACACGCCGTGGCGCGGGGCGTGAGGGTCCGCCTGCTCATGGACCACGTCACGTGCCTGCGCTACCCCGGCTACCGGGCCACGACCCGCAGGCTCGACGCCATGGGCGTGGACTGGCGCCCCATGCTCCCCCTCCAGCCCCTCAGGGGCAAGCTCCGGCGCCCGGACCTGCGCAACCACCGCAAGCAGCTGATCGTCGACGGCACGGTGGGGTGGATGGGGTCGCAGAACATCATCGACCCCAGCTACAACCAGAGGGCCAACATCGAGCGCGGCCTGCAGTGGGTCGACATCATGGCCCGCTTCGTGGGCCCGGTGGTCGCCGAGCTCGACGGCGTGTTCGCCACCGACTGGTACTCCGAGACCGGCGACCTGCTCGAGCTCGAGCGGGCCCGCACCGACATGGCGCACCACCACCCGGACGGCTCAGACCAGGACCTCGACTGCCAGGTCGTGCCCAGCGGGCCGGCGTACCCGGTGGAGAACAACCTCAAGCTCTTCAACGCCATGCTCTACGCGGCGCAGCGCACGGTGACGATCACCACGCCGTACTTCGTCCCCGACGAGTCCCTGCTGGAGGCCGTCACCACCGCCGCCCAGCGCGGCCTGCACGTCGAGCTGCTCGTCTGCGAGGAGGGCGACCAGGCGGTGGTGCACCACGCGCAGTCCTCCTACTACGAGGCCCTGCTGCGCGCGGGCGTCCGCATCTGGCTCTTCCCGAGGCCGTACGTGCTCCACGCGAAGCTCGTCACCGTCGACGACGTCGTCTCGGTCATCGGCAGCTCCAACATGGACATCCGCTCCTTCGACCTCGACCTCGAGGTCTCGGTGATGGTGCGCAGCACGTCCTTCGCCGCCGAGCTCCTGGAGGTCCAGGAGGAGTACCGCTCCCGGTGCCGCGAGCTCACCCTCGAGGACTACCTGCGCCGGCCCCGGCTCGAGCAGCTGAAGGACAACCTCGCGCGCCTCACCTCGGCGCTGCAGTAGGGGCCTGGCGACCCGCTCGCAGCGGGTCTGCGGTCACCCGAGCACCGCGGCCGGCGGGCCGTTCACCGCTGCCCACCACGCCAGCGCCGAGGAGTCGGTGAGCGAGGCCACCTGGTCCACCACCGCGCGCAGCCGCCCGGCGTCGTCGTCGGCCCCCGCGTGGTCGTCGGCGAAGGGGACCTCGAGGCGGTCGGGGTGCGCGACGAGCTCGGCCACGAGCCCGGCCACCACGTCGTGCTGGCGCCCGTAGACCGGGGTGCTCTCGCGCGGGACCATGACGAACACCGACGCCACGGCCTTCAGGGCGGTGATCTCCACCAGCGTCGTGCGCGGCACCACGAGGTCGGCGGCGTAGCGCGCCAGGCGCTCGCGCCCCGCCGCCTCGCGGGTCGCCGCCGTCGCCGCCCGCGCGAAGCGGCCGATGAGCTGGCTGGTGAGGTCCTTCAGCGCGGCGAGGGCGCCGCGCGAGCCGTCGAAGCCGCGCACCCAGCCCCGCTCGGCGGCCAGCGCGTCCAGGGCGTCGGCCACCTCGTCGTCCTGCGCGCCGGGCAGGTAGGCGCGCACGGCCGCGGTGACGGCGGCCCGGTGCGCCGGCTCGGCGAGGTCGCCGAGGTCCACCCTGCGCGCCACCACGGCGTCCTCCACGTCGTGGACGCTGTAGGCGATGTCGTCGGCGAGGTCCATCACCTGCGCCTCGAGGCAGAGCCGGCCGCTGGGCGCGCCGGTACGCAGCCAGGCGAAGGCCGGCGCGTCCGAGGCGTAGTGCCCGAACTTCCCCGAGCGGCCCCGCGGGTCCTCCCCCGCCGCCCACGGGTACTTCGTGGACGCGTCCAGGCTGGCCCGCGTGAGGTTCAGGCCGGCAGGGACCCCGGTCGCGGGGTCGATGACCTTCGGCTCCAGGCGGGTCAGCAGCCGCAGGGTCTGGGCGTTGCCCTCGAAGCCGCCGATGTCGGCGGCGATCCCGGCGAGCACCGCCTCGCCGCGGTGGCCGAACGGCGGGTGCCCGAGGTCGTGGGCCAGGCACGCGGTGTCGACGACGTCCGGGTCGCAGCCCAGGGAGTCGGCCAGCTCGCGCCCCACCTGCGCCACCTCGAGGGAGTGCGTCAGGCGGGTGCGCGCGAAGTCGTCGTCGCCGGGCCCCACCACCTGCGTCTTCGCGCCCAGGCGGCGCAGGGCCGAGGAGTGCAGGACGCGGGCGCGGTCGCGGGAGAAGTCGCCGCGGGCCGAGGACTTCGGCGGCTCACCCACCAGGCGCTCGCGGTCGTGGTCCCCGTAGCCGTCCTCCGTGCGCCGGCCCTGCTCGTCCACGTGACGCGCCACGCCCTCAACCGCCGGAGATCGACAGCTCGGCGCGCGCCAGCATGGCGCCCGCCTCCGTGCCCGGCGCGGGCGGCTCCCGGTCGTCGAGCCAGCCGGCGGGCAGGTGCACGCGCGGGGTCGACGAGGTGCGCCCCCGGCTGCCCTCGGCGCCCTCACCGGGGTAGGGCTCGTCCAGGTCGAGGCGGCCCAGCAGGTCGTCGAGCTGGGCGAGGGACTCCACGAGACCGAGCGCGGCCCGCAGCCCGCCCCCCACGGCGTAGCCCTTGAGGTACCAGGCGACGTGCTTGCGGATGTCGCGGCAGCCCTTCGTCTCGTCACCGTGGTGCTCCACGAGGAGGTGGGCGTGGCGCGAGAGCGTCTGCGCGACGACGTCCAGGCCGGGGCGCACCCGAGCGTCGGAGCCGGAGAACGCGGCGGCGAGGTCGGCGAAGAGCCACGGGCGCCCCAGGCAGCCCCGGCCGACGACCACGCCGTCGCACCCGGTGGCCGCGACCATCGCGAGGGCGTCGTCGGCGGAGAAGATGTCGCCGTTGCCGAGCACCGGGACGGAGGTCACCGCCTCCTTCAGCGCGGCGATGGCCGACCAGTCCGCCTGGCCGGCGTAGTACTGCGCGGCGGTGCGCCCGTGCAGGGCCACGGCCGCCGCGCCCTCGTCCTGCGCGGCCCGGCCGGCGTCGAGGTAGGTGAGGTGCTCGGGGTCGACGCCGGTGCGCATCTTGACCGTGACCGGAACCCCGTCGGCGTCGGAGGCCGCGTCCGCGGCGCGCACCGCGGCCCGCACGACGGCGGCGAACAGGGAGGTCTTCCACGGCAGCGCCGCCCCGCCGCCGCGCCGGGTGACCTTGGCGACCGGGCACCCGAAGTTGAGGTCGACGTGGTCAGCGAGCCCCTCGGAGACCAGCAGCGTCACGGCCGCGCCGACGGTGGCCGGGTCCACGCCGTAGAGCTGGACGCTGCGCGGGCTCGCGCCGGGCTCGTGCTGGACCAGGCGCAACGACTCGCTCGACCGCTCCACCAGGGCCCGGGACGTCACCATCTCGGAGACGAACACGCCCGCGCCGTGCTCGCGGCACAGCGCGCGGAAGGGAGCGTTGGTGATCCCCGCCATCGGCGCCAGCACCACCGGGGTGTCGATGGTGTGGCGGCCCAGGTGCAGCGGGGGCAGGGCCGGCGCGGCGACGGGCTCGGCGGCGGTCACCGGGGACGGGGTCTCGAGGGTGGTGCTCACGGGTCCATGGTGACACCGGCGCCGCGCTCGCCGCGGCGCCGCCGCGTCACGCCTGGTCGTCGGCGCTGCGGGCGGAGAGCTCGCTGAGCACGGCGCGCTCCAGCGTGGCCCGTCCGCTGTCGTCGAGGTCCAGGAAGCGCAGCGCCACCTCACCGGCCTCCTCGTCGACCCTGACCACCTCGCCGCCGAGGTGCACCGCGTCGGCGCCGACGCCCACGTCGATCCCCACGCTGCCCGCCCGGCGGGCACGCTCGAGGTCCTCCGGAGCCAGCCGGACGCGTGCCCCGGAGCTGGAGAGGTCCACGGTCTCGCCGTGGGCGGCCGCGGCGGCCAGCTCCTCCTCCGAGGCGACGTCCCCAGAGGAGACGTCCTCCGAGGCGACGTGCGAGGACAGCGGCTGGCCTGCGAGGTCGCGCTGGACGTCGGCGGCGTGCCCCAGGGCGTAGGCGTCGAGGCTGATCCTCACCGGCGCCCGCGTGCTGGCGCGCGGCGCGGCGCGGCGCGTCTCGACCGCGAGCGCCACCACGCCGGTCAGGTGCAGCCGCTCGTCGGCCGTCGCGGCGGCCACCCCCTCGATGACGCGGGCACCGCCGTCCGGGGAGGAGGCCCTGACCCAGACGCGCTGGCCGACGAGCTCGGCGACGTGGGCGGCCTCCATCGACAGGTCGGCGGTCACCACGAGGCCGGCTGGTCCGGCGTGCCACTCCCGCACCACGGCGCGTCGCTGGGGGGCGTCGCGGACGGGGAGGACGACGGCATCGCTGCCGGGCTCCGGGTCGGGCAGCCCGGGCTGGGGCCGCGCCGTCTCCTGCGTCATCGTCATGGTCTCTCCGAGCGCTCGCTGGCCATCACCGATGACGTGCTCACGGTGACTGTTCGATCACCCACAGTAGACATGCGCGGAGGGCGCCGGGAGGGTTCGGGGCACGAGGAGCGGTGGGTCGCCGGCTTCTCACCGCACCGGAGCAGCCCTGCCCTCCCGCGGACGACCGTGGGCCGCTCGGGGCCGGCGCCGCGCCCCGCCGGGTATGTTCCGGCTCATGGCCTCGTCGTCCGCTCCCCGCCTGCGGCCGGCGCTGTCGACGCTGGTGGTCGCCGCGGCCCTCACGGCGACCGCAGCCTGCGGCTCCACCGCCGCCGGCTCACGGGGCGCCGATCCGGAGGCCGGCCCCGGCACGGGCACCGAGGCCCTCGAGGGGGAGGTCACCGTCCTCGCGGCCGCGTCCCTGAACGCCGTGGTGCCCCGCGTGGCGGACCAGCTGGAGGCCGAGCACCCGGGGCTGAGCGTGACCACCTCCTTCGGGGCCAGCTCCACGCTGGCGCAGCAGGTGGTGGCCGGGGCGCCGGCCGACGTCGTCGTCACCGCGTCGGCGACGACGATGCAGACGGTGGTCGACGCCGGGCGGACCGCGGGGGACCCGGTGCTCGTGGCGAGGAACTCCCTGGAGATCGCCGTCCCGCCGGACAACCCGGCCGGCGTGTCGTCCCTGGAGGACCTCGCGGACCCGGAGGTGAAGCTGGCCCTGTGCGCCCCGGAGGTCCCGTGCGGGGCGACGGCGGCGACGCTCCTGGACCTCGTCGGCGTGGAGGCCACGCCGGTGACCCTGGGCCGTGACGTCACCGCGACGCTCACGCAGGTGCGCCTCGGCGAGGTGGACGCCGCGCTGGTCTACCGCACCGACGTCGTCGGGGCCGGTGACGACGTGGTGGGGATCGAGGTGCCGCGGGCCGGCGAGGTGGTCACGGACTACCCGGCCGCCGTCGTCGAGGGCTCGAAGAACCCCGCCGCGGCCCGTGCCGTGGTGGACCAGCTGTCCTCCGGGCGCGGGCAGGAGGTCCTGCGCGAGGCGGGCTTCACCGCGCCGTGAGGCCCGTGGGCAGACCCGACCCCGCGGCGGACCGGGCTCGGGCGCGCCGCTCGAGGACGCGCGTGCCCGCCCCCCTGGCGCCGCTGGCCGTCCTCGCGGCCGCGTTCGTCGTCCTGCCCGTGGCGGCGCTCGTGGTCTCCACGCCGTGGACCCGTCTGCCCGAGCTCCTCACCGGCCCCACCGTGTGGCCGGCGCTGCGGCTCTCCCTGGTCACCGCGACGACCGCCACGGCGATCTGCGTGGTCCTCGGGGTGCCGCTCGCCTGGGTGCTGGCGCGGGCCTCCTTCCCGGGCCGGCGGCTGCTGCGAGCGGTGGTCACCGTCCCCCTGGTCCTGCCCCCCGTGGTCGGCGGGGTGGCCCTCCTGCTCCTGCTCGGCCGCCGCGGGCTGCTGGGACGCCAGCTCGACGTGTGGTTCGGGGTGACGATCCCGTTCACGACGCTCGCGGTGATCATCGCGGAGGCCTTCGTCGCGCTGCCGTTCCTCGTCATCGCCGTCGAGGGGGCGCTGCGGGGGGCCGACCGGCGCTACGAGGAGGCTGCGGCCACCCTCGGCGCCAGCCCGTCGGCGGTGGCGTGGCGCGTGACGCTGCCGCTCGTCGCGCCGGGCATCACCGCCGGCTCGGTCCTGTGCTTCGCGCGGGCGCTCGGGGAGTTCGGGGCGACCATCACCTTCGCCGGCAGCTTCCCGGGCACCACCACGACGATGCCCATCGCGGTCTACCTCGCCCTGGAGCAGGACCCGGACGCGGCCATCGCCCTGTCCCTGGTGCTGCTCGTGATCTCCGTGGCCGTCCTCGCGGGGCTGCGCGAGCGGTGGGTCACCGGGGGCCGGTCGTGAGCGCCGCGCCGCCACCTCGCGCCGGACGGACGGCGACGGACCTGGACGCCGCGGCCAGCGCTGGCCGGGGCGACGGGCTGGACGCCGAGGTCCTCGTGGACCTGCCCGCGCGCGCCGGCGCTCCCGAGCAGGGCGCCGGGCTGTCCCTGGTCGCGCGGCTCCGGGTGCGCCGCGGTGAGGTGTGCGCGGTGCTGGGGCCCAACGGGGCGGGAAAGAGCACCGTGCTGCGGGCGCTGGCAGGCCTGGAGCCGCTCACCGGCGGGCACGTGAGGCTGGACGGCCGGGTGCTGGACGACCCCGCGGACGGCACGTTCGTCGCGCCCCACGAGCGGGGCACCGGCGTGGTGTTCGCCGACGACCTGCTCTTCCCGCACCTGTCGGCGCTCGACAACGCGGCCTTCGCGCCCCGAGCGGCCGGGCTCTCCCGCGGTGCCGCGAGGGCCAGGGCGGAGCGGCTCCTCGAGACCCTGGGCATCGGCGACCTGGCGACGTCCCCGCCGGCCCAGCTGTCCGGGGGGCAGGCGCAGCGGGTGGCGATCGCGCGGGCGCTGGCCGCGCGGCCGCGGCTGCTGCTCCTCGACGAGCCGCTCGCCGCCCTGGACGCTGGCACGCGCGGCTCGGTGCGCGCGGTGCTGGGCGCCGCGACGGCCGCGTCCGAGCACGGCCCCCCGCCCGCCACGGTCCTCGTCACGCACGACCCCCTCGACGCCCTCGTGCTCGCCGATCACCTCGTGGTGGTCGAGCGCGGCGCGGTGGTCCAGTCCGGCCCGCCCGCCGAGGTGGCCCGCGCCCCGCGCACCGGGTACGTGGCCGGGCTGATGGGACTGAACCTCCTCCGCGGCAGGGTGGCTCCGAGGGCCTCCGGCTCCGCGCCGCGAGCCGGGGGCGCCGTGACCGTGGAGGTGGACGGCGGCGGCGTCCTGCTGGCGGCGGCCGGCAGCGGCGGGCAAGAGGACGGCGCGGGCAACGAGCACGGCGGCGCCGTCATGGTGTCCTTCCCGCCGTCGGCGGTCTCCCTGCACGGCGAGCGGCCCACCGGGTCGGCGCGCAACGTCTGGCCCGCGGTGGTCTCGAGCCTGGAGCGCCGCGGTGACGTGGTCCGGGTGGGGCTCGACGGCTCCCCGGGTGCGCTCGCCGACGTGACCGCCGGCGCCGTCGCCGAGCTGGGCATCGGGCAGGGCACCCTGCTGTGGGCCTCGCTCAAGGCCACCGAGGTGCGCGCCTACCGCACGTGAGGGTCCTCGGTCCACGCACTTCGCCGGGTTCCGCTCCAGCGGCGTGCTGATCACGGCAGGATGCCCGGGTGGCGCGGATGATGGTGGTGGAGGACGACCCGGACATCCGGGCGCTGGTCATGACCCGCCTGAGCAACCGGGGGCACCGGGTGAGGGGTGCGGGCTCGGCGGAGGAGGCCATGGCCGTGGTCGACGAGCTGGGGGTCCCCGAGCTCGTGGTCCTCGACGTCGGCCTGCCGCTCACCGACGGCGTGGAGCTGCTCGGGATGCTGCGCGCCCGCGAGGGCGGAGCGGACCTGCCCGCCATCTTCCTGTCCGCACGCGTGGAGCCCGCCGACATCGAGCGGGGCCGCGCCGCGGGCGCCGAGTACCTGACGAAGCCCTTCATCGCCAACGCCCTGTTCGCCGCGGTCGACCGGCTGCTCGCCCCCAGGGCCGCCGAGGGCTGGTAGGCGCACCAGCCCCGACAGACCATGCGGACCGGGCAGACCCGGCGGCTCAGGAGGCCCAGCGGTGCTCGTAGGCCGCGTAGCGGCTGCGCCGAGGCCTGGACGGGCGCGCGGACGGCGCGAGGGGGAGCAGCTCCAGGACGGTGGCCCGGCTCGCTCCCTCGGACCGCGGTTGCTCGACGTGGGCCGGTCCGGCGTGGGCCGGTCCCGCCGAGGGCACCGGCCGGACGTGCCCGGCGACCAGCCGGGTCCACCCCGTCCCGGTCCAGACGTGGGTGGCCTCCGAGCGCCAGGCCCCCTGGCCCACGCTCACGCGCTCCGCGGCGGGCACCGCGGGGTCCAGGTAGAGGTCGCCGGGGAAGGGGTGACGGGGGAGGTCGACCGCTGGGTCGCACCGCTGTGTGCTCATGAGCGGACGTTAGACAGTGACAGGAGTGACTCGCGTGACGCGTGGGACGAGCCCGGCGTGTCGTTGCCGAACCGTGATCATGGACCGGCACCACGGCGCCGTCCACCACCCGCACCGCACCATCCGCCAGCTACCGCACGCCACCCCACCGACTACCCACCGCCCGCCGAGTGGGGACGCGCAGCCGCATCCTGAAGGCCCCCAGGTGCGGCTACGGGTCCCCGATCGGCCCAGCTCGCCTCGGTTGGCGTGGTTCGCCTTGGTTGACCCAGCTCGCGTCGGTCAGGCCCCCACGAGCCGCTGGGCGAGGTAGCCCTGCACCTGGTCCAGCGCCACACGGGTCTGCTGCATCGAGTCGCGCTCGCGGATCGTCACGGCCTGGTCCTCCAGGGTGTCGAAGTCCACGGTGAGGCAGAAGGGCGTGCCGATCTCGTCCTGGCGCCGGTAGCGCCGCCCGATGGCGCCCGCGTCGTCGAGCTCGACGTTCCAGGCCTGGCGCAGCTGCGCCGCCAGGTCCCGGGCCACCGGCCCGAGGTCACCCGAGCGGGAGAGCGGCAGGACGGCGGCCTTGACCGGGGCGAGCCGGTGGTCCAGGCGCAGCACCACCCGGGTGTCCGTGCCGCCCTTGGTGTTCGGCGCGGTGTCCTCGGCGTAGGCGTCGACGAGGAAGGCCATCAGCGAGCGGGTGAGCCCGGCGGCCGGCTCGATGACGTACGGCGTCCACCGCTCGCCCTTCTCGCCCTTGGACTGGTCGAAGTAGGACAGGTCCGCACCGGAGTGCTCGCTGTGGGTCTTCAGATCGAAGTCGGTGCGGTTCGCGACACCCTCCAGCTCCCCCCACTCGCTGCCCGTGAAGCCGAACCGGTACTCGATGTCGACGGTGCGCGTCGAGTAGTGGGAGAGCTTCTCGGTCGGGTGCTCGTAGTGGCGCAGGTTCGCCGGGTCGATCCCCAGCTCCGTGTACCAGCGGGTGCGCTCGTCGATCCAGTACTGGTGCCAGTCCTCGTCGGTGCCGGGCTCGACGAAGAACTCCATCTCCATCTGCTCGAACTCGCGGGTGCGGAAGATGAAGTTCCCCGGGGTGATCTCGTTGCGGAAGGACTTCCCGATCTGCCCGATGCCGAACGGCGGCTTCTTCCGGGCCGAGCCCATGACGTTCGCGAAGTTCACGAAGATCCCCTGGGCGGTCTCCGGACGCAGGTAGTGCATCCCGGACTCGTCCTCCACCGGGCCCAGGTAGGTCTTCAGCATCATGTTGAAGTCCCTGGGCTCCGTCCACTCCCCGCGGGTGCCGCAGTGAGGGCAGGCGACCTCGACGAGCCCGTCCTTCGGAGCCCGGCCCTTGCGGTCCTCGAACTCCTCCACGAGGTGGTCGGCGCGGAAGCGCCGGTGACAGCTCTGGCACTCCGTCAGCGGGTCGGTGAACACCCCCACGTGCCCGGACGAGACCCACACCTGGCGGGGCAGGATCACCGAGGAGTCCAGGCCCACCACGTCGTCGCGGGAGGTCACCACCGAGCGCCACCACTGACGCTTGATGTTCTCCTTCAGCTCCACGCCCAGCGGCCCGTAGTCCCAGGCGGAGCGCGTGCCCCCGTAGATCTCGCCGGCGGGGAAGACGAACCCGCGGCGCTTGCAGAGGTTGACGACGGTGTCGATGGTGGACGCGGTCTTGCTGGCCATGGGGAGGTCCCTCTCCGGCTGGGTGTCGGCGGAGGCCTCAGGGTAGCCGCCGTGCTCCCCGGCCCAGCGGGCTCGTCCACGCGCCCGGTCCGGCACGCGCCGCGAGCGCCTGGTGCGGCTCCGAGGCCACCTCCCGCGTTTCGCGCGCGGATCGCGGACCGGGCCTCACCGCCACCCGCGTTTCGCGCGCGAAACGCGGGTGGCGGTGAGGGGTGGCGGTGAGGCGTGGCGGTGGGACGCGGCCGTGGCGGGGGGCGAGAGCTGGATCAGACCAGCGAGCTGAGCGAGGTCCAGAAGCGAGCGGCGACGAGCACCAGCACGAGCAGGAACGTCGCCACGATGACGACGACCCGGTAGTCGCTCAGCGCGGCGACGGCCCCGCGGGCGCTCCGGGGCGTCGGGACGACACGCCGCTCGAGGTTGGTGGCGGTGACCGACCAGAACATCGGGATGACGGCCGCCCACACCACCATGCAGTACGGGCACAGCGCGCCGATGCTGTAGAGGCTGGACGCGATCAGCCAGGCCACCATGACCAGACCGGCGGTGATGCCGACCTGCAGCCCCAGCCACGCCCACCGCGGCAGGGGCGAACCGGAGAGGACCAGCGCGCCGAGGGTGGTGGCGACCGCGAACGCGGCGATGCCCAGCAGCGGGTTCGGGAACCCGAACAGCGCTGCCTGCTCGCTCTCCATCACCGAGCCGCACGAGAACACCGAGCCCACGCTGCAGCTCGGGATGTAGGACGGGTCCTCGGCGAGCATGAAGCGCTCGACGGTGAGCACGAACGAGGCGACGAAGCCGAGCACCCCCGCGATCGTCAGGAGCCACCCGAGCGAGCGTGGCGCGACGCCGCTGGGCCCGCCGCTCCCGTCTGCGTCATCGCGACCGCCGGGCTCGCCGGTCCCCGCCCGGGGCGCGGCGTCGTCCACCGGGCCGCGCGGCCCGGCGGCCTCGCGAAGCGCGCTCACCGCGTCGCGCCCTCGACGGCCGCCTGCACGTTCGCCAGCGTCGGGTTCTGGACGACGTCGCCATCGACGATGACGGTCGGCGTCCCGTCGATCTTCGGTCCGTCGCCGCTGCCCTCGCTCGCCTTCTCGCTCTGGTCGGCCACGTATCCGCTGTACGTCTCACCGGTGATGCACTGCTCGACGTCCTCGCCCGCCCCGGCGTCCGTCGCGGCGCGCACCAGGTCCTCGTCGGGAAGACCGCTGGCGTTCTCGGGGGGCTGCTCGGCGTAGAGGGTGTCGGAGAAGGCCGCGATGTCGCCGCCGTCGGAGGCGGCGACGCAGAACGCCGCGTTGGCCGAGCGGGTCGAGTAGCGGGTCCCCGAGGAGAACTGGTCGAGGAAGCCGAGCGGGTGGTACTCCAGCTCGATGCTGCCCTGCGCGACCTGGTCCTTGAGGTAGGGGCCGACCGCGAGGTCGAACTGCTTGCAGGCCGGGCACTGGTAGTCCAGGTACTCCTGGACCACCACGGGTGCCTGCGCCGCGCCGGCAGCGCCGGCCACGGTGATGCCGCCGGCGTCGGTCGCCCCCGGGGGCACGACCACCTCGCCGAGGTTCGCCTCCTTCGCGGCGTTCTCCTGCTGCACGTTGGTGATGGCGACGGCCGCGATGGTGATGAGGACGGCGGCGACGACCACGCCGGCACTGATGATCAGCGCCCGGGTGCGGCGGTCCTTGCGCCGCTGCGCCTCCTGCATCGCCTTGACCTTCTCGCGCGCTGCGCTCCGCTGGTCCTTGCTGCTCCCACCGCTGTTCTTCGACGCCACGTGGCCCACGGTAACGCTCGACCCTGGCACCGACCTGGGACCGGGGAACCGCCTCGCGCGGCGGGCGGCGGGGCTCGCGGAGCGCACGGGCACCATGGGCTCATGGGAGCGCAGCACGGGCACAGCCACGCCACGGCGAACACCGGTCGCGGGCGTCTGGCCATCGCTCTGGGGCTGGCGCTGGTGGCGCTGGTCGTCGAGCTCGTCGGGGCCGCGGTCACCGGGTCGCTGGCCCTGCTTGCCGACGCCGGGCACGTGCTCACCGACGCTGTCGGCCTCGTGCTCGCCCTGGTGGCCGCCACCGTCGCCACCCGCCCGGCCGGGGCGCGCGCCACCTTCGGGTGGCGGCGCAGCGAGGTGCTCGCCGCCAGCGCCAACGCGGTGCTGCTGATGGGCATCGTGCTCTTCGTCGTCATCGAGGCGGTCCAGCGCCTCCGCGAGCCCAGCGACATCACGCCGGGACCGCTGCTGGTCGCCGCGGGGATCGGCCTGGTGGTCAACGCCGTCTCCCTCGTGGTGCTCAGCACGGGGCAGCACCAGACGATCAACGTGCGCGGCGCCCGCCTGGAGGTGCTCGGCGACCTGCTGGGCTCCGTCGCCGTCGTGGTGGCCGGCATCGTCATCGCCCTCACCGGGTGGGCGTACGCGGACCCGATCGCCTCCCTCCTGATCGCCGCGATGATCGCGCCGCGCGCGTGGTGGCTGCTGCGCGACGCCCTCGACGTCCTCCTCGAGGCCGTGCCCCGCTCCATCGACCTCGAGGACGTGCGCTCCCACGTGCGGTCCGTGGAGGGGGTGATCGACGTCCACGACGTGCACGCCTGGTCCATCACGGAGGGGCTGCCGGTGCTGACCGCCCACGTCGTCGTCGACGACGAGGTCCTGCACCGCGCCGACAGCGCCCAGCTGCTCGACGCCCTGCAGCAGTGCCTCGCCGACCACTTCGACGTGGAGCACTCGACGTTCCAGATCGAGCCCGCGAGCCACCGCGACCACGAGCTCGCGACGCACGACTGACCTCCGCTCGGACCTCGTGCGGGGGAAGATCTTCCGTCTGAACGGCGGATCTGCGGGGATGCGACACACTGTGAGCCGTCAGAGCACCCAGACCAGCAGGAGGAACCACTCGATGACCGTCAACCGTGCCGACATCGTCACCGCCCTCGCCGACCGTGCCAAGGTCAGCAAGGAGCAGGCGGACGCCGTCCTCAGCGCCTTCACCGACGTGCTCGGCGAGTCGCTCGCCAAGGGCGAGAAGGTTCAGATCACCGGCTACATGACCGCTGAGACCGTGCAGCGCGCCGAGCGTTCGGGCCGCAACCCGCGTACCGGCGAGGAGCTCACGATCCCCGCGTCGACCGGCGTCAAGCTCAGCGCCGGCAGCAAGCTGAAGGCCGCTGTCTCCAGCTGATCCCGCTCCACCCCGAGGGCCGCCCGGCCGCTGCGCTGAGCCGCTGCCGGGCGGCCCTGCTGGTTGCTCCCCGGGCTGGCCGTGGGCCCTGTCGAGAGCACCGGGCTCGCCGGTCCGCACGGCGGCACCCGTCAGCTGCCGGGGGTGTCCAGGGCCGTGCCGTAGCGCCGGTCCCGGCGGGCGTAGGTCTCGACGGCGCGCCACAGGGTCCGCCGGTCCACGTCCGGCCACGCGTCGTCGATGAAGACCATCTCCGCGTAGGCCGACTGCCACATCATGAAGTTGGACGTCCGCTGCTCGCCGCCGGTGCGCAGGAACATGTCGACGTCCGGCTGGTCCGGCTCGTCCAGGTACCTCGCGACGGCACGCTCGTCGATGCGGCGCGGGTCCAGGCGTCCCGCCGCCACCTGCTCACCCAGCGCCCGCGCCGCGTCGGCGATCTCGGCGCGTCCCCCGTAGTTCACGCACATCGTCAGCGTGCACACGTCGTTCCCCGCGGTGAGCTCCTCGGCGCGCTGCAGCTCGGACAGGACGCTGCGCCACAGCCGCGGGCGCCGCCCCGACCAGCGGACCCGCACCCCCCACTCGTCCATGACGTCGCGGCGCCGCCGGATGACGTCACGGTTGAACCCCATGAGGAAGCGGACCTCCTCGGGGCTGCGCTTCCAGTTCTCCGTCGAGAAGGCGTACGCGCTGACGTGCGTGATGCCGATGTCGATGGCGCCCGCCACCACGTCCAGCAGGGAAGCCTCCCCCGCCTCGTGGCCGGCCGTGCGCGGCAGGCCACGAGCGTTGGCCCACCGCCCGTTGCCGTCCATGACGATGGCGACGTGGCGGGGCACCAGCTCCGGCGCCAGCGTCGGTGGCCGCTCCCCCGACGGGTGCGGCGGCGGCGCGACCGGGTCGCGTCGCTCGGGTCGTGCGGGCCGGCTCACGTGCGCTCCACCATCGCCAGGGAGCGCACGCCGCGCTCGAGGTGCCACTGCAGGTGGGCGGCGATGAGCCCGCTGCCCTCACGGCGCTGGGCAGGGTCGGAGGCGTCCGCCCCTGCCCAGTCGCCCGTCAGGAGCGCGGACATCAGCGCCAGCGTCGCCGGGTGGGGGGCCGCCGAGCCCGGAGGCCGGCACTGCGGGCAGACCGACCCGCCGGCGGCCACCGAGAACGCCCGGTGGGGGCCCGGCGCCCCGCAGCCGGCGCAGTCGGTGAGGCTGATGGCCCACCCGGCGATCGACAGCGCCCGCAGCAGGTAGGCGTCCAGCACCAGCGACGGGGTGTGCGTCCGCGCGGCGAGGGTGCGCAGCGCACCCACCACGAGGAGGAACTGCTGGGTGGCGGGCTCGCGCTCGGCATCGGTGAGGCGTTCGGCGGTCTCGGCGATGGCCGCGGCAGCCACGTAGGCGCCGTAGTCGCTCGTGAGCATCCCGCCGTAGGGCGCGAGGGTGACGGCCTGCGTCACGGTGTCGAGCGAGCGCCCCTCGTAAAGCTGGAGGTCGACGTGCATGAACGGCTCGAGGCGGGCCCCGAAGCGGGAGGAGGTGCGCCGCACGCCCTTGGCGCTGGCTCGCACCCGCCCGTGGTGGCGGGTCAGCAGGGTGACGATGCGGTCCGCCTCACCGAGCTTCTGGGCACGCAGGACGACTGCCTCGTCGCGGTAGAGACGCACCGCGTCAGTGTCCCACCCCCTGCCGACACCCGGCCCGCACGCGTCCGGCGGCGAGCTGCGCCACCCGCGCCCACCACCGCGATTCGCGCGCGAGACGCTGGTGCCGCGGAGTGCGGAGCAGCGTTTCGCGCGCGAATCGCGGGGTAGGGCAGGACGGGATAGGGCAGGAGCGGGTCGGTCAGGGGGTGCGGGTGGCCCGGTTCACCGCGGAGACGAGGCCCTTCAGCGACGCCCTGGTGGTGTTCGCGTCGATCCCCACGCCCCAGAAGATCGCGTCGTCGACGGCGACCTCGACGTAGGCGGCGGCCCGCGCGTCACCGCCGGCCCCGAGGGCGTGCTGGGCGTAGTCGAGCACCGAGACCTCCACCCCCAGCTGGCGCAGGACGTCGACGAAGGCCTCCACGGGCCCGTTCCCCACGCCCTCGACCGTGCGCGCCGCACCGCCGACGAGCACGTCCGCCGACAGGTGGTCCTCGCCGTCGGCGGTGGACACCGTCCGCAGGCCGCTCAGCGCGTAGCGACCCCACGAGCTCCCCGCCCGCTCCTCGCCCTGGGACGCGTCGGCAGCCGGCAGGTACTCGTCGGCGAAGGCCTCCCACATCGCCGCGGCGCTCACCTCTCCCCCCGCGGCGTCGGTGCGGGCCTGCACGACGGCAGAGAACTCGATCTGCAGCCGCCGCGGGAGGTCGAGCTGGTGCTCGGTGCGCATGACGTAGGCGACGCCGCCCTTGCCGGACTGGCTGTTGACGCGGATCACCGCCTCGTAGCTGCGCCCCACGTCGCGGGGGTCGATCGGCAGGTACGGCACTGCCCACTGCGACGCCGCGAGGTCCACCCCGTCGGCGGCGGCGCGCTGCTCCATCGCGTCGAAGCCCTTCTTGATGGCGTCCTGGTGGCTGCCCGAGAACGCGGTGTAGACGAGGTCGCCGCCGTAGGGGTGGCGCTCGTGCACCCGGATCTGGTTGCAGTGCTCCACGGTGCGCCGGATGCCGTCGACGTCGGAGAAGTCGATCTGCGGGTCCACACCCTGCGTCATGAGGTTCAGCCCCAGGGTGACGAGGTCGACGTTGCCGGTGCGCTCGCCGTTGCCGAACAGGCACCCCTCGATGCGGTCCGCGCCGGCGAGCAGCCCCAGCTCCGCGGCCGCGACGGCGGTGCCGCGGTCGTTGTGCGGGTGGAGGGAGACGATGAGGTTCTCGCGCCCCTCGAGGTTCCGGCACATCCACTCGATGGAGTCCGCGTACACGTTGGGCGTGGCCTCCTCGACGGTCGCGGGGAGGTTGAGGATGAGCTGGCGCTCCGGGGTCGGCTCGAAGACCTGCGCCACCTCGTTGCAGATGCGCGCGGCGAAGTCCAGCTCGGTGCCGGTGTAGGACTCCGGGGAATACTCGTAGAAGATCTCCGTGCCCTCGACCGTCTCCTCGAGCTTGCGGCACAGCCTCGCGGCGTCCAGGGCGAGGTCCACGACCCCGTCCTGGCCGAGGTGGAAGACGACGTCGCGCTGGAGCACCGACGTGGAGTTGTAGAGGTGGACGATGGCCGTCCTCGCGCCGCGCAGCGACTCGTAGGTCCGCTCGATGAGGTGGGCCCGAGCCTGCGTCAGGACCTGGATGGTCACGTCGTCGGGGATGAGGTCGCCCTCGACGAGCTGACGCACGAACGCGAAGTCGGTGGCGGACGCCGACGGGAAGCCCACCTCGATCTCCTTGTAGCCCATCTCGACGAGGAGGCGGAACATCCGCAGCTTGCGCTCGGGGCTCATGGGGTCGATGAGCGCCTGGTTGCCGTCGCGCAGGTCCACCGCGCACCAGCGCGGCGCCCGCGTGGCGGACGTGATGGACCGGGTCGGCCACGTGCGGTCCGGCAGGTCCACGTCGAACTGCTCGACGTAGGAGCGGTAGCGGTGGACCGGCATGGTCGAGGGCTTCTGGGTGCTGCGCACGGTTCTCTCCAACGGTGAGGGGCGGGTCAGGCCACGCTCGTGCTCCACCGCGGCGAGGTGGGCCTAGGAGGAAGCCTCGCCGCGGCGGCCGAGCAGGAGGGCCGCTGCGAACATGGCCGCGAGGCTAGCGCACCGGCCGGGCTCGGGCCGGACGGCGCTCAGAATCCCAGCCGGGCCAGCTGCTTGGGGTCGCGCTGCCAGTCCTTGGCGACCTTGACCCTCAGGTCCAGGTGGACCCGGGCGCCCAGCAGCGCCTCGATGCTGGAGCGGGCCGCGGTGCCGACCTCGCGCAGCCGGGAGCCGCCGCGGCCGATGATGATGCCCTTCTGGCTGTCCCGCTCGACGTAGAGCAGGACGTGCACGTCCACCAGGGCGTCGTCGCGGGGGCTGCCGTCGGCGCGGGTGCGCGGGGCCATCTCCTCGACGACCACGGCCAGGGAGTGTGGCAGCTCGTCGCGCACGCCCTCGAGGGCGGCCTCGCGCACCAGCTCGGCGACCATCACGGCCTCCGGCTCGTCGGTCAGCTCGCCGTCGGGGTACAGCGCGGGGCCGGGCGGCAGGTGCCCCGCGAGCACCCTGGCGACCACGTCGACCTGGTCCGCGGTGGTCGCGGAGACGGGCACCACGTCGGCGAAGGGACGCCCGACGCTCTCACCCAGGGCGCTGACCGAGGCCAGGCGCGGCAGCATGGCCGCCTTCGGGACGGTGTCGGTCTTGGTGACCAGGGCGACCACCGGCGTGCGCGAGAGCGCGGCGACCTGCTCGGCGATCCACCGGTCCCCCGGGCCGGTGCGCTCGTCGGCGGGCAGGCAGAAGCCCACGACGTCCACCTCGGCGAGCGCGGCGAGCACCTCGTCGTTGAGCCGCTGGCCCAGGAGGGTGCGCGGCCGGTGGAGCCCGGGCGTGTCGACGAGGACCAGCTGGTGGTCCGGGGCGGTGACGATGCCCCGCACGGTGTGCCGCGTGGTCTGCGGCCGGGAGGAGGTGATGGCGACCTTCTCGCCGACCAGCGCGTTGGTCAGGGTGGACTTGCCGGTGTTGGGGCGCCCGACGAGCGCGGCGAACCCGCTGACGTGCTCGCTCATCGCTGGCCGCTCGTCGCCGGCTGCTCCCGGCCGTCGCGCACGGCTCCGAGGCTGCGCCCACGCGGGTCGTCGTCCGGGTCGTCACGGCCACGGGAGGGCCCCCGCACCGCCGCGACGTGGTCATCCTGGTCGGCGTCCTCGTCCTCCAGGCGCGCCAGCACGGCGAGGAGCCGGTTGCCCTCGACCTTCTCCGCGGTCAGGACCAGGCCGGCGACCCCGGCCTCGTCGCCCTCGGCGGGGACCGCGGCCAGCGCCTTGGAGAGCAGCCCGCCGACGGAGTCCACCTCGTCGTCGTCGAGGTCGAGGCCGAAGAGCTCCCCCAGCTCGTCGACCGACATCCGAGGGCTCACGCGGAAGGTGCCCGCGTCGACCACCACCACCTCCGGTTCCGCGCGGTCGTACTCGTCCGCGATCTCTCCCACGATCTCCTCCAGGGCGTCCTCGAGGGTGACCAGCCCGGCCACGCCGCCGTACTCGTCCACCACGATCGCCAGGTGCACGGACTGCTGCTGCATCTCCCGCAGCAGCGAGTCCACCCGCTGGGACTCCGGCACGAAGGTGGCCGGGCGCACCAGCTCGGCGATGCCGGTCCCCCGGCTCGAGCGGGTCCGGGCGTCGCGGCGGTCGGTGACCGCGCGGACGAGGTCCTTGAGGAACAGGACGCCGAGGACGTCGTCGACGTCCTCACCGACCACCGGGAGCCGGGAGAGCCCCGACGTGAGGAACGTGCGCAGCGCCACCCGGGCCGGTGTGGCGGCGGGGAGGGTGATCATGTCGGTGCGCGGGGACATGACCTCGCGCACGAGGGTGTCGCCGAGCTCGAAGACGGAGTGGATCATCCGGCGCTCGCGAGCCTCGATGACGTCGGACTCGCTCGCCCGGTCCACCAGCTCGCGGAGCTCGGACTCCGTGGAGAACGGTCCGTCGCGATAGCCCTCGCCCGGCGTCAAGGCATTCCCGACGGCGACGACCACGCGGGCGATCGGCCCGACCACCGCGGTCAGCGCCGTGAGCAGCGGCGCGAAGCGCAGCACGACGGACTGGGCGTGCTGACGTCCCAGGGTGCGCGGGGCCACGCCGAGGCCGATGAAGTCGACGAGCCCCACCACCACGGCGGTGACCAGCAGGGCCACCCACCACGCGTCCACCAGGGACCAGACGGCGATCGCGACGGCGGCCGTGGCCGTGCAGCGCGCCAGGACGCGCACCAGGGTGGCCGCGGAGATGGTCATGGAGGTGTCGGCGAGCAGAGCCTGGACGCTGGTGGCCCTCGGACGCCCGTCGGTGACCATGACGGCCACCTCGGCGCGCGTCATCCGGGAGAGGGCCGCTTCTGCGGCGGTCGAGACCGCGCTGATCGCCAGCACCGCCGCCGCACCGACGAGCAACCAGACGGCTGCGGGCTGGGACAGGTCGTTCATCGGGGGGTCACCGGGGGTCTCGGGGTGTCGGCGCGGTCATCGCGGTCGGGGGCGGTCATCGGGGGCGAGCGAGGAACGTGAGCAGCAGCTCACGCTGGAGCGCGAACATCTCGTCGCGCTCCTCGGGCTCGGCGTGGTCGTACCCGAGCAGGTGGAGGATGCCGTGGGTGGTGAGGAGCAGCAGCTCCTCGGCCACGGCGTGCCCGGCGCTGCGCGCCTGGTCGGCGGCCACCTCGGGGCACAGCACGACGTCGCCGAGGAGTCCCGGCGGGCTCATCGCCCCGAGGGAGCCGGGGCGCAGCTCGTCCATGGGAAAGCTCATGACGTCCGTGGGGCCGCGCTCGTCCATCCACTTCTCGTGGAGGACGGTCATGGCCGCGGTGTCCACGAGCACGACCGAGAGGTCTGCCTGGGGGTTGACGTGCATCCGCCCGAGCACGAAGCGGGAGAGCGCCACCAGCTCGTTCTCGTCGAGGTCGGCGCCGCACTCGTTGAGCACCTCGACGCTCACCGGCGCACGCCGTGGGCCACCTGCTCGCGGGCGTCGAAGCGCCCGTAGGCCTCGACGATGTCGCTGACGAGGCGGTGGCGCACCACGTCCGCCGCGTCGAGCCGCGAGAAGTGGACGTCCTCGACGTCACCGAGGATGTCCTGGACCACGCGGAGCCCCGACGTGGTGCCGCCCGGCAGGTCCACCTGGGTGACGTCGCCGGTGACCACCATCTTGGAGCCGAAACCGAGGCGCGTGAGGAACATCTTCATCTGCTCGGCGGAGGTGTTCTGCGCCTCGTCGAGGACGATGAATGCATCGTTCAGGGTGTTGTGAGTCACGAGGAAGTCATCGGTCACGTAGAGGGAGTCCTGAGCGGCGACCTGGATGCACATGGTCTCCTGCTCCCCCGCTGGCTCGATGCTCGTGATGAACCGCATCGGGCGGCCACCCCCCGCCGTGTCATAGGCATGGCTCTTGCGCTCCAGACGGAAGGGCGCCACCCCGGCAGGGAGTCGGATGTCCATCACGTGGACGTCGTGCCGATAGTGCACCGGGAGGCCATTCGCGAGGCCGGGCTCCCTGCCATCGACGACCCGGGTTCGGGAGTACGCGACACCCCCGAGGGATCGGACGAGGTGGGTCACGTCATCGCGGAGCCGATCCGAGGTCGTGCAGTACTGGATCCGGGTCGTCCGGCCGGCTTGACGCACGGGGCCGCCATCGGAGTCGAGCAGACCTTGCAGCAGAGCGGTTCGGACGGCGGCTGAGTTGTTCAGATATACCTCGGGGACGAACTTGGTCGACGAACGGGTGCCGGCGAGGTCCAGCTCTCGCAGGACCGTGGTGACGGGGTTGGCGATCCGCAGGCCTCCGCGCCCCCCATCGCGATGGCGCAGCGTGTAGTCGTACCCGCCACGATGCTTCAGCTCGATGCCTGGGAGAGCCAGCTCCAGCGCTTCGGCAAGCTCAGGGTCGGCCGTGGCGAAGGCCGGTGTCGTCGTGCACGTGAGGCACCCGTCGCCGAGGAGAAGGCCCAGCGCGTAGGGATCCATAGGAACCTCTTGAGGCTTCATCCGCACCTCGTCGACGACAGGGAGCTCATAGCGGTGATAGTGCGCAGCTCGCAGCCGTCCGAACATCTCGCGCGTCTCGAGGGTCCTGGTCTTGCCTCGACGCTTGTCGTCGCGCGTCGTCACCGTCCACAGGTGCTCGCCGCAGGCGATGGTCGAGGCACCGTCCTGCGTGCTCACCCGGTACACGTCCTTGACGCCCTGCGGGTAGACACCCAGCACGGGAGTCGGCGTGCCGTTCGAGCCGATCACGAGGTCGCCGACCTGAAGGCTGCCCATCGCCACGAAGCCGGACGGCGTGAGCACCTGGGCGTCGTAGGGCTGCGCCCGGCCCCGCATGTACGCCAGCGGGGCGACCTCGATGGTCCCGGCCGTGATGAGCCGCGGGATGGACTCCGGGTCCAGCATGTCGTGCAGGGCGTCGTAGAGCGGGCGCAGGTACGGGTCGATCTTGTCGGTGAGCGAGCCGGGCAGGAACCCCAGCTTCTCCCCCGCCTCGACGGCCGGGCGCGTGAGGATGATGCGGTTCACGGCCTTGGCCTGCAGCGCCTGGACGGCCTTGGCCATGGCGAGGTAGGTCTTGCCGGTGCCGGCGGGCCCGATGCCGAAGGTGATCGTGTTGTTGTCGATCGCGTCGACGTACTTCTTCTGCCCGCTCGTCTTGGGCCGGATGCTGCGCCCGCGGCCGGAGAGGATGTTCATCGTCAGCACGTCGGCGGGGCGCGCGGACGTGGACTGGCGCAGCATGCCGATGCTCCGCTCGACGGCGTCGGCGGTCAACGCCTGGCCGGCCCCGACCACGGCGATCATCTCGTCGAGCAGCCGCTCCACCAGGGCGATGTCGCCGGGCGGACCGGTGAGGGTGAACTCGTTGCCGCGCACGTGGACGTCGAGCCGCGGATACCCGCGCTCGATGACCCGGAGCAGCTCGTCGCGCGGCCCCAGCACGGAGACCATGGACGTCGACGGCGGGATCACGACGCTGTGACGGGTGTTCCCGGTCGTCTCCTCGGGGGCGGAGGACGGCTGCAGCGGCCCGACGGCGTCGGCGACGGCGGCGCGCGTGCTGCGCCCTTCGGCCTGGCGGGGCGAGGTGTTCTCGGTCATGGGGTGGGCGGGCGCCCTGACACTCCTGGGGGTGCGGGGCTCACGGCGAGCCCGGACCTGCTCCATGGTAGCCGCGGAGGCCGACATCGACGCCCTGGCGAGCCTGGCACGGACCAGGTTCCGGGCCGGTCCCGCTCCCGGGCGCGGGCTGCAGCAGGGAGAACCCCCGTGCCTGGTGCTCACCCGCCCGACGTTCATCACGCTCGACGAACGCAGCCCGGCGACGCAGGCGTTGGCCGTCACCGGCGGCGTCACCACCGTCGACGAGGTCGTGGCCCGCCTCCACGCGACGAGGGAGCGAGACGACACCCCGCCTGGCGAGTACATCGTGGGGTGGGGCTGGTAGGCGGAGTCGATGACCGACGGCGCCGAGGACGTCGACGGCAGGACCATCGCTCGCTACCCCGGCACGCGGGCGCCGAACGGGGTGCTGTGGGAGGGGGCGTGGATGCCGCTGGTCGCGATGGGCTTCCTCGACTTCGGGCGCGCGGTGTTCGACGAGATGCTCACCGAGTACGCGCGCTGGGGCATGACGACCGTGCAGGACGGCGCGGCCTCCTGGCCGCAGACCCAGCAGGTGCACGACTGGGCGGGCGAGGCCGACCTCCCCGTCGACGTCCGCTCGCTGATCACGTGGACCGACCTGCAGCAGGCCGTCGACGCCGGGCTCGTCGACACCACGGTGGGCGGCCACACGGTGCAGGGCGTCAAGCTCATCGTCGACGGGCCGCCGGAGGGACCCTGACCGACGAGTACGTCGGCGAGGATCCCTCTGGCGAGGAGCACTGGCACGGGAGCGCGAACATGGACCCCGACACCGTGGACGCCGTCATGGAGAAGGCGTGGCCGGAACGGCTCCCAGGTGTTCGCCCACGTCAACGGCGACGCAGCGATCGACTCCCTGCTCGACGGCCACCGGGCGGCCGTGGCTGCGGGAGCGCAGCCGGTGGTGCCCACCGTGCCCATCCACTCCCAGGTGATGCGCCTCGAGCAGCTGGACGACTACGTCGAGCAGGGGTGGGAGCCGTCGATGTTCACCGTCCACACGTACCTGTTCGGCGACACCCACGTGTCGAACCTCGGGCGCGAGCGCGCGAACGGCATCTCCCCCATGCGCTCGGCGCTGGACCGGGGGCTGCACCCGTCCAACCACTCGGACTACCCGATCACGCCGATCAACCCGCTGCTGCTGTTGTGGTCCTCGGTCGCCGGTACGACGGTCGACGGGGTGGTGCTCGGTGAGGACGAGAGCGTGAGCCCGCTGGAGGGACTGAGGGCGCTGACGCTGCACCCCGCGATCGAGCATCGCACCGAGTCCGACCGCGGCTCGATCGAGGTGGGCAAGCTCGCCGACCTCGCGGTGCTGGACGCCAACCCGCTGGGAGCCGGCGTGGACGACATCACCGGCATCGCCGTGGTGCGGACCTCCAAGCGCGGCGTGGTGGTGCACGACGCGATGTGGACGGGCCGATCGTCGGAGACCTGCGCGCCGAGGTGAGTCATGTAAATTGCATGCATGGTCGCTCTTCAGATCCGGGGTGTGGATGATGCCGTCAAGGACGCCCTCGCCGAGCGCGCCCGCGCCCGCGGGCAGTCCCTGCAGGCCTTTCTCCTCTCGCTCGTGCAGGAGGAAGCCCGGCGGTCGTCGAACCTCGCGGTGCTCGACCAGTTCGAGGGGCGCTGTGACGGCTCCCGCCTGACGCCGGGTGAGGCCGACGATGCTCTCGAGCAGCACCGGGCCGAGCGGGACGGCCGGGGCACCGACGACGCCAGACCGGCGAGGAGCAGCAGCGCCACGTGATCGTCGTCGATGCGTCCGTGCTCACCAACGCCCTGGTCGACGACGCGGCGCTCGGGCAGATCGCCCGCGAGGAGCTGAGACGCGACGACCGGTGGTCAGCACCGCAGCACGTCATCGTGGAGACGTTCTCCGCAGTGCGCGGCCGCGTGCTCGGTCGCAAGCTCGCCGCGGCGCGCGGCACCGAAGCGGTTGCTTCTCTCGCCGCGGTCCGGATCGACCTGGTGGACGTCGCGGGCCTGGTGGAGCAGATGTGGGCGATGCACGAGAACGTCAGCGCCTACGACGCTGCCTACGTCGCCGTGGCCCGATCGCTGCGGTGCACGCTCGTCACCGCCGACCGGCGCCTCGCCCGCGCCAGCGCCGGGCGCTGCTCCGTCACGCTCGCCCGCCCGAACGCCTGAAGCGCCCACTGGGCGAGACGCCTCACGCTGAGCAGCAACTTGGCTACGGTTCCACCCATGGAGGGCTTCGACGGCAAGGTCCAGTTCGTCTGGCAGGTGGCCGACCTGCTCCGTGGGGACTACCGCCCCGCCGAGTACCGCGGGGTGATCCTGCCGCTGCTGGTGCTCCGCCGGCTCGACGCGGTGCTGGAGCCGACGAAGGCGAAGGTCCTCGCCGACCGCGACCGGCTGATCGGGCGGACGAGCAACCCGGACGCGCTGCTCCGCCGCGCCGCGCAGCAGCCGTTCTACAACACCAGCCCACTCAGCTTCACGCGCCTGCTGGACGACCCGGGCTCGCTGGCCGCGAACCTGCGCGCCTACATCGGTGCCTTCAGCCCGTCCGCGGCCGAGGTGCTGGAGAAGTACCGCTTCGACGAGCGGATCAGCCGCCTGGACGAGGCGAACCTGCTGTACCTCGTGGTCGGCAAGTTCGCCGACCTGGACCTGCACCCGGACCGGGTGCCGAACCACGCGATGGGCTACGTCTTCGAGGAGCTGCTGCGGCGCTTCTCGGAGCTGAGCAACGAGACGGCCGGCGAGCACTTCACCCCGCGCGAGGTGATCCGCCTGATCGTGAACGTCCTGTTCAGCGAGGACACGCCGGTCCTTGAGGGCACCGCGCCGGTGCGCTCGATCTTCGACCCGGCGTGCGGTACCGGCGGGATGCTCGCCATCAGCGACCAGCACCTCACCGCGCTCAACCCCGCCGCGCGCCTCGAGATGTTCGGCCAGGAGCTCAACCCCGAGACGTGGGCCATCGCCCGGTCGGACCTGCTGATCCAAGGTCAGGACCCCGAGCGCATCGTGCTGGGCAACAGCCTGTCCGCCGACGGCCACCCGGGTGACCGCTTCGACTACCTGCTGGCCAATCCCCCCTTCGGCGTCGACTGGTCCAAGGCGGCAACCGCGGTACGGAACGAGCACCAGACCTTGGGGACCGACGGCCGCTTCGGCGCCGGCCTACCGCGGATCTCCGACGGCAGCCTGCTCTTCCTGCAGCACATGGTCTCGAAGATGAAGCCGCTGTCCGAGGGCGGCAGCCGCATGGCCATCGTGTTCTCCGGCAGCCCGCTGTTCTCGGGTGGCGCCGGCTCCGGAGAGAGCGAGATCAGGCGGTGGCTGCTGGAAGAGGACCTGCTGGAGGGCATCGTGGCGCTGCCGGACCAGCTTTTCTACAACACCGGCATCAGCACCTACTTCTGGGTGCTGTCCAACCGCAAGAGCGCCGAGCGCGCCGGCACAGTCGCTCTCGTCGATGCCCGAGAGCTGTGGGCGAAGATGCGCAAGTCTCTCGGCGACAAGCGCAAGCTTCTCACCGACGAGCACATCGCCGAGATCACGATGCTGTACCACGAGGCGCTCACGCTGGACGGCGACGACGACCGCGTCAAGATGCTGCCGACCGAGGCCTTCGGTTACCGCCGGATCACCGTGGACCGCCCGATGCGGCGCCGCTGGGAAGTCACCGAGGACACCGTCGAGACGGTGGCGGCGTCCAAGCCGTTCCGCAACGGCAAGGACGTCGACCACGACAAGGTGCTCACGGCCCTGCGGACGCTCATCGGCACGAGCGAGCAGACCGAAACAGCTTTTACCAAGCAGCTGCTCAACGCCTGCACCGCCCAGCGCCAGGTGGGGCTGCCCACGCCAGTCAAGAAGGCCATCCTCAGCGCCGCTGCCGTCCCGGACCCCGACGCCGCCGTAATGACAGACCGCCATGGTGGCCCCCTGCCGGACCCGGACCTCCGCGGCCAGGAGAACGTGCCGCTGGGCGAGGACGTCGACGAGTACGTCGCCCGCGAGGTTCTTCCCCACGTCCCCGATGCCTGGGTGGACCACAGCAAGACGAGGGTCGGCTACGAGATCCCCTTGACCCGCTACTTCTACAAGTACGTCCCGCCTCGCCCACTTGCCGAGATCGACGCCGAGCTGGCCGCCGTGGAGGCCGAGATCCAAGACATGCTCGGGCAGATCGCGCGATGAGCTCGATGCCGCTCCGCCGCATGGTGACTCAGGTGCTCAGAGGTAGAACCGTGATGTCAGCTTTTATCCACACGCCAGCAGGTGGGCAACCCCCAAGCGGGTCGGCACCTTGGTGGAACCCAGAGGCCGTGGGCACACCTTCAATAGGTGCCGCGAAACGTTTTATTAATGTCACCGATCTAAAATCAGGGCTTTTCCCCACCTTTCCTATGGGATCTATCGCCATCGTGACCATCGGCTCGGTAGGTCGAGTTTCCA
>JARICT010000132.1 GCA_029257185.1 Quadrisphaera sp.
CGTGGTACGCCTCCACCGCGAGGATGGACGCCGCGGCCTCGAGGTAGGTGTCCGACTGGATCAGCGAGGCTCCGCCCTTGTAAGCGGTGACCCCGACGTCCTCGAAGATGAACGCCCCGAGGAGGAACGCCAGGTCGGAGGCGAAGGGGTCGAACTTGCCGTTCGCGTCCGCGACCCCCGCGGCAGAGGCCGCACCGTCGAACGCCTCCTTGAGGTTGATCTGCGGACGCGCCACGGCGTAGTCACCCAGCGCGGAGCGCAGGAACTTCACGTGACCGATCTCGTCCTGGGCGATCTCCTCGGCGAACTGGCGCACGTACCGGTTCTCGAACTTCACCCGGGGGAAGTCCCTGACGACCACGCCGCCCTTCGGCCCGCCAGCGCTGCCCTTGGAGCCGGCGTCGCTGGTCGCGTTGTTCAGCCCGTGGCCGTAGGCGGCGTAGAGGTAGAACTCCGCCTCCAGGTACTCGAGGTTGAGCGCGAAGTTCAGGACGGTGTAGTCCGAGAGCTTCTGGTCCTCCGTGAGGTCCTCGTCCGGGGTGGCGGCGGACGCAGCGCCCGCGCCCGCCATCCCGAGGCCCACGGCGCCGACGCCGGCGAGGCCGGCGCTGCGCAGGAACAGGCGGCGGTCCGCCTCGGTCTCGGCGCTGCGGGTGATGATGTCGCGCAGGACCGTCTTTCCCAGCTGCTTACCAAGCATGATGACCCTTCCAGGGTGCGTCGAGGGAGTTGTCGTGAGCCACGGCGGTCACTGCGCGGCGGCGGTGGCCTGGGCGGCGGCGGCGTCGGAGACGGCGGTGCGCCCGCCGAAGACCCAGCCCCGGCCGTCGAGGTTCGGCGCGTGGTCCTCGAGGTAGCCCTCCGCGTGCTGGCCGAGCTGGTCGCCCTGGACGAACAGGACGGGCGTGCCCGTGGACCCTGCGAGCGGCGCCGCCACCAGCGCGTCGGCGCCATTGCGGGTCGCCGAGCCCACCAGGGCGACGTTCTTGTCGGTGAAGTACGCGTTCTTCAGCGCCCAGCCCGCCACGACCGCCGAGGTCTGCTGACGGTTCACGCCGGAGAGGCGCTCCGTGGCCTCCAGCGCGCCGTACGTCGCGTCGGAGACGACGGCCGTGCCGCCGACGACGACGCGGTCGGGCACCGCGAGGTCTCCCAGCGCGGACGCGGTGGTGGCCGGGACGTCGTCCCTCGCCGTCAGGAGCACCGGGTAGCCGCGCGCGTAGGCGATGGGGCCGGCCGCGAGCGCGTCGGCGTCCGTGACGCCGTTGGCGACGAAGACCTTCTCCGGCTGGTAGGTCGGCAGCTCGACCTTGGCGATCATCGCCGCCGTGTCGTAGCGGTCCTTGCCGCCGTAGCGCTGGACGCCCTCGAACTCGGCCTTCAGCGCCGTCTCCTGCGCGGCGCTGATGACGGCCGTGCCGCCGACGAGCCACACGTTCTTCACGCCCAGGCGCTCCAGCTCCGCCTCGGTGCTGGCGTTCACGCCGTCCGTGTCGGTGTAGAGGATCGGGGCGTACTTCAGGCCCGCGAGGTAGGAGGCGGTGAGGCCGTCGATGAGCGAGTCGCGGGAGACCAGGACGGCGTCGTTCGAGCCGCCCGTGGGGTAGAGCATCTTCGAGGCCGAGATCGCGGTCTCGACGCGGTCGGCTCCGGCGAGGCGGTCGCCGCCCTGGCCGACGGTGAAGCCGGGGACGGCCATGGCGCTGCCGGCGCCGAGGGCGCTGGCAGCGAGGACGGCAGCGGTGGCGGTGGCGCCGATCAGGGTGCGGCGCCGCCGGCGGGGGGATGGTGCGGTCACGAGGACCTCCGGGTGGGGTGGGTGCGGGTGCGGGCGGTCCGCCGCGCGCGACGGACGGGGGATCACGTGGCGGGGTTGGCGCCGGAGGGAAGGAACCCGCCGGTCTTGGTGGCGTCACCGCTGAGGTAGACGATGCTGAGCACCTGCTCGGGGCTGCGCCGGTAGGTGAGCGAGTTCTCGTCGGTGGGCACGATGTTCGCCCGGTCGGCGCGCGCCGGCACCTTCGTGGAGAGCACGCCCTCGTCCATCTCGGACGCCCCGTCCAGCTTGTCGCGAGCGTCGGAGATGGCGTTCGCCTGCTTCCCCAGGCCCAGGCGGTACAGCTGGGACCGGACGATGCCCGCGTGGTACGCCTCGACCGCGAGGATGCCGGCGGCGGGCGTGAGGAAGTCCTTGTTCTGGATGAACTTCGCGGCGCCGCCGAACGCGGTCACCCCGACGTCCTCGAACACGAAGGCTCCGAGGAGGAAGTTCTCCGGGCTCGAGTACGGGTCGAAGGTGTCGCCCAGGCCAGCGGCCGAGGCGGCCGTGGCGAAGGCCTCCCGGAGGTTGATCGCCGGACGGGCGACGACGGGAGCGCCGGCGTCCTCGAGCGCGGCGCGCAGGAAGCGGACGTGGCTCAGCTCGTCGTTGGCGATCTCGGCGGCGTACCTGCCGATGGAGCCGCTGCCGAAGTCGACCTGGCGCCCGCCGGTCACGACACCCGGCTGCTGGTCGAGACCGCGGGCCTCGATGTCGGGGTTGTCCAGCCCGTTGCCGGTCACGGCGCGCTGGTAGTACTCCGCCTCCAGGTACTCGAGGTTGAGGGCAAAGTTGAGGATGTCGACGTCGGTGAGGTCCGGGTCGGTGGCGGCGAACGCCGAGGTGCTCATCACCGTGCCCGCGGCCGCGGCGCCGGCGGCGCCGAGCCCCAGCAGACCGGCGGTGCGGAGGAACGATCGGCGGCCTGCGGGCAGGCGGCCCGCGCTGTCGAACAGCGCTGCTGCGTCGTGCGTGACGGTCATGTGGAGCCCTCTTCCTGTGACGACGGCGCACCGGCCGGCGGAGCGTCGGCGTCGGTGCGGGGCCGGGCGGGGTCCCCGTGGCGACGCCCAGAGGCACGATGCGTCACGAGGTGGTGCGGTGAGTGACGCTTGCACGCGGAGAGCCCTCTGCCCGGTTGATCGACCGCCCGCCCTCTCGTGTCGTCCGCTTCGGGAGGAGACACGCGGTATGGCGTGGGATGCGCGCGCGGCGTGCCGCGTGGTCAGTGCGCGGCATGGGAGCGCCGCGTGCGCCCCGAGGCACGCTGACCCGAACGGGCCGACGGGCCGCGGTCGGCCGCACGGGTGTCGTACGGCCGCACCGTGACCGTCGGCTGCCACCGCCGAGGCGTCGCCGCGACGAGGCCGGCGAGGGCCACCACGCCGGCGGCCGCCGGCAGCGAGGCGTAGGTGAAGAAGGCGTGGATCTGGCTGTGGTTGCTCATCACCTCGTACCAGAGCGGCACGACCGCGGCGGGCGCCGCGAGGACGGCGAAGAGCGCGATCGCGCCCGGGCCGCGACGCAGCACGCCGACGGCCACCCCGCCGGCTGCGACGAGCGCGACGGCGACCAGCAGCGGCCACGCCGTGGGCACGTTCCACAGCCATTCCCGCAGGTTGGCGCCCACCGCGGCACCGACGACGTCGGCCACCATCGGGTTGTCGCCGCCCAGGCGGAACGTGCTGACGTCGCGCACCTGGGAGAAGATCTCGGGGCCGCGGGCGAGCGCGGCGATGCACCAGCGGGAGACCCACGTGAGGCCGTACGCCACCGCCCACGACGCCCCGGCCGCGGCGGTGACCAGCAGGACCCGGGCCGCGTGGACGCCCGTGGCGGCGGCGACCGCACCGGCGACCGCCGCGCACAGCGCCCACGACATGGCCGGGGTGGTGAGCAGGTCCACGTAGTTGAGCAGCGCTGCCGCCCCCGCCGCCCCGAGGACGGCGCCGCGCCAGCCGCGACGCGCCGCCGCCGCGGTCAGCGCCACGCCGGCGAGGACCGCCGCCAGGGCGATCCCGTGGCTCGACGCGGTCGACGGCGTGGTGATCGCGTTGGACGCCACCGCCAGGGGCAGCACCACCGCGCACGCGGCGCCCGTCCCGGCTCCGCGGCGCACCGCGAGGAACGCGGCCAGGCCGGCGGTGAGCAGCAGACCGGCGACGACCAGGCGCAGCCCCGTGAGCCCGAGGAGCGCGAGCACCGGGCGGGTCAGCACGGAGTAGCCGTTCCAGTAGCGGAAGTAGGTCGCCGGGGGGTCGACCTGCTCCCCGGCGGCGAGGGCGGCTATCTGCTGGGCACCCTTCTCGCAGGACTCCAGCCGCGGGCCGCCGGCAGCCCGGGCCAGCACGCTGCGGGGGTCGTCGGGCGAGGACACCCCGTACCCGATCACGACGCACTCGGTGAAGCGGTCCGCCGACCCCCCGACGCCGTCGGGCACGTAGGCCGGCCCGTACGTCCCGTCACCCACCGCGGTGGCCAGCGCCATGATGATCGGGGCGTTGGGCACGGCCTGGGCGGCGACCAGGCCGGCGAAGAAGACGACCTGGAGGCCCAGCAGCCCGGCGAGCGCCATCACGAGGAACCGCAGCGCGCCGGCAACGCGGCGACGCGGGGTCGCGGCGGGGGCCGCGTCGCGCGTCACGCCCGGCGAGTCGATGACAGACACGAACGGAACGTAGCGCTGAGTCACTCTCCGGGGTGGGTGATCGCGTCAGCCTGGGGCTGCCGTGCCCGGTCGGCGCTCGCCGTGCACGGTGACGGGGCCCTCACGCCTTACCGTGTCCGCGTGGCAGACGACCCGCGCTGGGGACCCGCGACGACGTACCGCTCGTCCCCGCGCCTGCGCCGGCCGGCGCCACCCCCGTCGTCACCGCCGTCGGGCCGTCGCCGCGCCGAGCCGGAGCCTCCACCCCCGAGCCCCCGGTCGCGGGCGCCCCGCGGCCCCTCCGCCCAGGATCCGTACACCCCGCGCCAGCCCCCGCGCGGCGGGCCCGCGCCTGAGCGCCGCGGCGGGTCCGCACGAGGACCGGGCGCCCACCAGGGACCGCCCGCCAGGGACCGCCCCTACGCCTCACCTCGCACCTCGCCGCGGCGGCGCCGCGCACGGCGGCGCGGCTTGGCCGCCCGGGTGGTCCTGCTGGTGATCGCCTACCCGCTGGCGCTGGGCGTGGTCGGCTACGTCTCGCTGGACCGCGTGGGCCCGCTGCCCGCGAGCGACGCCGCGAACACCCCGGGGCACACGGTGCTGCTCGTGGGCTCGGACTCGCGCGACGGCCTCAGCGAGGACCAGCAGGTGGAGCTCTCGACCGGGCCGGCGGCCGAGTTCCAGGGCGGGCGCACCGACACCATCATGCTGCTGCACACCCCGCCCTTCGGGGGGCGCAGCGTCCTGCTCTCCCTGCCCCGCGACAGCTACGTGGCCATCCCCGGCCACGGCTCCCAGAAGATCAACGCGGCCTTCGCCATCGGCGGCCCCGAGCTGCTCACGCAGACCGTCGAGGACGCCACGAACATCCACGTCGACGGCTACGCCGAGACCGGGCTCGCGGGCTTCGCCGGCATGGTCGACGCCGTCGGGGGCGTGACGATGTGCCCGGAGGCCGCCATCGACGACCCCAAGGCCGGCCTCAGCATCCCCGCGGGCTGCCAGGAGATGGACGGGGCGACGGCGCTCGGCTACGCCCGCAGCCGCGACTCGGCGGTCGGTGGGGACCTCGGCCGCGCGCAGCGTCAGCGCGAGCTCATCGCCGCGATCGCCGGCGAGGCCACCAGCCCCGCGACGCTGCTCAACCCCGTCACCGGGTTCCGGGTGGCCCACGCCGGCGGCGGCGCGCTGTCCGTCGACGACGGGACGGGCCCGCTGGCCCTCGCCCGCTTCGCCAACGCGTTCCGCTCGGTCGCGTCCGGCAAGGCCGTCAGCCTCACCGTGCCCGTGGCGAGCGCGAGCCGGAGCACCGGCGCCGGCGTGGTCGTGGACTGGGACGAGGCCGCCGCGCAGCAGGTCTTCGGGGCGATCCGCACCAACGACGTCGACACGATCGAGGAGGTCGCGGCGTCCCAGCCGGGCCTGGGCTGACCCCCGCCCGGCGACCGGGGACCGCCCACCGCGCTCGGCCTCGATCCACCACGGCTGCGCGTCCCCGGTCGGGGCTCAGGCCTCGCGGGAGGCGCGCAGCGCGTCGCCCTTCGCGACGGCGGCCTCACGCAGCCCCGCCTGGAAGTCGGCCATGGCCCCCCGCAGGCGCTCCGCCTCGGCGCCCTCGCCGGCCGCGAGCACCCGCACCGCGAGCAGCCCGGCGTTGCGCGCGCCCCCGATGGAGACGGTCGCCACGGGCACCCCGGCGGGCATCTGCACGATCGAGAGCAGCGAGTCCATCCCGTCCAGGCGCTCCAGCGGCACCGGGACGCCGATCACCGGCAGCGGCGTGAGGGCGGCGAGCATGCCCGGCAGGTGCGCGGCGCCTCCGGCGCCGGCGATGATCACCCGCAGCCCTCGCGAGGCCGCGCTGCGCCCGTAGGCGACCATGTCCTCCGGCATCCGGTGCGCCGAGACCACCCCCACCTCGTGGAGGACGCCGAACTCCTCCAGCGCCCCGGCGGCGGCCTCCATCACCGGCCAGTCCGAGTCCGAACCCATGACGACGCCGACGCGCGGGCCGCCGCTCAGCGTCTCCTGCTCGCCGGGCTCACTCATCGATCAGCCCGGTCATGAAGTCCCCCGCGTGGCGGGCGCGGGCCCGCACGTCCTCGAGGTCGGGTCCGCTGACGTTCACGTGACCCATCTTGCGCCCGGGGCGCCACGCCTTCCCGTACAGGTGCACCTTGACCCCGGGGTCGTGCGCCATGACGTGCAGCAGCGCCCGGTGCAGGTCGGCGTGCTCCTCGCGCTGGGGGCCGAGCACGTTGACCATCACCGTCCACGGCGCGAGCGGGCTCACGTCCCCCAGCGGGAGGTCGAGCACGGCGCGCAGGTGCTGCTCGAACTGCCCCGTCACCGCGCCGTCCATGCTCCAGTGGCCGCTGTTGTGGGGGCGCATCGCCAGCTCGTTGACCAGCACGCCCGCCCGGCCCGACCCATCGGGGGCCGCCACCTCGAAGCACTCCATCGCCATCACGCCGACCACCCCCAGCTCGTGCGCGAGGCGCAGCGCCGTGGCGGTGGCGTCGGCCGCCACGTCGTCGTCGAGCCCCGGGGCGGGCGCCAGTACCTCGTGACAGATGCCGTCCACCTGCACCGTCTGGACCACCGGCCAGGCGCAAGCCTGGCCCGAAGGGCTCCGGGCGACCACGACCGCGAGCTCCCGCGCGAAGTCGACCCGCTCCTCGGCCAGCAGCCGACCGTCGCCGCTCGCGGCCGCGCGCTCGAACCAGTCGGCGGTGTCGGCGACGTCGTCGGCGCCGACCACCCGCACGCCGTGCCCGTCGTACCCGCCGCGCGGGGTCTTGAGCACCACCGGCCAGCCGACGTCGTCGCCGAAGGCCGCCAGCCCCGACGGGTCGCTCACCCCCGCCCACCGCGGGCCCGCGACGCCCATCGACCCCAGGCGCTCGCGCAGCACCAGCTTGTCCTGCGCGTGGAGCAGCGCGCCCGAGCCGGGGCGCACGGCCACCCCGCCCTCCTCCAGCTCCCGCAGCAGGCTCCCCGGCACGTGCTCGTGGTCGAAGGTCAGCGCGTCGGCACCCTCCGCGGAGCCCGCGAGCGCCTGCGCGTCGTCCGGGCCGCCGAGGCGCACGTCCGTGAGCACCTGCGCCGCGGGGTCGTCGGCGCCCTCCGCGAGCACGCGCAGGGTGATGCCGAGCTCGGCCGCGGGCCCGGCCATCATGCGGGCCAGCTGACCGCCCCCGACGACCGTGACCAGGGGTGCGCCTCCGCCTCCCGTCCGGGGTGGTTCCTCGGGCGACGGACCAGGGGCTCCGGCAGGCTCGCTCACGGCGGCGAGGCTACCGATGCCCGGGCCCCGGGCGCCCCACCGACCTACAGTGCTCCGGTGAGCCGCCCGGGATCCCTGCACGCTCGCGTGCGCGCCGCGTGGGGGCGGCTGGCCCGTGAGCTGGGCCGGTTCGGGGTGGTCGGTGCGCTGGCGTTCGTCGTGGACGTCGGCACCTTCAACCTCCTCATCGCCACGGCCGGGTCCGGGCACCCCCTGACGTCCAAGGTGGTCGCGGTGGTGGTCGCCACGATCTTCTCGTGGCTGGGGAACCGGTTCTGGACCTACCGGCACCGCCGCGGCGCCCGCAGCCGGCGCCTGCTGCCGGAGCTCGTGCTCTTCGTCGGGCTCAACGGCGTGGCGCTCCTGATCTCCCTGGCGATCCTCGCCCTCAGCCACTACCTGATGGGGCTGACGTCGCCGCTGGCGGACAACGTCTCCAACGTCGTCGGCATCGCGGTGGGGACGGCGTTCCGCTTCTTCGCCTACCGGACGTGGGTCTTCCGCGAGGACCGACCGGTGGCGGAGCTGGCGCTCGACCCCTCGGCCCCCCTGCCGGTGACGACCCGGCGCGGCTGACCCGCCCGCTCCCCGGGTCACCCGGCTGACCCCTCAAGACCTCGTGCGACGGCGCCGATGACGCGGCATGGACCGACGCGCCCGTCGCTCGCCGAGCGCTGACCGCACGAGCGGCCCCGGCCGTCCCGGTGCCCCAGCCAGCCCCGCCGGCCCCGCCGGCCCCGCCGGCCCCGCCACGACCTTCGCCGGGCGCGGGTGGGCCGACGTCACGACCGTGACGCTGGGGACCGGCTACGCCACGACGATGGCCGGCCTGGCGGTGGTCCACGTCGCGGCCGCCGTCGCCGACCTGGTGATCATCCCCGGAGCACCGTTCCTGCCGCTCGCCCCGCTGGCGACCGCGGTCGCCCTCACGCTGTTCTGGTTCCACCACCTGCGCCGTCCGCGCACCGGTGCGGCGCTGAAGACGATGCTGGGGCTGGCGTTCGCCCTCACGACGACCGACCTCGCGATCCACCTCCTCGTCGGGCGCGACCCCATGTACACGGTGTACCTGACCCTGGGTCTGGTGGCTGCCGGCGCCCTGGTGCCGCAGGCGCGCTGGCTGCTGGTCTCCGACGTGCTCGCGGCCGCCGCCGTCGGCGTCATCGTCGCGGGCAGGCTCGACGAGCCCCACGCGCAGCAGGCGGTGGCCGCCACGACCTTCGCCATCGCGGTCGCCCACGTGCTGCAGCACCATGCGGGGCGCGGGCGCGACCAGGTGCAGCTGCTCGCGACCGCCCTGGCACGCGGCGCGCTCACCGACCCCCTGACCGGGCTCTCCAACCGGCAAGGGCTGACCCAGGGGCTCGAGGAGCTCGTGGCCACGCCCGCGGGCAGCGACGGGGCGCACGCACGCAGCGTGGCGGTGCTGTGCTTCGACATCGACGGGTTCAAGGGCATCAACGACGACCTCGGTCACGCCCTCGGCGACGCCGTGCTGGTGGAGGTCGCCGTGGGGCTGGGCGAGATGGTCCGGGAGGGCGACGTCATGGCGCGCCTCGGCGGGGACGAGTTCGCCCTCGTGCTGGCCGACGTCGCACCGGCGGATGCCGACCTCGTCGCGGAACGTGCACGCCTGCGGTTGCGCGGCAGCGCCGGGGTGCTGGACATGCCCTGGTCGGTCAGCGTCGGGATGGTCTGCGCCACCGTGAGCACGGTCGGCGACGGGGAGGACCTGCTGCGCCGGGCCGACCTGCACATGTACGAGGACAAGCGGGCCCGCCGCGCCGCCACCGCCGCCCAGGCCGCCGGCAGCGCCCGCACGGCGGGGAGGACCACCGACGGGGGCTGATCACCGCAGGTGGACGACGTCCCCCGCACCGACGGCGACCACGTCCCGCTGCTCCTGGCCTGCAGCGTCACCGTCATGACCGGGGCGCACCAGCAGCCGTCCCTCGCCGTCGATCCCCTCGGCGGTCCCCCGCAGGCTCGAGCCGCCGGGCAGCTCCACCCGGACCGCCGCACCGATCGTCGAGCACGCCTCGCGCACCCTCGCCGCCAGACCGCTGGCCTCCGCGTCGCCGCCGGCGCCCGTCCACGAGGTGACCGCCTCCGCCAGCGCCCGCAGCACCGAGCGGGCCAGCACGTCGCGGTCGGTGGTCGAGGCCCCGGCGAGCGCCAGGGACGTCGCGGTGGCCGCGGGCAGCTCCGCCTGCGTCAGCGAGACGTTGAGCCCGACGCCCACCACCACGGCGCTCGCGTCGGGCGCCACCTCGCTGAGCACTCCCGCGACCTTCCCCGCCGCCGGCTGGGCGCTCGAGACGTCGACGAGCACGTCGTTGGGCCACTTCACCGACGCCGCCACCCCGGCGGTGCGCCGCAGCACGGCGGCGACGCTCTCGCCGGCCAGCAGCGGCAACCAGGACCAGCGCTCCCGGGGGACTCCGGGCAGGCGCAGCAGGACGGAGACGAACAGGCTCGAGCGCGGCGGCGCGGTCCACGTGCGCCCCAGGCGCCCGCGCCCCGCGCTCTGGTGCTCGGCGAGCACCGCCGACAGGTGAGGGTGGTCCGCGGGTGCGCCGGCGGCGCGCTCGAGCAGCCACGCGTTGGTCGAGCCGACGTCGTCGAGCACGTCGAGCCGCGCCAGCGGTCCGCCCGGGGCGCAGAGGGCGCCGCGCAGGGCGTCGGCGCGCAGCGACGGTCGGGCGAGGTCGGTGTAGTCGGGAGCCACGCCACGAGCCTGGCACCACCGCCGGCGCCTCCACCACCGCGGTGCGCGCTCGACGCGAAGGTTCGTCGTGCCCGTGGGAGCGTGCGGGCATGCCCTCCGCCCTCCAGATCACCGACCCCGTCGCCCACCACGGGGAGGGACCGGTGTGGGACTGCGCCGGCGCCCAGCTGCTGTCGGTCGACATGCTCGCCGGGGCCCTCGTGCGCCTCGACCCGGTGACCGGGGCGCTCGCCCGCCACGACGTCGCCGACGTGCTCGCGGCCGTGCGCCCCCGGTCGGGCGGCGGGGCCGTGGTGCTCGCCGAGCGCCGCTTCGCGCTGCTGGACTCCGTCCCGAGCGGCTTCCCCGCGCCCGGGGAGGCGAGCGGCGCCGACCTCCGCCTGTCCCCGACGATGCTCCCCGCCCTCTGGGCGCGCGGACAGGTGCGCTTCAACGACGGCGGCTGCGACCCCTCCGGGCGCTTCTACGGCGGGTCCATGGCCTACGACGAGAGCTCCGGCGGCGGCGACCTGTGGTGCCTGGAGCCGGGTGGGGGCGCGCGCGTGGTCCTGCCCGGGGTCTCGGTGAGCAACGGCATCGCCTTCACCGCCCCGGACCGCGCGCTCTACGTGGACTCCCCCACCCGCGCCGTGCAGGAGCTGACCGTCGACCCGTCGACCGGGGACGTCAGCGCGACGCGGGTGCTCACCCGGCTGCCCGACGACCTGGGCGGGGTGCCCGACGGGCTCACGCTGGACGTCGCGGGCGGCGCGTGGGTCGCGGTGAACGGCGCGGGCTGCGTGGTCCACCTCGACCCCGAGGGCGCGATCGACGAGCGGGTGGACGTCCCCGTGGACCAGGTGACGGCCTGCGCCTTCGGCGGCGCCGGCACGGGCACGCTGTTCGTCACCACCTCGGCGATGGGCCTGCCCGACGACGAGAGCGGCCCGGCCGGCGCGATCTTCGCCCACGTGCCCGACGTCGGCGGCGCCCCGCCCCTGCCCTTCTCCGGCTGAGGCCGCACGGGGCCGCGCCGCCCGCCGGTCCTCTAGGCTCAACCAGCGTGCCGACCGACACCGCCGCGACCGCGTCCCTCAATGGTGCGAACGGGCCCGGGGACGCCTCTGCTCCCGACCCCCGCAGCACGGCGGGCCGCGCCCTGGCCCTGCGGGACCGGCTCGCCGCCGGGCGTGAGGGCGGGGCCCCGAAGGCCATCGAGCGTCAGCGCGCCCGGGGCAAGGGCACCGCCCGCGAGCGCCTCGACGCGCTGCTGGACGAGGGCTCCTTCGTCGAGACCGGCGCGCTCGTGCGCTCACGCCCGCCCAGCGGCGGGCCCGGACCGGACGGTGACGGCGTCGTCACCGGTCACGGCACGATCGACGGGCGCCCGGTGTGCGTCTACGCGCAGGACTTCACCGTCTCCGGCGGGAGCCTCGGACAGGCCCACGGCACGAAGATCGCCAAGGTGATGGACCTGGCGATGGCCATCGGCGCGCCCATCGTGGGGATCAACGACTCCGGCGGTGCGCGCATCCAGGAGGGTGTGGACTCCCTCGGCGCCTACGGCGAGATGTTCCGCCGCAACGTGGCGGCCTCCGGCGTGGTCCCGCAGATCTCCCTGATCATGGGGCCCTGCGCCGGCGGCGCCGTCTACTCCCCCGCGGTGACCGACGTGGTGGTGATGGTCGAGGAGACCTCCCACATGTTCGTCACCGGCCCCGACGTCATCCGCACGGTCACCGGCGAGGACGTCTCGATGGAGGACCTGGGCGGCGCGCGCACCCACTCCGAGACCACCGGGGTGGTCCACCACGCCGCCGTCACCGAGGACGACGCGCTCGACTACGTCAAGGACGTCCTGTCCCACCTGCCGAGCAACAACCTGGGCCAGCCGCCGGTGCTGGAACCGGACGTGGCCCACGACGCCGACGAGGTCACCGACACCGACGCGGCCCTGGACACCCTCGTCCCCGACTCCCCCAACGTCCCCTACGACATGCGCGTCGTGATCAGCGCGGTGCTGGACGACGGTGAGCTCCTCGGCCTGCACGAGGCGTTCGCGCCCAACGTCATCGTCGGCTTCGGGCGGGTCGAGGGGGTCAGCGTCGGGGTCGTGGCCAACCAGCCGACGCACGTGGCCGGCATCCTCGACATCGACGCGTCCGAGAAGGCCGCGCGCTTCGTGCGCCTGTGCGACGCGTTCGGCCTCCCGGTGCTGACGTTCGTGGACGTGCCCGGGTTCCTGCCGGGCACCGAGCAGGAGCACAGCGGGATCATCCGCCGGGGCGCGAAGCTGCTGTACGCCTACGCCGAGGCGACCGTGCCGCTGGTCACGCTCATCACGCGCAAGGCCTACGGGGGCGCGTACATCGTCATGGGCTCCAAGCACATCGGGGCGGACGTCAACCTCGCGTGGCCCAGCGCGCAGGTGGCCGTGATGGGCGCGGCCGGGGCGGTGAACCTGCTGAACCGGGCGGAGCTGCGAGAGGTGGCGGCGGCTGGTGGCGATGCAGAGGCCCGCCGCGCCGAGCTCGTCGACGAGTACGAGACGACGCTGGCCACCCCCTACCAGGCGGCCGAGCGGGGGTACGTCGACGCCGTGATCGAGCCGTCGGCGACCCGCGGGACCATCGTCAAGGCACTGCGCACGCTGGCCACCAAGCGGGGAGCGCTGCCGGCCAAGAAGCACGGGAACATCCCGCTGTGAGCGCTGACGCGAGCGGTGACGTCGTCGACGCGGGCGAGCAGCTGCGCTCCGCCGCGGCCCAGGACCTCGTGGTGGACGTGCTGCGCGGGCGCCCCGAGGACGACGAGGTGGTGGCGCTGGTCGCGGCGCTCGCGGTGCTGAGGCGCCGCGCGGCGTCCGGCGGGGACGTGGCCGACGACCCCGCGTCGTCACGGTGGCGCTACGGGGCCGGCCTGCGGGCGCCGATGCCCAGCGGCCCCGACGCGTGGCGGGTGGCGGCCCGATGACCGCCGCTCCCCTACCTCATGCCTCCCCCACCCCAATTCGCGCGCGAAGTGCGGTCTCCACCAGGTCTTCCACCGCAATTCGCGCGCGAAACGCTGTGCCGCCCCACGCCCACGCCCACACCCGTATCCGCACCCGTACCCGCACCGCAATTCGCGCGCGAAATGCTGTGGGGATGCCACCCCCAACATCGTTTCGCGCGCGAGATGCGGTCGGGGGGTGGCGCGGTCGCGGGCTCTTGGCGGCTCTCGGGCTGTGGCTGGCCCTGACGCTGGTCGGGGCGCCGGTCGCCGCGGCTGAGCCCCCCGCGCGGCTGAGCAGCCAGGTCACCGACTCCGCCGGGGTGCTCGACGTGGGTCGGGCGGAGCAGGTCGTCGCGGACCTGCAGCAGGACACCGGCTACTCGCTGTACGTGGTCTTCACCGACACCTTCGACGGTGCGCAGGGGCCCGCCTGGACGCAGCAGACCTTCCAGCGCTCGAACCTGGGCTCCCAGGACGTCCTCCTGGCCGTGGCCGTCGGCGACCGCGAGTACGGGCTGCAGAGCTCCCCGGCGTCCGACTTGACCGCGCAGGACGGTGCTGCCGTCGAGCAGGCCGTGGAGCAGGAGCTGAGCAGCGGGAGCTGGGACGGCGCGGTGCAGGCCGCCGCGGGAGCCATCGCCTCGACCCCCGCCGCCGGTGGCTCCGGACCGGCTGGCACGGGCGCGGGCGGCAGCGGGACGGGCGACGCTGGTGCCTCGAGCAGCTCCGGCTCCTCGGGCAGCATCATCGGGTGGCTCGTGATCGGGGCCATCGTCGTGTTCGGCGGCGGCATCGCCCTGCTCGCCGGTCTCAGCAACCGCAAGAAGCGCCAGCGCGCCGGCAACCGTGGGCCGCAGGGCCAGCCCGCGGAGCCGCTCGAGCCCCTGGACGACCTCGCCCGCCGCGCCGGCGCGGCGCTGGTGGCCACCGACGACGCCGTCGACTCCTCCGCCACCGAGGTGGGCTTCGCCGCGGCGCAGTTCGGCGACGAGGCCACGAAGCCCTACGCGCAGGCCGTGGAGGCAGCCCGCGCAGACCTCGCGGCGGCCTTCGCCGCGCACCGCGCCGCCACCGACGCCGTTTCCGGGCGCGACGACGACGGCACCCGCGAGGGCGGCGTGGACGAGGGCTGGCTCCGGGCTCGCTTCACCGAGGTGGTGGAGCGCACCGCCGCGGCCGACGAGCGCCTCGACGCGCAGGCCGAGTCGTTCGAGAAGCTGCGCGACCTCGCCTCCCACCTCGACGAGCTGCTCCCCCGCCTCCAGAGCGACCTGGAGCGGCTGGCCGCCAGGGCCAGGAAGGTCGGCCCGCAGATCGACGCGCTGGCCTCGCGCTGGTCGCCGAGCGCGCTCACGTCGGTCGCCGGCACGCCGGCGCAGGTCGAGGAGCTGCTCCGGTACGCCCGCGACGAGCGCGACGACGCCCGTGAGGCGCAGGCCGAGGGCTCGGACGGGGAGGCGGCGGTCCACGTGCGCGCCGGCCGGGGCGCTGCCGTGAGCATCACCGAGGCCCTCGACGCGGTCGACGCCCTGCAGCGGGACCTGGACGCGGCGACCGCCTCGCTGGCCGCGTCCCGCACCGAGACCGAGTCCGACCTCGCCGAGGCCCGCGCCCTCACCGAGCGCGGCGTCGGGGGCGACCAGCTGGGCGCGGCGATCGCCCGCGCCGAGGCAGCCCTGCGCGCGGCGGACGTCTCCGGGGACGGCGATCCCCTGACGGCGCAGCGGCGCATCGAGGAGGCCGACGTCGCGCTGGACCAGGCGCTCGCGGGGGTGCGCGAGGACCGCGAGCGCGGCCAGCGGGCCCGCGCGGCGCTGGACTCCGCACTGCCGGCCGCCCGCGCGGAGGTCGAGGCCGCCCGCGCCTACCTGCGCAGCCGGCGCGGAGCCGTGGGCTCGTCGGCCCGGTCCTGGCTGGACCGCGCCCGGTCCCTCCTCGACGACGCCGAGCGCTGCGCCGCCTCCGACCCGGCGCGTGCGCTCTCGCTCGCGCAGCAGGCCGACGCGGCCGCCGAGCGCGCCCAGGACGAGGCCTCGCGCGACGTCGACGGGTTCGGCGGCGGGGGTTTCGGCGGCGGGTACGGCGGTGGCGGCTACGGGCGTCGTCGCAGCCGCTCCGGCGGCTCGCTCGAGGCAGCGGTGCTCGGCGGCGTCATCGGTTCCATCCTCGGCGGCGGCGGAGGCGGTCGCTCGTCCGGCGGCTCCTTCGGAGGCGGAGGCGGCTTCGGTGGAGGCGGGGGATTCGGCGGAGGCGGCTTCGGGGGCGGTGGCGGGTTCGGCGGAGGGGGCGGCTTCGGCGGTGGTGGAAGGTTCTGAGCCGCCCTGGCATGCTGAGAACATCTCGTCGCAGCGCCTGACCGCAGCGCGCCGCGCCCGCCGATCCCCCCGGAGACCCCATGTCGCAGCAGTCGCTCATCGGTCGCATCAGCCAGCTCGCCAAGGCGAACCTCCACGCGCTGCTGGACAGCGCCGAGGACCCGCAGAAGATGCTCGACCAGATGGTGCGCGACTACACCGCCGCCATCCGCGAGGCCGAGGAGTCCGTGGCGCTGACCATCGGCGACCTGCGGATGCTCGAGGAGGACCACGCCGAGGCGCAGTCCTCCGCCCACGAGTGGGGAAGCAAGGCGTCGGCGGCCTCGAGGCGGGCCGACCAGATGCGCGGCGAGGGCAACACCTCCGAGGCCGACCGGTTCGACAAGCTGGCCCGCGTCGCGCTCGAGCGTCAGATCCGCGCGGAGAAGGAGGCCGAGGACTTCGGGCCGCAGATCACCTCGCGCACGGCGGTGGTCGCCAAGCTCAAGGACGGGCTGAACGGCATGCAGTCCAAGCTCGACGAGCTCAAGCGGACCCGCGACGACCTCGTGGCCCGCTCCCGCATGGCCGAGGCGCAGAACCGGGTGACCGACGCCATCGGTGGTGTGGACCTGCTCGACCCCACCTCGGACGTGGCGCGCTTCGAGGACAAGGTGCGGCGCGAGGAGGCCCGCGTCGCCGGCCGCCAGGAGCTCGCGGCCTCCAGCCTGGACGCGCAGTTCGAGGACCTCGAGGACGTCGGCGAGCAGACCGAGGTGGAGCTGCGCCTGGCGGCGCTGAAGTCAGGCACCTCCACCGACTGACCCGGGCGTGAGCGCCCGTCAGAAGATCGCGAGCCCGGCGAAGAAGACCGCTCCGAGCGCGATCGCCGCGAAGCGGATCGACCGTCCCAGCAGGCACGCGAGCGTGAACGCCCGCAGCGACATCGACGACGCCCCCGCCCAGAAGACCACCACGAGCAGCGGCGGGAGCCCCAGCAGCCCGGCCGAGAAGACCACGACGGGCCCGTACCGCCCGGACAGGCCGGCGAGGGCCGCGGCGTTCGCCCGGCGAAGCCACGCGGACAGCAGCGCCACCCGTGCCCGCCACCTCGAGCGCCACCTGGTGCCCCACGCAGGAGCGCGCGCCGGTGTCGGCACCGCATCGGGCGCACCAGGAGGGGCTGCGCTGCTCGACGAGGCAGCGCGGGCCTCGGGGTCCGCGGAGCCCTCGGGGACCCCGACCACGCCGGTCGCGCCGGCCCGGGTGCGCAGGCGCGTCAGCCACGGCCACCTCGCTGCGCTGCGCGTGCCCTCGAACAGCACGACCTTGCCGGCCGTGTGCCCCGCCGCGGCGATGACGGCGACGACCACCGAGAGGCCGCGCCCGTGCGTCGCTGCGACCACGAGGACGTAGGCCTCCACGGGCAGGAACGGCGTGACCGCGGAGACGAAGCCGAACCCCAGGGCCGTCGCCAGCAGGCCGAGCGTCCCGGCGTCAGGCACCGGGGCTCGGAGGCGGTGCGGTGCGCTGCACGGTCCTCCTGGTCTCGACACGACGCGGCTGCTCGCGCGCCCCGGGCTCGGCGGGCCCGGCGGCGGGACCGCCGATCGTAGTGCCGCGCCGCGCCGCCCCTAGGCTCGCGAGCATGGTCCACACCACCCAGGCCGGCCCGTCCTCTCCCGTCGCGCTGCGCGCCCCCACGCCGCTGGACGCCGTCGCCGACGCCTACGTCGAGGAGTCCTGCGCGCTGGACCCGCTGATGGCCACGACCGCGGGGATCACCGGCCACGACGGCGACGTCACCGACTTCTCCCCCGCAGGCTTCGCCGCACGGACCGCCCTCGCCCGGCGCACGCTGGCCGCCGTCGACGAGGCACCGGTCGTGGACGAGGTGGACGCCGTGACCGCCGCCGCGATGCGCGAGCGCCTGGGGGTGGTCCTCGAGCTCGCCGACGCCGGGCTGGACGGCGGCGGCAGCGCGATGGTCAACGTCATGACCTCGCCGCTGCAGGTGGTGCGGGACACCTTCGACCTCATGCCCACGGACACGGTCGAGAGCTGGGAGGCGATCGCCTCCCGGCTCGCGCAGGTGGGCGACGTGCTGGCGGGTGCGCGCGCCAGCGTCGGCGCGGCGCTCGGCGGCGACCCGGCGCTGGTGCCGACCGTGCGCCAGGCCCGCGCGTCGGCGGAGCAGTGCGACGCGCTCGCCGACCCGGCGGCCGGTCAGCTGGCCGACCTGGTCGCGGGCGCGCCCGACAGCGGGGCCGACGCGTCGCCGGCGCTCCTCGCCGACCTGCGCTCCGCCGTGGCCTCCGCGGCGGCGGCGTTCGCCGAGCACGGCCGCTGGCTGCGCGAGGACCTCGTCGCCTCGGGTCAGGCCCGGACCGACGACGCCGTGGGCGTCGAGGCCTACCGGCTGCTCTCCCGCCACGAGCTCGGGGCGGCGATCGACCTCGAGGAGACCTACGCGTGGGGCCTGGAGGAGGTCGCACGCCTGGAGGCCGAGATGGCGCAGACCGCCGAGGCGATCCGCCCCGGCGCGTCCGTGACGGAGGCGATCGCGGTGCTGGACGCCGACCCGGAACGGCGCGCCCACGGCACCGACGCTCTCCTGACGTGGATGCAGGAGCTCTCCGACGCCTCCCTGGAGTCCCTCGCGGGGACCCACTTCGACGTGCCCGAGCAGGCGCGCACGCTGGTCTGCCGCATCGCCCCGTCGTCGTCGGGCGGGGTCTACTACACCCCGCCCAGCGAGGACTTCAGCCGCCCGGGAGCGATGTGGTGGTCCGTGCCGCCCGGCGTCACCAGCTTCGGGCTGTGGAGCGAGCGCACCACCGTCTTCCACGAGGGGGTGCCCGGACACCACCTGCAGTTCGCGCAGGCCCTCGCCCGCTCCGGCGCGCTGAACCGGTGGCGGCGGCTGCTGTGCTGGGTCTCCGGGCACGGTGAGGGGTGGGCGCTGTACGCGGAGCGGCTCATGGCCGACCTCGGGTGGCTGGACGACCCGGGCGACGCGATGGGCATGCTCGAGGCGCAGCTGTTCCGGGCGGCGCGCGTGGTCGTCGACATCGGCACGCACTGCCGCTTCGCGACGCCGGCTGAGATCAGCGAGCACGGCGGTCCGAGCACCTGGGACGCCGACGCCCTGTGGACCTACCTGCGGGCCCACACGTACCAGGCCGAGCCGGTGATGCGCTTCGAGGCGCTGCGCTACCTGGGGTGGCCGGGCCAGGCGCCGTCGTACAAGGTCGGCGAGCGGCTGTGGCTGGACCTGCGCGAGCAGGTGCGCGCCGCGGAGGGGGACGCCTTCGACCTGCGGGCCTTCCACCGCCGCGCCCTGGACCTCGGTTCGGTGGGGCTCGACGTGCTGCGGGAGGCGCTGCTGCCCTGAGCGGGGGCTCGCCGCTGGCGGTCGTCGGGATCAGCGACCCGGAGGCCGTCCGCGGCCCTTCCCGCCTCGACGCGGTGCTCGTGAGCCGGTGAGCACGAGGAGCAGGGCCAGCAGCACGGCGCCGCCGATGAGGACGGGCAGGAATGCAGCCCGGGCGAAGAAGAGCGTGAGCACCAGCACGGCCCCGTAGAACAGCGGGGCCGCCTGACGGATGGCCGTCACGTCCATGGCCGCGCCTCCTCGTCCGGTGGACCCCGAGCGGATCACCGGACGACACCCTGGCACAGCGGCGAGAGCGCTGGCCGCGTGCACGCGGGGCGGGGCTCGGGGTCACCGGGGTCAGCCGGGAAGGAAGCGCTGCGCACCGCGGTTGACCCGTTCGTGGACACGGACTGCGGGCGGTGGGACCTGACGACCCGCCGCCACGTCGACCTGTGCCTGCAGGCGAGCTCGGTCTGACAGCGACGCCGCTGACCGCTCACCGACCCGTCGCACCCCCAGGAGCACCACCGTGCCCAGCACCGCCAGCACCACCACCACGCCTGACGACACCACCGACGAGCAGCCGCGGCGACGGCGCTGGCTGAGGCTGCCGTCGTTCGGCGTGCAGGTCCTCATCGGCCTCGTGCTCGGCGTCGCCCTGGGCCTCCTGGCCCGCTCCCTCGGCGGTACCGAGGCCGACCCCAACGCCCTGACCACCACGCTGAGCACCATCGGCTCCACGTTCGTCCAGCTGCTGCTCGCCATCGTCCCGCCGCTGGTCTTCCTCGCGATCGTGGCCTCGGTGGCGAACCTCGCCGCGGTGACGAACGCCGCCCGCCTGGCCGGGCAGACGCTGCTGTGGTTCGCCATCACCGCGCTGGTCTCGGTGGGCATCGGCATCGGGCTCGGGCTCCTCACCAACCCGGGCCTGCGGTCCTCCGCCGACGCCTCGGCGGCGAAGGCACCGAGCAGCAGCGGCTCGTGGCTGGACTTCCTCCAGGGCGTCGTCCCGGCCAACGTCCTCGGTTTGACGGCGTCCGCCGGCGACGACGGGCCCCAGCTGTCGTTCAGCGTGCTCCAGATCATCGTCCTCGCGATCGCCGTCGGCGTGGCGGTGCTGCGCACCGGTGACAAGGCCGAGCCGTTCATGGGCTTCGTCCGCTCCGCGCTGGCCATCGTGCAGAAGCTGCTGTGGTGGGTCATCCGCCTGGCGCCGATCGGGACCGTCGGGCTGCTCGGCCGGGCCGTCGCCACCTATGGCTGGGACGGTCTGGCGCCGCTCGGCGTGTTCGTCATCGACGTCTACGTCGGCATCGCGCTGGTGATCTTCGTGCTCTACCCCGTGCTGCTGAAGGCGCACGGGCTCTCGGTGCGGCGGTTCTTCGCCGGGGCGTGGCCGGCGATCCAGCTGGGCTTCGTCTCGCGCTCCTCGGTCGGCACCATGCCGATGACCGAGCGGGTGACCGAGCGCAACCTCGGGGTGCCGCGCTCCTACACCTCGTTCGCGGTGCCGCTGGGCTCGACGACGAAGATGGACGGCTGCGCCGCGGTGTACCCGGCGCTGGCGGCGATCTTCGTGGCGCAGTTCTTCGGCGTCGACCTGGGGATCACCGACTACCTGCTCATCGCCCTGGTCTCCGTGGTGGGCTCGGCCGCGACCGCGGGGCTCACCGGCGCGACCGTCATGCTCACCCTCACGCTCTCCACCCTGGGCCTGCCGCTCGAGGGCGTGGGTCTGCTGCTGGCGATCGACCCGATCCTCGACATGGGCCGCACCGCCGTCAACGTCGCCGGGCAGGCCCTGGTCCCGACGATCGTCGCCGCCCGGGAGGGCATCCTGGACCGGGAGGTCTACGACTCCTCGCGCGGCGCCGGCGCGACGAGCGCCGACGACGAGGCGGAGGCCGCTCGCCCCGCGCACGCTGAGGAGCCCGAGCAGGACGCGGACGCCACCGACAGCACGTCGTCGGCGCCGACTCCCGCGGGCGTCTGAGCGCGCCGGTCCCTCGGCGCTGGCAGGGGCATGGTCGCTGGAGCGCGGCGCGCCAGCGGCCGACCAGCCGCCTGCCACCAACGTGATGGCCCGGTACACCTAGCGCGCGGCGACTGCCTCGGGTCGCGGGCCGGCGGGCGGGGTCTGGCTCACGGGGACGCGACGCACGGGGGCGCCCATCTCCAGCAGGACGTAGCCGGCGGCGAGCGCCACCATCGCCTCCACGCCGTAGGGATGGAAGATGTGCGCGGAGAGGAAGAGCCACGCACCGCCGATCGCCAGCACCGCGCCCAGGGCGATGAGCGGCCAGTGCCGCCGCCCGCCGCTGGCGTGCGCGTCGACCACGACGAGCCCCACCACCACGAACAGGGCCGCGACCAGCGCCGCCGACCCCACGGACCCCAGCAGGTCACCCAGGCGGACCAGCTCACCGTGGGCGGGCGAGCCGCCGGTCACCTGCACCACCTTCGCGGCGGCGACACCGGCCAGCAGGTCCAGCGCGGTGTAGTAGAGCGCGTAGACCAGGGCCAGCACCCGCACGGCGATGACGGCGACCCGCCGCAGCCCGAGCCCGGCGCGGCCGGCGAGCAGCCAGGGTCCGAGCGCGAGGAGCGGGAACAGCGGCATCGCGAGGAGGTGCAGCAGCAGGTACGTGTCCGCGGTGGGGGGCCGCAGCCGCGACGGGTGGAAGAGCCCGAGCACCGCGAGCGCCAGGGCGGGGACGGCGAGGCCCAGGAGTCGCCACAGTCGCGTCGTCGGGGCCATGCACCCATGAGAGCACAGCGCTGCGACGACGATCGCCGCTGCGAGCCGGTGGCCCCCTCCGACGACGACCCGTGAGCGGACGTCTGGCTGGCCGAGCGCCTGGCGCCGGGCCACGGGGCTCCCCGCGCTCCCCGGTAGCGTCGCGGCCCGTGACACGCCTGCTGCTCGCCTCCGCGTCCCCCGCCCGCCTCGCCACGCTGCGCGGCGCCGGCCTCGACCCTCTCGTGCTGGTCTCCCGCGTCGACGAGGACGAGGTGGTGGCGCGGTACGGCGTCACCGACCCCGCCGACGTGGCCCTGGTCCTGGCGCGGGCCAAGGCCGAGGACGTCGCCGCCCGCCTGGACGAGGTGGACGGCAGCGGCGGCTCCGGTCCTGGTGCCGACGGTGCCGACGGTGCCGACGACCTGCTGGTGCTCGGCTGCGACTCCGTCCTCGACCTCGACGGCGAGGCCCACGGCAAGCCCGCCGACGCTGCGGAGGCCACGGCACGGTGGACGGCGATGCGAGGGCGCTCCGGCGTGCTGCACACCGGGCACTGGCTGGTCGACGTCCGTGACCCGGGCGCCGGCGGCCGCGGCGGCACCCTCGGCGCCGTGACGTCGACGACGGTCCACTTCGCGGACGTGAGCGACGCGGAGATCGAGGCCTACGTGGCCAGCGGTGAGCCGCTGGCCGTCGCGGGCGCGTTCACCCTCGACGGTCTGGGCGGGGCCTTCGTGCGCGGCGTCGAGGGCGATCCGCACACCGTGGTCGGCGTCTCCCTGCCGTCGCTGCGCGAGCTGCTGCTCGAGGTCGGCGTCGCATGGCCGTCGCTGTGGGCGCGCGACGCCGACCAGGGCTGAGTCCCCGCAGCGCTCAGCCGGTGAAGAGGGCGACGACCTTCACCAGGGTCTGCCAGACGCCGTAGACCAGACCGCCGCCGACCACGGCCCACAGGCCGACCGCGGCGACCTTGGACGCGCCGTCGGCCGCGCCCGTGCCGCCCGGCTCGCGGCTCTCCTCGTCGGTGGCGGACCCCGCCGGGCTCGCGCTCCCGCGACCGTCGGCGCCCGTGCCCCGCTGAGCGGCGCCCCCGGGCCGCCCGGCGGGGTTGCGGCTCTGCGGCTTGCGACGGGTGCTCATCGGGAACCTCCTGCGGTGGTGCGGCGGCTGCCGCCGGTCCGAGAGCCACCGGAGGTGGTGCGGACCTGGCGCTCCTGACGGCCCTTCCCGCCCGCGGCCCCGTCCTTCTTCTCGTGGTACTTCTCGTCGACCGGACGGACGAGAGCGTTGGCGATGAAGCCGATCACGAGGATGCCCACCATGATCGACAGGCTCAGCGTGTAGAGCTCGGCGCCCTCCACCCCCGCCTCGCGGCGGTTGTCCGCGATGGCGTTGACGATGAGCGGCCCGGCGATGCCCGCGGCGGACCACGCGGTCAGGAGGCGGCCGTGGATGGCGCCCACCTGGTAGCCGCCGAAGAGGTCCTTGAGGTACGCGGGGATCGTGGCGAACCCGCCGCCGTAGAAGCTGATGATGAGGCCGGTCAACGCCACGAAGAAGATGATCGAGGACGTGCCGCTGAGCACCACCAGCAGGTAGGCCGCCGCCCCGAGCCCGAGGTACATCGTGTACGTCCACTTGCGGCCGATGACGTCCGAGGTGGACGACCAGATGAAGCGTCCGCCCATGTTGCACAGGGACAGCAGCCCGACGAACCCGGCGGCCGCGGCGACGGTGACGTTCGGGAAGAAGTCCCGGACCATCGGTGAGGCCTGCTCGAGGATCCCGATGCCCGCGGTGACGTTGCAGAACAGCACCGTCCACAGCAGCCAGAACTGCGGGGTGCGCATGGCGTTCTTGACGCTGACGTCCGCCGTGGTCTGCATGGTGCCGTTGTCCGACGGGGGGGTCCAGCCCTTCGGCGTCCAGCCCTCGGCGGGCACCCGCACCACGAAGGCGCCCAGGCCCATGAGGACGGCGTACACGATCCCGAGGGTGAGGAAAGCCGGCGCGACAGCATCGGACGTGGTGGTGTCCGGGTTCGCCGCGAAGCCGTTGAGCAGCGCGTTGGACAGCGGGCTGGCGATGAGCGCCCCGCCCCCGAACCCCATGATCGCCAGGCCGGTGGCCAGCCCGGGGCGGTCCGGGAACCACTTGATGAGCGTCGAGACCGGCGAGATGTAGCCGATGCCGAGCCCGATCCCGCCGATCACGCCGTAGCCGAGATACACCAGCCAGAGCTGCCCGGCGGAGACGCCGAGCGCTGCGACGACGAAGCCGACCGCCCAGCAGGCCCCCGAGAGCGCCATGGCCTTGCGGGGCCCGTTGCGCTCCATCCAGGGGCCGCCGAACGCCGCGGACAGCCCGAGCATGACGATGGCGACGGAGAAGATCACGGCGATGGGCGTCTGGTTGTCACCGAGCCCGAAGCGCTCGACGAGCGGGAGCTTGAAGACGCTGAACGCGTACACCTGGCCGATGCTCAGGTGCACCGCCAGGGCGGCCGGGGGGATCAGCCAGCGGCTGTAGCCGGGCGACGCGATCGTGCGGTCCCGGTCCAGGAAGGCCAGGGCGCTGCTCATGAAGGAGTCACCGGTTCGCTCTCTCGTCGTCGAGGGGTCCGCGGGTCGCGTCCCCGGCATGTTCTACCTCACCGCGCCGCTGCCCGCAGAAGCCGACCCGCTGCCGGCGACGGCGCCGCCCGCCGCTGGGCGTGCTCACGGTGTCGATCGTGCCCGGGCCGGCGGCGCGGCGGGGCTCTGCGTATCGGCCTCCCGCTGGGCTGACAGCGACGCGACCGCAGCGCCGACGACCGCGGCCGACGTCGCAGCGGTCAGTGCCGTCAGCGTGGCATCACGCACGGCCAGCGTGACGTCGTGGCGTCGTCGCTCGACCGGCACGAGCCGGTCTTGCAGCGCAGGTCGGGGTCCCCACAGGCCCAGCACCAGCACGGCGCCGGCGGCAGGGTGAGCCTGCGACGAGAGCTCGACCTCTGCCCGGTCCCAGCGGTGCACGGGATGGCTCGGCGCCTCGGCGCGCGCGAGGGTCAGGCCGTCGACGTCAGCGGCGACGACCACGCCGCCGGTGACGAAGGGCAGTGACGCTCCTGCCGCCGTGGACCACTGC
>JARICT010000144.1 GCA_029257185.1 Quadrisphaera sp.
GATGTCCGGGTACTGGTGCGACCAGGGGCCGATGATCCCGCGCACGGGCGCGTCGAGGTGCTCGACCAGGCGCAGGACGGTGTCGCGGTAGGGGTCCGCCCAGCCGCCCACGGCCAGCGTGGCGGCCTTGATCGCCCCGTAGTCCTCGCAGACGCTGTTCCGCTGCCAGTACGCGTCGCGGGTCTGGTGGGTCAGCCAGGGGTGGATGAAGGGCTCGAGGTGCTCGAGGCGGTCCAGGTACTGCTCGCGCCAGGCGTCGCTGACCTGCGCCGGGTCCGGTGGGCGCGAGGAGAACGTCAGCATCGTCGCGGCCCAGGCGTGCATGTCCACGCCGAGGACGGCTCCGCCGACGTAGTGCACGTCGTTGTCGTACCGGTCGTCCGCGGAGCAGACGGTGACGATCGCGCGCAGCGCCTGCGGGGCGCGGGCCGCGATCTGTAGGCTGTTGAAGCCGCCCCAGGAGATGCCGAACATCCCCACCCGGCCGGTGCACCACGGCTGCGCGGCCAGCCACGCCACCACCGCGACGCCGTCGTCGGTCTCCTGCTCGGAGTACTCGTCCTGGACGCGCCCCTGCGAGCCGCCGGCGCCGCGGATGTCGACCCGCACCGACGCGTACCCGTGGCCCGCGTAGTAGGGGTGGCGCTGGGCGTCGCGCGGCGCGGTCCAGTCCCCGAGGCGGTACGGCAGGTACTCCAGCACCGCCGGCACCGGCTCGTCGCCGACCGGCCGCCAGACGCGGGCGTACAGCTGCGTGCCGTCCGCCATCGGGATCGCCGCGTCCTCCACCGTGGTCTCGTACGGCATGTCGCTCAGGTAGCGCACGGTGCCTCCGCAGGGTCTCGGGGGTCTCGGGGTTCGTGATGGTGCGGGGATCGGGTCAGCGCACCGGGGCCATGGTGCGCACCATCCACGGGCGCACCAGGAGCACACCGGCCCCGGCGACCACGGCGACGGCGCCGTTGAGGGCGAAGTACCAGGCGTCGGGCACCTCGCCGTAGAAGCGCACCGTCTGCGCCTGGATGCCGTTGGCCAGGGCCAGGGAGAGGAACCACAGCGCCATGCCCTGGCTGGAGAACGCGGCCGGGGCGAGCTTGCTCGTGGCGGAGAGCCCTGCCGTCTGGAGGAGGACGTCGCCGAGCCCGACGAGCAGCAGCGCGGCCAGCAGCACCCACACCGTCAGCTGGTAGTCGCCGGAGCGGCCGAGCGTCGCGCCGGCGAGCAGGAGGTAGGCCAGCCCCCCGAGCAGCACCCCGAACGCCACCTTGACGGAGACGTGCGGCTGGCGGGGGCCCAGCGTGAGCCACAGCGCCGCGACCAGCGGGGCCACCGCCACCTCGGAGAGCCCCAGGAAGGAGGAGAACCAGCTCGCCGGGAAGTCCCACCCGAGGATGTCGCGGTCCACGTTCTCCTGGCCCAGGAGGATCAGCACCGTGTAGGACTGGAAGAGCACGAAGTTGAACGCCACCGAGGCCAGCCACAGCACGAGGAAGGGGCGCAGCCGTCCCCGCTCGTCGGCGGTGACCCGGCGGCTGCGGAACAGCACGACGAAGTAGACGGCGGGCGCCACCATGGCGACCACGGTCAGGCCGTTCACCACGCCGGTCACGCTGAGCACGCCGGACAGCCCCAGGACCGTGAGGAGCAGGGCCACCGCCACGACGGCCGCGGCGAGCCCCGCGAGGGTGCGACGCAGGGTGGCCGCGGGCAGGGGGTGGTCCGCCCCGCGGCCGTGCCCGGGGATGCCCCGGCGGCCGAGCACGTACTGCACCAGCCCGAACGTCATGCCGATCGCGGCCGCCGAGAACCCCCAGTGCCAGCCCACCTCGGCGCCCAGGAAGCCCGTGACGAGCGGCCCGAGGAAGGCGCCCACGTTGATGGCCATGTAGTACAGGGCGAAGCCGGCGTCGCGACGCTCGTCGCGGACCCCGTAGAGCTTGCCCACCAGCGACGAGACGTTCGGCTTCAGCAGCCCGGTGCCGATGCTGATGAGCACCAGCCCGGTCCACGTGCTCGCCTCGGCGGGCACGGCCATCGTGTAGTGGCCCAGGGCGATGACGATCCCGCCGACCAGCACCGCGCGGTAGGAGCCGAGCACGCGGTCGGCGATCCAGCCGCCGCCCACGGAGACGAGGTAGACGAGCGTGCCGTAGGCGGCGGCGATCGAGGCCGCCGTGCCCGGCTGGAGCGCCAGGCCGTCGCCCTGCACCGCGGCGGTGAAGAACAGGACGAGGATCGCCTGCATCCCCAGGAACGAGAACCGCTCCCAGACCTCGAGGAACGAGAGGGTGCCGAGCGCCTTCGGCTGGCCGAAGAACCGGTGGTCGTCCTCGGTGGTGGGGACGGCGTCCTGGTCGGTCTGCGTGCTGTCGGCCACGTGCTGCTCCCTGAGGGGTGCGGGCGAGCGATGGTCCCTGGGTCACCGCCACCGTAGAGGTGAGGTGATCACTCGGTGGCACGGCGGCGCTGCGCCGCGATGATCGCCTTCTCCTCCGGGTTGATGATCGCGAAGAACACGATGGTGATGCCGGTGAAGACCAGCAGCAGGACGAAGGTGACGTCCCAGCCGAAGGCCGTGATGACGAGGCCGATCCCCGAGGAGGCGAGCGTGGCGCCCAGGACGTAGCCGAAGAGGCCCGTGAAGCCGGCGGCGGTGCCGGCGACGCGGCGCGGCGAGAGGTCGAGGGCTTGGAGGCCGATGAGCATGACGGGCCCGTAGATGAGGCCGCCGATGAAGGTCACCGCCACCAACGAGACCCACAGCGGCGCCGAGGCCGGGGTCAGCCAGTACACGGCGATGGCCACCCCGACGGCCGCCATGAAGACGATGCCGGTGACCGAGCGGTTGCTGCGGAACACCTTGTCCGAGGCCCATCCGCAGAGCAGCGTCCCGGCGATCCCGGCAAGCTCGAAGAGCGAGAACCCGGCGATGCCGCCGGTCAGCGAGGCGCCGCGCTCCTGCGAGAGGTAGATCGGGGTCCACGTGAGCACGCCGTACCGCAGCGCGTAGACGAAGACGTTCGCCAGCGCGAGCAGGACCATCGTGCGGTTGGTCAGCACGTGCTTGCGGACCACGGCCCACATGCCCGCGTCGTCGTCACCGTCGAGCTCGACCTTCGCGGGGT
>JARICT010000091.1 GCA_029257185.1 Quadrisphaera sp.
GCGGCCGCCTCGTGGACCGCCTCGCTCATGGCGCTGGCCGCCGCGGCGGTCGAGGCGCTCTGCTCCTCCACCGCCGCCGCGATGGTGGTCTGGCTGTCCACGACGTCGGCCACCAGCTCCTGGAGGCTGGAGAGCTCCGCGCCCGTCGCCGCCACGTCGGCCAGGACCCCGTCGACGACGGAACGGATGCGCTCGGTGGCCCTGGCGGTCTCCAGGGCCAGCTCCTTGACCTCCCCGGCGACCACGGCGAAGCCGAGGCCCGCCTCGCCGGCGCGCGCGGACTCGATCGTGGCGTTGAGAGCCAGGAGGTTGGTCTGGTCGGCGATGCCGGAGATGGACCGGGCGATCTGGTCGATCTCCCCGGTCGTGGTGGTCAGCCGCTCGACGGTCGCGGCGCTCTGCGAGGAGCTCTCCGAGGCGCTGCGCGCGGTGGTGGTGGCCCGCTCGGCCGCGGTGGCGATCGCCTCGATGGCGGTGCGCAGGCCGGCGATGTCACCGGTGGCCCCCTGGACGCACCGGTCCAGGCGGGTCCCGGCGCTGCGCAGGTCCTCCAGTCGGCGCTCCAGCTCCTCGGCGCGCTGCTCGCGCTCCTACGCGGCGGCCGCCGCCGCCGAGGCTGACGCCGCGGTGGCCTGCGCGAGGGCGGCCTCGGTCTCCAGCTGGTGGGCACGCTGCTCCTCGGCCACCAGGACCTGAGCGGTGCGGCGGCTCTCGGCCTCCTCGGTCACCTTCCACCCGTAGGCCAGCGCGGCGCCCTCGGCGAGGAGGAAGGCGGCGTGGAGGAGGGAGAAGGCGATGGGGTGGGCGCGGGCGGTCTCGGTCGAGAAGATCGTGTCCGGCATCGTCAGGCTCATGCCGACGTGGTGGACGGCGACGAAGGCCACCGCGAGCAGGAACGGGGTCCACGACTGGTAGAGCGCCACCATCGCCAGGAGGACGAAGAACCACAGGTGGACGTCGGTGAGCCCGCCCGAGAGCATCACGGCGAGCCCGGCGCCCTCCATGAGCCCCAGCGCGACGGCGCTGGCCCGGACCACCAGGCTCCCCACCGCCAGGGACACGACGAGCGCGAGCCCCGTGACGACCAGGCCGCCCACGACCATGAGGCCGCCGGCGCCGACCAGCACGGCCCACACCGTGAGCACCACCACGTGGAGCGCCAGCACGGTGACCAGCACCCGGTGCCGGGCGGAGAAGGAGGCGGCGTCCAGGGGGACGCCGCGGGGGACCCAGGCCAGACGGCGGGGAGTCTCGGTGCTGCTCGACGCGCTGCTCACGATGCAGCCATCGGCATGCGTGGGCGGTGGGTTGAGACCTGGTCGCCGGGGTGACGGGCGGGGTGTCCTCGACAGCCTCGAGGGGCCGACGGCCTCGGTGCCGTCGCTGGTGCGCAAGGGGGGACTTGAACCCCCACGCCCTTTCGAGCACACGGACCTGAACCGTGCGCGTCTGCCAATTCCGCCACTTGCGCGTGGACGGACAACGTATCACCGGCCCCCGCGGCGCCCCCGTGACCGGTGGCCGGTCGCGGAACGGTCTCGCCGCGGGGCACCCGCACCCCCTCGCGGACCCCTACCATCGAGGGATCAGGTGGCTCTGCGTCGCCGTCCGCTCCCCGATCCGTCGGCGGCGGGCCGGCAGCGAGCCGCGAGAGGACACGGAGAGGGAGTGGGCGTGGGAGTGCTCGACCGGTTCGAGCGCGGCGTGGAGCGCGTGGTCAACGGTGCGTTCGCCCGTGCCTTCAAGTCCGAGGTGCAGCCGGTGGAGCTGGCCTCCGCGCTGCGGCGCGAGGCAGACACGACCGCCGCCGTCGTCGGACCCGACCGCACGCTGGTGCCGAACGCGTACACGGTCGAGCTGGGGCCCTCCGACCACGAGCGGCTGGACTCCTGGGGGGAGCAGCTGTCGGGGGAGCTGACGACCGCGCTCACCGACCACGCCCGCAGCCAGCACTACTCCTTCCCCGGCCCCGTGAGCATCGCCCTCAGCCGTGACGACGAGCTCGCCACCGGCGTCTTCCGCGTGCGCAGCGCCCGGGTGCGCGGCGGCATCGCCCCCGGCACGACGGCCAACGCCACCGTCTCCCACCCCGTGCTCGACATCGGTGGGCGCCGCTACCAGCTGACGTCGAAGATCACGTCGATCGGCCGCGACGCCTCGTGCGAGATCGTCCTCGACGACCCCGGTGCCTCCCGGCGCCACGCGGAGCTCAAGGTCGACGGCGAGCGCATCCTCGTGCGCGACCTCGGGTCGACCAACGGCACGGTCGTCGACGGCCAGCGGCTCGGGGATCGCTCCCGCGTCGCCCAGCTGGGGGACGAGTCCGTGATCTCCATCGGCACGACCACGATCACGGTCCACTCCCGTGGCGCTCACGCCCGCGCGGCCGACGACGAGGCATGGTGAGGGCCATGAGCGTGGGCGAGGCCGCCGGTCGACCGGGCACCGCGTGAGCCAGCTCACCGTCACCGTCCTCCAGCTGGGGCTGCTCGTGGCGCTGTGGGTGTTCGTCCTGGCCGTGGTGGTCGTGCTCCGACGGGACCTCTACGGCACCCGGGTGCTCGCCCGACCGCGCGGGGGGCGCGCACCGGCCGGTGGCGCCGCGGCGCCCGGCGTCGGGCCACCGCCCGGTGCGCCGGCCCCGCCGCGCGCGTCGCTGCCGCGCCGCCTGGTGGTCACGGAGGGCCCGCTGCGGGGTACCGCGCTCGACCTCGGGCGCTCCCCGGTGCTCATCGGCCGCTCCCCGGAGTGCTCCCTCGTCCTCGACGACGACTACGCGTCCTCCCGGCACGCCCGCCTCACCCCCCCGGGCGCCTCCCCCGACGCCACGTGGCACCTGGAGGACCTCGGGTCGACGAACGGCACGCTCCTCGCCCCCTCCCCGCGCGCCACCCCGCAGCCCCTGGAGGGCTCGTCGTCCGTGACCACCGGCGCCGTCGTCCGCATCGGGCGCACGACCATCGAGCTGCAGGGCTGACGCCGTGCCCCTGACGCTGCGCGCGGTGGCGAGGTCCCACGTCGGGCTCGTGCGCCGGGACAACCAGGACTCCGGCTACGCCGGTGAGCACCTGCTCGTGGTCGCCGACGGGATGGGAGGCCACGCCGGGGGTGACGTGGCCTCGTCCATCGCCGTGGCCGCCCTCGTGGGCCTGGACTCCGAGGCTGCGGGGCCCGACGCGCTGTCGCACCTCTCGCGGGCCGTCACCGGCGCCCAGGACACGATCATGGCGGCGGTCCGGGAGGACACCACCCTCAAGGGCATGGGCACCACGGTGACCGCGGTCCTGCGCACCGAGGACCGCCTCGTCCTGGCCCACATCGGGGACTCGCGCGCCTACCTGCTGCGCGACGGGGAGCTGACCCAGGTCACCACCGACCACACGTTCGTCCAGATGCTCGTCGACGAGGGACGCATCACCCCCGAGGAGGCCGACAACCACCCGCAGCGCTCGGTGATCATGCGCGTGCTGGGCGACGTGGACGCCGAGGTCGAGCTCGACACCTCCGTCCGCGCCGCGGTCGCCGGCGACCGGTGGCTGCTGTGCTCCGACGGGCTGTCCGGTCCCGTCGCTGCCGAGAGCCTCGCCGAGACGATGGCCTCGACCCCGGACCTGGAGCGGTGCGCCGACGCGCTGGTGGACCTCGCGCTGCGCGGCGGCGGCCCGGACAACGTCACGTGCGTCCTGGCCGACGTCGTCGACGAGCGGTCGCTGGACCGGCCGGGCCCGGCCCTCGTGGTCGGCGCTGCCGCCGTCGACCGATCCCGTGGCGCCGAGGAGGCGGGCTCCGCGGCGGCCAGGGCCGCCGAGCTCATCCACAGCGGTCCGACCCAGCCCATCCCCGTGCCCACCGGTGGGGGCGCGGGGACGGAGGCCGGGTCCGGTCCCGCGTCGAGCACGACCGCTGGGGCCGCACCGGGCCAGACAACAGGAACGGCGGCCGCGGCAGGTGGCGTGACCGCGGGCGCCGCACCCCGCACGGCCGAGGGTGCCGAGCCCAGCGCAGGCGCCGCCGGCCAGGGGTCAGACGGCCCGCAGGACCGGACCGCCGCCACCCTGCGCCCGCGAGGACGGCGTCGCGCCCGACGCTCCCGCGGGCGGTGGCTCCTGGCCGCCGTGGTCGCCGTGGTCGTCCTCGCCGGTGGCACGCTGGCCGTGAGGGCGTGGCTGGACCGCCAGTACTTCGTCGGCTCCGCCGGCGGGAACGTCGCCATCTACACCGGCCTGCCCCAGGACGTCGGGCCGGTGAGCCTCTCGCACGAGGTCCAGCGCTCCTCGACGGCGCTCGTCGACCTCCCCCCGGTCTACCGCCAACGGGTGCAGGAGACCATCTCCGCCGCGGACCTGGGGGACGCCCGGCGCATCATGGCGGACCTGCAGGACGCCGGCGGTGCCGCGGCGCCCACCGCCGCGCAGGACGACGCCGCGCAGGACGACGCCGAGGAGGCGACGGGCTGATGTCGACGGTCACCACGCACCCCCCGCGCAGCGGGCGCACCGCCGAGCTGGTGCTGCTCGTCGTGGCGGTGGGCATCAGCGTCCTCGCCTACGGCATGGTCACGGTCACCACCGACGCGCTGTGGTCGCCCGGGCTGGGGCGGTACGCGATCCTCGTGGGGGCGCTCGCGCTGCTCGCCCACCTCGTGGTGCGCTGGCGCGCCTCCTACGCCGACCCGCTGCTGCTGCCCGTCGCCGTGCTGCTCAACGGGCTCGGCCTCGCCCTGATCCACGGCATCGACGCAGCCCGGGCCACCGCGGGCACGCCGGACGACCCCTTCGGCCCCCGCCAGCAGGTGTGGACAGTCATCGGTGTGGTGCTGGCCGCCGCCGTCGTCATCGCGCTGCGGGACCACCGGCTGCTGCGCCGCTACACGTTCACCGCGATGGTCGCCGGGCTCGCGCTGCTGCTGCTCCCGCTGGTGCCCGGCCTCGGGGTGACCATCAACGGCGCCTCCATCTGGATCCGGGTCGGACCGCTGTCCTTCCAGCCGGGTGAGCTCACGAAGATCGTCCTCGCGGTGTTCTTCGCCGGCTACCTCGTCACCGCCCGCGACACCCTCTCCCTGGTGGGTCCCAAGGTGCTCGGGATCCGCTTCCCCCGGCCCCGGGACCTGGGCCCGATCCTCCTGGCGTGGGCGGCCAGCGTGGTCGTCCTCGTGGCCCAGCGCGACCTCGGGACGTCGCTGCTGTTCTTCGGGCTGTTCGTGGCGATGCTCTACGTCGCCACCGAGCGCGTCTCGTGGATCGCCATCGGCCTCACCCTGTTCGTCGGCGGGGCCGCCATCGCCGCGACGACGATCAGCCACGTCAGCGGACGCGTCGACGCCTGGCTGCACCCCTTCGACCCCGAGATCTACGACCGGGACTTCGGCGGCAGCTACCAGCTGGTCCAGGGGCTGTTCGGCTTCGCCAGCGGCGGTCTCACCGGACAGGGCGTGGGCGGGGGGCGGCCCACCGTCGTGCCGTTCGCGGAGTCCGACTTCATCCTGGCCACGCTCGGGGAGCAGCTGGGGCTCGTGGGCGTCATGGCCGTCCTCGTGCTCTACCTCGTCCTCGTGGAGCGGGCGCTGCGCACCGCCATCGGCGTCCGTGACGGGTTCGGGAAGCTGCTCACCGCCGGCCTGGGCTTCGTCGTGGCCCTCCAGTGCTTCGTCGTCGCCGGCGGCGTCCTGCGGGTCATCCCCCTGACAGGGCTGACCATGCCGTTCCTCGCCTACGGAGGCTCCTCGCTGCTGGCCAACTGGATCATCGTCGCCCTGCTCCTGCGTGTCTCCGACGCGGCCCGCCGACCGTCTCCGGCGCCCGTGCCCCCCGGGGCCCTGGACGCGGCCGAGGACGACGGCGCCCCCGCCGATCCGCTCACCGCCCGCGACGACGTCTCCGCGAACCAGACGCAGGTGGTACGCCTGTGAACGGTCCCGTCCGCCGTCTCGGCGCCGTCGTCGGCGCCCTGTTCACGGTGCTGCTGCTCGCCGCGACCTACGTCCAGTTCGTCTCCGCACCGTCCCTGCGGGCCGACGGGCGCAACTCGCGGACGTTCTACGAGCAGTTCGGGCGCGACCGCGGCCCCATCACCGTCGCGGGGGAGCCCGTCGCGGCGTCCGAGCCGGTGGACGACCCCTACCGCTACCAGCGCTCGTACCCCGGCGGCTCGCTGTACGCCCACACCACCGGCTACTACTCCGTGGTGGCGGGCGCCACCGGCCTGGAGGCCACGGAGGACGAGGTGCTCGCCGGGACCTCCGACGAGCTGTTCTACCGGCGCCTGTCGGACCTGCTCACCGGCCGCGAGCCCTCCGGCGCGGTCGTGGAGACCACCCTCGACCCGGTGGTGCAGCGGGCCGCCGCCGACGCGCTGGGGAACCAGCGCGGCGCCGCGGTCGCGCTGGACCCGCGCACCGGGGAGGTCCTCGCCATGGTCTCGACGCCGCAGTACGACCCCGACCCCCTCGCCAGCCACGACACGCAGGCGGCCACCGCGGCGCGCCAGCGCCTGCTCGACGACCCGTCCCGGCCCCTGGACAACCGCGCCATCGCCTCGCGCCAGTACCCACCGGGCTCGGTGTTCAAGCTCGTCACGGCGGCCGCGGCCCTCGAGGACGGCGTGGCGCCCTCGACCGAGCTGGACGCCCCGGACGAGCTGACCCTGCCGCAGACCACCACGCCCCTGCCGAACTCCGGGGGCAGCGCGTGCTCGCCGACCGGCCGCCAGAGCCTCGCCGACGCGCTGCGGATCTCGTGCAACACCGCCTTCGCCTCCCTCGGGCTGGACCTCGGCGAGGACGCGATCGTCGAGCAGGCCGAGCGCTTCGGCTTCGGCGCCGACCTCGAGATCCCCCTGCCCGTGACCGCGTCCACCGTGCCGACCGGCCTGAACCCCCCGCAGCTCGCGCAGGTGGCCATCGGCCAGTTCGACGTCCGCGTGACCCCGATGCAGGTCGCGATGGTCGCCGCCGGCATCGCCAACGACGGCGTGGTGATGACCCCCCAGCTCATCGGCTCGGTGCGCGGCGAGGACCTCGAGGTGCTCTCCTCCCCCCGTCCGCAGCGCCTCGGCCGGGCCGTCAGCGAGGAGAGCGCTGACCAGCTGACGCAGATGATGGAGGGCGTGGTCGAGGACGGCACCGGCACCGCCGCACAGATCTCCGGGGTGGCCGTCGCCGGGAAGAGCGGCACCGCCGAGCAGGGCGCCGGCGACCCGCCCCACGCCTGGTTCACCGCCTTCGCCCCCGCCGACGACCCCCAGGTCGCCGTCGCCGTGGTGGTCGAGGACGGTGGCAACAGCGCGAGCCAGGCCTCGGGGGGGCGCACCGCCGCACCGATCGCGCGCAGCATGATCGCTGCGCGCCTCGACACGCTGGAACAGCAGGGAGACGACTCGTGAGAGAGCAGGGTTCATGAGGGGCCTCGGCACCGACTCCGTCCTCGGGGGGCGCTACCGCCTGACCGCTCCGGTGGCCGTCGGGGGGATGGGCGAGGTCTGGCAGGCGAGCGACGACCTGCTCGACCGCGTCGTCGCCGTCAAGGTCCTCAAGCCCGAGTTCGCCGCCGACGCCGGCTTCCTCGACCGCTTCCGCACCGAGGCGCGCAACAGCGCCCGGCTCTCGCACCCGAACATCGCCACGCTCTTCGACTACGGCGAGGACGACGGGCGCGCGTACCTGGTGATGGAGCTGGTCCCCGGCTCCCCGCTGTCGGACCTCGTCGGCGACGGGCCGCTCGACGTCCCCGTCGCCGCGTCGATCACCGCGCAGGCAGCCCGCGGGCTCGCCGCCGCGCACCGCGCCGGCCTGGTGCACCGTGACGTCAAGCCGGGCAACCTCCTCGTGACCCCCGACGGGACCGTCAAGATCACCGACTTCGGGATCTCCCGGGCCACGTCGCAGTCCCCCGTGACCGCGACCGGCGAGGTCATGGGCACGGCGTCCTACCTCGCCCCCGAGCAGGCCATCGGCCGCCGCGACATCGGCCCCGCCACGGACCTGTACGCCCTCGGCGTGGTGCTGCACGAGATGCTCAGCGGCGCGCGGCCCTTCGGCGGTGACAGCCAGGTGGCCATCGCCCTGGCCCAGGTCAACCAGCAGCCCCCGCCCCTGCCGGCCTCCGTCAGCGAGGGGGCCGACGCCCTCGTGGCCGCGCTGCTCGTCAAGGACCCCGAGCGTCGCCCCTCCGACGCCGCCGGCGTGGCCGCCGTGGCGGACCGCCTGGCCGCCGGCGACGACGCCGGCGCGCTGGACCGGCTGCGCGGGATCATCCCTCCCGGCGGCGCCGAGCCCGCCGGCGGGGCGACCGCGGCCCTCCCCGCCACGGCGGCCGCCACGACCGTGATGCCGGGCACCGTGGGTACCGGGACCACGGGCCTTCCCTCCACCCGGGCCATGCCGCCGGCCGTCGGCGGCGGCGTGGACCCCACGACGATGGTCGCCGCCCCGGCGAGCAGCCCCGTCACGGGGACCCCGATGCGCGGGGCCGGGGTGGCGGACCGCGAACCGTCGCGGGCCGGCGGTGGCGGTCGGCCGGCGCGGCGGATGTCGGTGCCCCTGATCGGCCTGGTCGTCGTGCTCGCCGCGGTGCTGGTCGCCGCCGTCATCGGCATCGTCAGCGGCCTCGGCGGCGACGAGAGCCCCGCCACCGACCCCACGAGCGAGCCGGGGACCAGCCAGACCACGGACGCGCCGTCGGACGGGAGCACCGAGCCGGGCGAGCCGTCCACCACGCCGCCGACGACGGACGACCCGGCGCCCACCTCGACGTCGACGCGAGAGCCCGAGCAGCCCGACCAGCCCGCGAACCCGGGCGGCGGGCAGACCCGGCCCACCGAGCCCGAGCCGGAGAGCACGCCGCAGCCCGCTGACCCTCGACCGCCCGCCGACCCCGAGCCGCCGGAGGAGCAGGGCGACGCCGCCGGCGCAGCGGGTGCCGCCCTCGGGGCCGGCGGTGGCGGTGGCGCGGACAGCGGTGGCGGGGACAGCGGCGACGCAGACAGCGGCGGCGGGTGACCGGGGTGGACCGCGCGCGCGACGCCGCCACGCACCGGCCCCTCGCCGACGGGTCGCACCGCCGGCGCGCCCGTGCAGCGGTTACCGTCGTGGACGGACGCAGCGACCTCGAGGACGGCACCTGGTGAATCCCGGCACTGATCTCCCGCGCATGCTGGGTGACCGCTATGAGATCGGTGAGGTCCTCGGGCGCGGCGGCATGGCCGAGGTCCACCTGTGCCGCGACCACCGGCTCGAGCGGCTCGTGGCGGTGAAGATGCTGCGCAGCGACATGGCGCGCGACCCGATCTTCCAGGCGCGGTTCCGCCGCGAGGCACACTCGGCGGCAGCGCTGAACCACCCCAGCGTCGTCGCCGTCTACGACACGGGCGAGGACACCTTCACCGACTCCGCCGGGCAGACGGTGCGCCTGCCTTACATCGTCATGGAGCACGTCGAGGGGCGCACCGTCAAGGACATCCTGGCCTCGGCCGCCAGCACGGTGGGCGAGGACGTCGAGGACGACCCGGGGGGGCAGCGTCGCGGTCGCGGCACGTCCCGCAGCACGTCGGCGACGGCCACCGCGGAGATCGGCGTGGGCCTGGGCACCGCGGAGGCCACCGAGATCACCGCCGGCGTCCTCACCGCGCTGGACTACAGCCACCGCCAGGGGATCGTCCACCGCGACATCAAGCCCGCGAACGTCATGGTCACCCCCGACGGCGTGGTCAAGGTCATGGACTTCGGCATCGCCCGCGCCATGTCCGACGCCTCGGCGACGATGACGCAGACCTCCGCGGTCATCGGCACCGCCCAGTACCTCTCCCCCGAGCAGGCCCGCGGGGAGAGCGTCGACCAGCGCACCGACCTCTACTCCACCGGGTGCCTGCTCTACGAGCTGCTCACCGGCCGGCCCCCCTTCGTCGGCGACTCACCGGTGTCGGTGGCCTACCAGCACGTCCGCGAGCAGCCCGAGCCGCCGTCCACGTGGGACGCCTCGATCAGCCCGGCGATGGACCGCGTGGTCCTCCACGCCCTGGCCAAGGACCGCGAGGACCGCTACGCCACCGCCGCCGACTTCCGCCGCGACCTCCTGGCCGCTGCCGACGGGCGCGACGTCGCCGCGCCCACGGTGGTGCAGTCGCAGGATCAGACGCGGGCCATGCCGGCCGCGGCGACGCGCGTCATGGGCGCGGCGGCCGCCGGCGCCGGCGGGTACGCGCTCGGCCGCGCCGACGACGGCGACCCGATGGGCGCCACGACCGCCTACCCGACCACCCCCGACGGCTCCGACGGCTCCGGCGGCGGCGCCGCGGGCTACCCCGCCGACCCCTCCGGCGGCGCCTCCCGCAGCGGGGCGCCGGGCACGCCGCCGAAGCGCCGCAAGGGCCCGGTCGTCGCCGTGGTCCTCGGGATCCTCGTGGCCCTCGGGCTGCTGGGCGTGGTGCTCTTCACCCTCTACGGGCCGGACGCCGCCCCGGAGGAGGCGGCGCTCGTGGCCGTCCCCTCGGTGATCGGTCAGGGCGAGGACGCCGCGAGCTCGGCCCTGGAGACCGCCGGCCTCGGGGTGAGCGTCGAGCGGGGGACCGACGACACGGCACCTGAGGGGGACGTGTTCGCGCAGGACCCGGAGCCCGACACCGAGGTGGCGGCGGGTGACACGGTGACCATCACGGTGTCCGAGGGTCCGGAGGACGTACGGATCCCGGACCTGAGGGGGCGCAGCGAGAACCAGGCGTCGTTCGCGCTGCGCGACCTCGACCTGGCGATCGGTGACTCCCGCGAGGAGGCCGACGGCGAGATCGAGGGCGGCGACGTCATCCGCACCGAACCGGCCGCCGGCGAGTCCGTGGCACCGGGCACCGAGATCACGCTGGTCATCTCGTCGGGCGAGTCGACCGTCCCGGACGTCGTCGGCATGACCCAGGTCGAGGCGGCCAACGCCCTGGGCAACGAGGACTTCCGGGTCGAGGTCGAGGAGCGAGCCACCGGGGACGCCGAGCCGGGGACCGTCGTCGAGCAGAACCCCCCGGCAGGCTCGCAGTCACCCCCTGAGGCGACGGTGACGGTGACGGTGGCGACCGCGCTGCCCGAGGAGACCGAGCCGACAGCCGCCCCGAGCGACGAGCCCACCGACGGGAGCTCCCCCTCCTCCTCGTCGAGCAGCTCGTCGTCGTCGTCGAGCTCGACGAGCAGGCCGACCTCCGGGGGATGAGCCTGGGTCCCTCCGGCGATGAGCCGGGGCACCTCCGGCGATGAGCCGGGGCCGATCTGACGCACCGGCACGAACCGCTGCACCGGCACGAACCGTCGAGCCCGGACCTGCGCGGCCCGGGCGCCCGCTCAGCGGGTGACGAGCGGGGCCATCCCCGCGGAGCGCTCCACGGCCCCCGGGTCACCGGCCAGCGCCAGCCAGTTGGCGAGCAGCCGGTGCCCACCCTGGGTCAGCACCGACTCCGGGTGGAACTGCACCCCGTGGAGCGGCAGGGTGCGGTGGGAGAGCCCCATGACCACGCCGCCCTCGGTGGCGGCGGTGACCACGAGGTCGT
>JARICT010000001.1 GCA_029257185.1 Quadrisphaera sp.
TTCATGGTCGGGCGCGCCTACGAGGCCGGGGGCATCGCCAAGCACGGCGCCAAGATGGTCACGGCGGTCGCCTGCGCGCGGGTGCCCAAGATCACCGTGGTCATCGGCGGGTCCTTCGGGGCGGGCAACTACTCGATGAGCGGGCGCGCGTACTCCCCCCGCTTCCTGTTCATGTGGCCCGGCGCCCGGGTCTCGGTGATGGGCGGTCCCCAGGCGGCCTCGGTGCTCTCGACGCTGCGGCGCGACCAGGTCGAGGCCTCCGGCCAGGAGTGGAGCGCCGAGGAGGAGCAGGAGTTCCAGGCCCCGATCCGCGAGCAGTACGAGGAGCAGGGCAGCCCGTACTACTCGACCGCGCGGCTGTGGGACGACGGCGTCATCGACCCCGCCGACACCCGCACCGTGCTCGGCCTCGCCCTCGACGTCTGCGCCGGCGCGCCCCTGCCCGACGTCTCCTACGGCGTCTTCCGGATGTGAGGTCCATGTTCAGCTCCGTCCTGGTCGCCAACCGCGGCGAGATCGCCGTTCGCGTCATCTCGACCCTGCGCCGGCTCGGGATCGCCTCCGTGGCCGTCCACACCGACGCGGACGCCGGCGCCCGCCACGTGGCGCTCGCCGACACCGCGGTCCGCATCGGCTCCTACCTCGACGGTGACGAGGTCGTCGCTGCCGGGATGGCCGCCGGCGCGCAGGCGGTGCACCCCGGGTACGGCTTCCTCGCCGAGAACGCGGCGTTCGCCCGGGCCTGCGAGCAGGCCGACCTGGTCTTCGTGGGGCCGGGCGCCGACGCCATCGCCGTGATGGGCGACAAGATCGCCGCCAAGGCCTCCGTGACGGCGCGGGGAGTGCCCGTCGTGCCGGGCCTCGCCGAGCCGGGGCTGTCCGACGACGCGCTGGCCGCGGCCGTCGAGGACGTCGGGTACCCGGCCCTGATCAAGCCCTCGGCCGGCGGCGGCGGCAAGGGCATGCACGTCGTGACCGGGGCCGAGCAGGTGCGTGACGCGCTCGCCGCGGCCCGCCGTGAGGCCTCGGCCAGCTTCGGCGACGACACCCTCTTCGTCGAGCGCTACGTCGCCGCCCCCCGTCACGTCGAGGTGCAGGTCCTCGCCGACGCCCACGGCGCGGTGGTCCACCTCGGCGAGCGCGAGTGCACCCTTCAGCGCCGCCACCAGAAGGTGGTCGAGGAGGCCCCCTCGCCGCTGCTCGACGCCGCCACCCGCGAGCGCATCGGCGCCGCGGCCTGCGAGACCGCCCGCAGCGTGGACTACCGCGGCGCGGGCACCGTGGAGTTCATCGTCCCCGGGGACTCCCCCGAGGAGTTCTTCTTCATGGAGATGAACACCCGCCTGCAGGTGGAGCACCCGGTCACCGAGGAGATCACCGGGGTCGACCTCGTGGAGGCCCAGCTGCGCATCGCCGCCGGCGAGCCACTGGCGCTGACCCAGGAGGACGTGGCGCTCACCGGCCACGCCGTCGAGGCCCGGGTGTACGCCGAGGACCCCGCCCGAGGCTTCCTGCCGACCGGGGGCCGCGTCCTGGAGCTCGTCGAGCCGAGCGGTGAGGGCGTGCGGGTCGACAGCGCCATGGCCCCCGGCCTGGAGGTGGGGTCCGCCTACGACCCGATGCTCGCCAAGGTCATCGCCTGGGCGCCCACCCGCGCCGAGGCCTTCGCCCGGCTCGACGCGGCGCTCGCCCGCACCGCGGTGCTGGGCCTGACGACGAACGTCCCGTTCCTGCGGGCCCTGGTCACCCTGCCCGACGTGCTCGCCGGCGACATGGACACCGGCCTCATCGAGCGCCGCGCCGACGAGCTGACCGCACCCGCACCGTCCGACGAGGCGCAGGACGCCCCGGTGGTCGCCGCGCTGGTCCGGTGGGCCCTGGAGCGTCGCGACGCCGGCGCCGGGCCGTGGCAGGCCGCCCCCGGCTGGCGCCTGGGGGCCAGCGCCCCCGCGCGCTTCCGCACCGAGGGCGCCGACGAGCCGGTGGACGTGAGCGGCGAGCCCGACGACGCGTCGGTGAGCGTCGGCGACGGGCCGGCGCGCCCCGCCGCGGTCCACCTGGACGGCGCGCGCGCCCACGTGCGCCTCGACGGCGTGAGCACCGCGGTCGTGTGGGCGCTGGACCCCGCGACCGGCGCGCTGCACCTGTCCTCCGGGGGCCGCTCCTCCGTGGTCCACGAGCGCCGGCTGCTGCGCGGCGCCGCCGCGGCGGCCGACGCCGCCCCGGAGCTGCTCTCGCCCATGCCGGGCACCGTGGTCGCCGTCCCCGTCGGTGACGGCGACACGGTCGCCAGCGGCGACGCCGTGGTGGTGGTCGAGGCCATGAAGATGGAGCACGCCGTGCGGGCCGCTGCTGACGGCGCCGTGGAGCTGCGGGTGGGCGTGGGCGACCGCGTGGACCTCGACCAGGTGCTGGCCGTGGTCCGCCCCGACGCAGCCGACCCCGCCGACGCAGCCGACCCCGCCGACGCAGAGGAGCCGAGCGCACCGTGACCGACCGTGAGCCGGAGCGCACCGTGGTGCAGCGCGGGCTGTACTTCGAGGAGCTCGACCAGGGCACCCTCTACGTGCACAGCCCGTCGCGCACCCTCACCGAGGCCGACAACGTGCTGTTCACGACGCTGACCGGCAACACCCAGTCCCTGCACCTGGACGCGCAGTGGGCCGCCAGCACCGAGTTCGGTGAGCGCCTGGTCAACAGCATGCTCACCCTGTCCACCCTCGTGGGGCTCTCGGTGGCGCAGCTGACGCAGGGCACCATCGTCGCGAACCTCGGTTTCGAGAGCGCCACCTTCCCCCACCCGGTGCGGGCGGGGGACACGATGACGGCGCGGACGCGGGTCACGGCCAAGCGGCTGTCCTCCTCGCGCCCGGGCCAGGGCATCGTCACGTTCGAGCACACCGGGACCAACCAGCACGACGAGGTGGTCGCCGTCGCCGTCCGCAGCACCCTGGTGCGCTGCCTGCCGGAGGAGCCGTGACCGGCGTCGACCCGGCCGACGACGCGGCGGCGGCTGCCCGGCGCCTGCCCGGCCCCGCGCTGCTGTTCTGCCCGGGCGACCGCCCCGACCGCTTCGCCAAGGCCGCGGAGCGCTCCGACGGGGTGATCCTCGACCTCGAGGACGCCGTGGCTCCCGACGCGAAGCGCGCCGCCCGCGACGCCGTGGCGTTCTGCGACCTGGACCGGGCCACCACGGTGGTGCGCCTCAACGCGAGCGGTACGGAGCACTTCCCCGCCGACGTCGAGGCGGTCCTCACCGCGGGCTTCACCACCGTGATGCTCGCCAAGGCCGAGACGCCCGAGGCCGTGCGGCGGCTGGCGGGCCTGCGCGTGATCGCGCTGTGCGAGAGCCCGCTGGGCGTGGAGAACGCCGGGCTGCTCGCCGCCGAGCCGGACGTGGCGGCGCTGATGTGGGGCGCGGAGGACCTCGTCGCCGGGCTCGGGGGGCGCTCGTCGCGGGGGAGCGACGGGGCGTACCGCGGCTACGCCCGCTACGCCCGGTCCCGGGTGCTGGTCGCCGCCGCGGCCCACGGCAAGGTCGCCTACGACGCGGTGCACCTCGACATCGACGACGAGGACGGCCTCGCCGCCGAGGCGAGCGACGCCGCGGAGTCCGGGTTCGTCGGCACCGCGTGCATCCACCCGCGCCAGGTGGCGGTGGTCCGGGGCGCCTACCGGCCGAGCGAGGAGCAGGTGGCGTGGGCGAGGCGCGTGCTCGAGGCGGCCGACGGCGCGCCCGGCGTGTTCGCCCTCGACGGGCGCATGGTCGACGGGCCCGTCATCGCCCAGGCCCAGCGCACGGTGGCGTCGGCGCAGCCCTGAGCAGCAGCGCCGCCACCAGCTCCTCCGGACCGGCCGGTCGTCCCAGCAGGTAGCCCTGGGCGCGGTCGCAGGACATCGAGCGGAGCGCCTCCTCCTGCTCCGCCGTCTCCACGCCCTCGGCCACCACGGTGAGGTCCAGGGCCTGGGCCAGGTCGACCACGCACCGCACGAGGGCGGCGGCTCCCGCGTCGTCGGCCGCGCCCTCCACGAACGAGCGGTCGACCTTCAGCACGTCCACCGGGAGCCACCGCAACCGGCTGAGGGAGCTGTAGCCGGTCCCGAAGTCGTCGAGGGCCACCTTCACGCCCATCGCCCGCAGCGCCGTGAGCCGTGCCAGCGCCGCCTCGTCGAGGTCCACCAGCGCGGTCTCGGTGACCTCCAGCATGAGCTGCTCGGCGGGCAGCCCCGCAGCGGCCAGCGCGCCGCGCACGTCGTCGACGACGCCCTCCTCCTCCAGCTGGAGCGTGGACAGGTTCACCGAGACGACCAGCGACGCCAGCTCGGCGTGCTCGCCTGCCCACGCTGCGGTCTGCTGGCAGGCGGTGCGCAGGACCCATCGCCCGAGGTCGCCGATGAGCCCGGCCTGCTCGGCGACGACGACGAACGTCGACGGGGGGACGGGCCCGCGGTCCGCGTGGTCCCAGCGGGCGAGGGCCTCCACGGCGCACGCGGCGCCGCTCGCGAGGTCGACGACCGGCTGGTAGGCCACGTGGAGACCCTCGCCCGTCACCGGCCGGGGTGCCTCCATGGCGGCAGCCACGGCGGAGCGGAGCTCGGACTCCATGGCCATGCGGTCCACGAGGTCGCGGTGCTGCTCGGGCCGGAACACCGAGCAGCGGTCCTTGCCCGCCCCCTTGGCGTCGTACATCGCCAGGTCGGCGTCTCGCATCCACCGGTCGGCGTCGCCACCGGGGGCCGGCCGCGCGACGCCGATGCTGGCGCCCACGTGCATCGTGGTGCCCCGCACGGCGAACGGGTGGCGCAGCGAGCGCAGCATCCGTCCGGCCACGTCCACGCCGCGCTCGGTCCCCCCGCTGCGCAGCAGCACGGCGAACTCGTCACCGCCCACGCGCGCCACCGTGTCCTCGGGACGCACGTGGCCCAGCAGGCGCCCGGCGACGGCCCGGAGCAGGACGTCGCCGACCGGGTGGCCGAGGGTGTCGTTCACGGTCTTGAAGTCGTCGAGGTCGACGAGCAGCAGGACGGGGCCCCCGTCGTGCTGGTCGTGCTGGTCGTCGGACGCCGGCTCGCAGGCGGCACCCATCCGCTGGAGCACCAGCGCGCGGTTGGGGAGCAGCGTCAGGGGATCGGTGCGCGCCTGGTGGACGAGGCGGTCCTCCATGGCCCGGTGCTCCGTGACGTCGCGGACCAGGGTCAGCACCTCGGCGTCACCGCTGGCGTTCACCCGCGCCTCGTAGTGGACCACCGCGTCGTCGGTCTCCTCGCTGAAGGAGAGCGCCTGCGTCGTCCCGGTCCTCAGGGCGGCGGCGACCGCGCCGGGAAGCGAGGCCGCCCAGCCGGGGAACAGGTCGCACGCATCCTGGCCCAGCAGCCTGCCGGCCGCCGCGGCGTCGACCGTGCCGGGCCGCCGGCTCGCAGGGGCGGGGCGGACCTCGACGAGGCGGCACGCGGCGTCGAGGCGCACCAGCAGGTCCGGGACGGCCTCCAGCTCGGAGGCGAGGTGCTGCTCCGCCCGGGCCAGGTCCCGCTGGGCGTCCATCGCCTCGCGCAGGCGTCCGGCGAGCACCTCCGCGTCGGCCAGCGCCGCGGACTGCGCCTGCAGCAGCATGAGGAAGTCGGCGGCAGGGTCGTGGACGGCGAAGTCGGCGAACGTCAGCCCCAGCTCGACCAGCTGCTCGGCGCTGGTGACCCAGGGCGATCCGAGGAACAGCGCGCAGGCGTCGTCGCCCTCACCGGTGACGACCACCTGCCCGCGCAGCACCGTCCCTCCCGGCCGCGTCGCGAGCAGGAACAGGGACGTGTCCTCGTCGCCGAGCGCGCCAGGTCGCAGGACCGCGCCGGGAGGGCTCAGCACGCCGAGGTGCCGGTCCACGGGGGCGCCGGCGAGCATCGCGGGGCAGAGCTTGGTCAGCGACGGGCCGGTGCTCAGCACCTGCCCGCCGGCGTCGACGGCGAGGAGGAAGGGGAAGACGCGCTCCAGCAGCGCGGGGGCGAACCCGGCGGTGCTGGAGGGTGCTGTGGCGCTCACCGGCCGGTCACGCCGGGTCGTGCCACGTCACGAGGAACTCGTCGTGGTCCGCGCCCTGCTCCTTGACCGCCGCGTGCACGGTCTCCACGTCGACGCCGAACCGGACCCCGAGGCCGCGCAGCAGCCCCAGCACCATGGGCGCCATCCCGTCGCGCGGGGAGTAGTAGTGCAGCACCAGGCTCGTCTCCTGCACGTCGGTGCACCGGAACGACGGGGGGCGGAGCGCGGGCATCATGAGGCGGACCCGGGCGTGCAGGGCGTCGAGCCCGAGCAGGAACTCCGGGAGGGTGTCCCCGGCGCTGGCCAGCACCGGGCCCCATCCCTGCTCGGCGGTGTAGCGGACCCAGTGCTCGCCGAAGGCGACGAGCACCTCCTCGGGGCTGATCCCGAGCTCCGCGCTGGCCGCGCCGACGAGGCGGTAGGTGATGTCGTCCGGGTACGCGGTCATCCCGATGAAGGCCTGCTCCTCCACCTCCGCGCGGCGGCGGATGCGCTCCCACCCCTCGTCGCCGGAGGCGGCGCGGGCCATCTCCTCGACGGCCTTGTTGACCAGTCCGTACACCGTTCCCCCAGATGCTCGCCGCAGCACCCCGCCGCGGGGCCCGTGCTGGTCCCATCGGCACGTCGGGTGGTGCCTCTTGAGCGCCGCGACGAGGATGCCGACCACCTCACGCGTCTGCGCGCGGGGCGTGCCCGGGAGGGCGGACCCTGCTCTGCCGGACCCGGCTCTTCCGGGCCCGCTCCGCCGCTGCTCCCTTCCCTGCCCGCTCCGTCGGCGATCGGGGACGTGGCGCCGCGCTCTCGGGCGGCTCCACCCGTGATCGGGGACGCCGCGCCGCGCGCAGGGGCGGCTCGACGCGGCGCGTGGTCCCCGATCACGCGCTCGTGCGGGCGCACGGACGGCCCTGACCCTCCACGACGGCTCCTGCCCCTCCCCGGTGGCGCTGGGTGCACGCGGGGATCGGCGCAGTGACGAGCGCGGGCACGCGGCGCCGTGCGCGGACGGTCTGCCCGTCGACCGGGGACCTCGTGCGTGCGACACGCCGAAGGCCACCGCACCAGCCCCCCGCTCGACGCGGCGCCCGAGCACCAGCTCCCCGCTCGAGCGCCCGGCCACCGGCCCGGCGTGGAGCGGGAGCTCAGGCGAGGACCGGCGCCCCGGTCGCCGCGCGCACCTGCTCCTCGCCCACCTCTGGCGCCAGCTCGACGAGCCGGAACGCCTCGCTCTCCGGCTCGACGTCGAGCACGCACAGGTCGGTGATCACCCGGTGCACCACGCCGCGGCCGGTCAGCGGGAGGTCGCAGACCGGCAGGAGCTTGGGGGAGCCGTCCCGGGCCGCGTGGTCCATGACGATGATGACGCGCTGCGCGCCGTGCACCAGGTCCATCGCCCCGCCCGGGCCCTTCACCATCTTCCCGGGGATCATCCAGTTCGCGAGGTCCCCGGCGACCGAGACCTGCATGCCTCCCAGCACCGCGGTGCCCACGTGGCCGCCACGGATCATCGCGAAGGACAGCGCCGAGTCGAAGAACGTGCCGCCGGGGTTGACGGTGACGGTCTCCTTGCCGGCGTTGATGAGGTCCGGGTCCACCTCGCCGTCCAGCGGGTAGGGGCCGACGCCGAGGATGCCGTTCTCGGACTGCATGACGATGTCCACGCCCGGCGGCAGGTAGCCGGGGATGAGCGTGGGGATGCCGATGCCGAGGTTGACGTACTCCCCGTCTTTCAGCTCGGCGGCGGCTCGGGCGGCCATCTGCTCGCGGGTCCAGCTCACGACGTCTCCTCCTCGGTGCG
>JARICT010000084.1 GCA_029257185.1 Quadrisphaera sp.
CCGCTGCGCCGCAGCAACGTCGACACCGACCAGATCATCCCCGCCGTCTACCTCAAGCGGGTCTCCCGCACGGGCTTCGAGGACGGCTTGTTCTCCGCCTGGCGCCAGGACCCGGAGTTCATCCTCAACCAGGAGGCGTTCCGTGCCGGCTCCGTGCTCGTGGCCGGGCCGGACTTCGGCACCGGGTCCTCGCGCGAGCACGCGGTGTGGGCGCTGAAGGACTACGGCTTCCGCGTGGTGCTGTCCTCGCGGTTCGCCGACATCTTCCGCGGCAACGCCGGCAAGCAGGGCCTGGTCGCCGGGCAGCTGTCCGTCGAGGACGTCGAGATGCTGTGGAAGCTCATCGAGGCCAGCCCCGGCGTGGAGGTCACCGTCGATCTGAGGGAGCGCACCGTGACCTGCGGGACGTTCACCACCACGTTCGCGATCGACGACTACACGCGCTGGCGGCTCATGGAGGGCCTGGACGACATCGGCCTGACGATGCGCTCCGTCGACGACATCACCGCCTTCGAGGAGGACCGTCCCGCGCACAAGCCGACGACGCTGCCCGCGCTGACCTGAGAGCGCCCGCCCCGACCGCCAGCGCCACGGCCGAGGTGACCACCAGGCTCGTCCCGAGCGCGGCCGTCCCCGAGGACGCCCCGCGGCTGGCGAGGGCGGCCACCACCCCTCCGATGCCGAACTGGGCCGCCCCGAGGACGGCGGACGCGGCGCCGGCGCGCGAGCCCTGGCCGTCCATGGCCAGCGCCGTGAGGGGGGCGGCGGTCAGGCCCATCCCGAGGGAGACGAGCGCGAACCCGACGAGCACCGGGACCGGGCCGGCGCCGTCGGGCCCGCCGGCCAGCACCCCGAGCGACCCGCCGAGCAGGACGCCCAGCCCGGCGAGCAGCGGCACGCGGTCGCCCAGGCGGGCTCCGAGGAGCAGCGCGACGGCGTTGGCGGCGAAGACCCCGCTGAAGAGCTGCGGCGAGAGCCCGTACACGTCTTGGAGCACGAACGGCGACGCGGTGATGTAGCCGAGCAGCGTCGCGAAGGCCATGGCGCTGGCCAGGGTGAGGCCCATGAAGGTCCGGTCCCGGAGCAGGGCGGCGTAGGACCGCCCCGCCGCGCGCACCCCTGCGGGGCGACGGCCGTCCGGCGCCAACGACTCCTGGACCGTGGACGCCGACGCCACCAGGACGAGCCCGCCGATGAGCGCGAGGGCCACGAACGTTCCCCGCCACGACGTCACGCGCAGCAGCTGGCCGCCGAGCAGCGGCGCGAGGATCGGCGCCAGGGCGTTCACCGAGATCAGCAGCGCGTACAGCCTCGCGAGCTCGCGGCCGGAGCGCAGGTCGCGGGCGATGGCCCGCGACAGCACGATGCCCGCGGACCCGCCCAGCGCCTGCAGGAAGCGGGCGAGCACCAGCACCGGGAGCGTGGGGGCGACGGCGCACGCGAGCGAGCACACGGCGAAGAACGCCACCCCGGCCAGGAGCAGGGGGCGGCGCCCGTACCGGTCCGAGAGCGGCCCGACCACCAGCTGCCCGACGCCGAGCCCCACCAGGCACGAGGTCACGGTCAGGGCGACGGCGCCGGCCCCGGCGGCCAGGTCGCCGCCGACCCGGGGCAGCGCGGGGAGGTAGACGTCGATGGACAGCGGCCCGAAGGAGGCGAGCACGCCCAGCACCACGACGAGCCGGCGCGGCAGACCTGCGCTGCGCGGCGTCGTGGGGGGTCGCGTCACCGGCGCAGTGAAGCAGGGCCGCGCGGGCAGGTGCTGCCCGCTGGCACCGACGCGGACCGGCCGGGGACCGTGGACGTCGCGTCGCCCGCGGGCGGTGGTGCAAACTGGGCGAGCACGCCGGAGACAGCCGGCCCACCCCGTTCGCGCGCCGCCTCGAGGCGCCGGCCCTCGTGGCAGGAGACACCAGAGCACATGACCACCCTCCACGTGACCGGCGGCACCCCCCTGCGAGGCGAGGTGCACGTGCGCGGCGCCAAGAACTTCGTCTCCAAGGCGATGGTCGCCTCGCTGCTCGGTGAGACGACGTCGACGCTGCGCGACGTCCCCGACATCTCCGACGTCCAGATCGTCCGCGGGCTCCTCGAGCTGCACGGCGTCCGGGTCGAGAACGGCGTGGACGGCCAGCTGCGCATGGACCCCTCCCACGTGGAGACCGCCCGGGTGGCCGACATCGACGCCCACGCCGGCGCCTCGCGGATCCCCGTGCTGCTGTGCGGACCGCTGGTCCACCGCCTCGGACGGGCCTTCATCCCCGACCTCGGGGGCTGCCGCATCGGTGACCGACCCATCAACTACCACCTCGACGTGCTGCGCCAGTTCGGCGCCAGCGTCGAGAAGCTGCCGTCGGGCATCGAGATCTCCGCGGCGCGTCGCCTGCGCGGCACCAAGCTCGACCTGCCCTACCCGAGCGTGGGCACCACCGAGCAGGTCCTGCTGACGGCGGTGCGCGCCGAGGGCATCACCGAGCTGCGCGGAGCCGCGGTGGAGCCGGAGATCCTCGACCTCATCGCGGTGCTGCAGAAGATGGGCGCCATCATCAGCGTCGACACCGACCGGGTGATCCGCATCGAGGGCGTCGAGACCCTCGCCGGGTACGAGCACCGGGCCCTGCCGGACCGCATCGAGGCGGCGTCCTGGGGAGCGGCCGCGCTGGCGACGGGCGGCGACGTCTACGTCCGCGGGGCCGCCCAGGAGGACATGATGACGTTCCTCAACGTCTTCCGGAAGATCGGTGGCGCCTTCGACATCGACGACGAGGGCATCCGCTTCTTCCACCCCGGCCTGCCGCTGCGCTCCATCGCGCTGGAGACCGACGTCCACCCCGGGTTCATGACCGACTGGCAGCAGCCGATCGTGGTCGCGCTCACCCAGGCGGAGGGCCTGTCGATCGTCCACGAGACGGTCTACGAGAACCGGCTCGGCTTCACCCACGCCCTGCGGCGCATGGGCGCGACCATCCAGACCTACCGCGAGTGCCTGGGGTCCACGCCGTGCCGCTTCGGCGCCATGGACTTCCGTCACTCCGCCGCGATCTCCGGCCCCACGCCGCTGCGCGCCGCGGAGATCGAGGTCCCCGACCTGCGCGGCGGGTTCAGCCACCTCATCGCCGCGCTGGCCGCGACGGGCACGTCGGTGGTCCACGGCGTCGAGCTCATCGACCGCGGCTACGAGCACTTCGGCGACAAGCTCGCCGGGCTCGGTGCCAAGGTCGAGCGCGAGGAGCGCGAAGAGCCCGAGAAGCTCGTCGTCGTCTGATCGCGCCGGGGCGCTCAGCCCGTCCGAGCGGCCAGCACCGCGGCCGTCCTGCGCCCGACGCCCAGCGCGACCGCCCGTGCGAGGTCGGTCGCGGTGTCGACGTCGCGTCGCAGGTGCGGGAGGTCCAGGTCGAGGCGTCGCGCCCCCAGGGCCTCGTGGGCGCTCGCGGACCTCTCGCCGAAGGCCGTCCGCGTCGGTGCGCCGGGCGCTGCGGTGAGCAGCACGGTGCCGGTGCCCTCGGCGTCGGGCACCAGGGCCGCGCCGCCGGCGCCCACCGCCGCGAGGGCGGCCACGAGGTCGCCCGCCCGCAGGGACGGGAGGTCGGCGAGCAGGACGGCCCGACGCGTCGACGCCCCCACGGCAGCCAGGCCGGCGGCGGCGGCGGCGTCCAGGCCGCCGCCAGGGTCGGCCACCACCCTCAGGCGCTGACCGGCGCGCAGCGCCGCGGCGGTCGCCGCCGCGCCGGCCGACACGGCGGGGTCGGCCGTCACCACCACCACGTCGCCCACGGTGGCGGCCGGGCAGGCCAGCACTGCCTCGAGGCAGTCCAGCGCCATCGCCAGCGCCACGCCACCGGCGCCCGCCGCTCCGAGCCGGCTCTTGGCGCCGCGCCCCCCCTTGACGGGCAGCACGACGGCCCAGGGCGTGCCCGGGAGGGCGAGGCCTTCCACCCCACGATGGTGGCAGCCGCTAACCTCGCGCCTCGTGGAGGGAGCCAGCACCAGCACCGAGGACTTCGCCCCGACGTGGCAGCCTCGCGGGGCAGCGCCGGGACCGCAGCGGCTCTTCGCCCGGCTGCTCGTGCTCACCCGGCCCTTCTTCGCCCTCCTCACCCGCTCCCGGTGGACCGGGCTCGACCGCCTGCCGAGCCGTGGCGGCGTCATCGTGGTCTCGAACCACGTCTCCAAGGCGGACCCGCTGACCCTGGCCCGCTTCCTGCTCCTCGCGGGCCGCACCCCCTCCTTCCTCGCCAAGGACTCCCTCTTCGAGGTCCCCGTCGTGGGCCGGGTCCTCGCCGCCACGGGCCAGGTGCCGGTGCAGCGCGGGCGCGTGGACGCGCAGACGGCGTTCGCCGCCGCTCTCGAGCGGTTGCGGGCCGGCGGTTGCATCGTCATGTACACCGACGGCACGCTCACGAAGGACCCGGAGCAGTGGCCGATGGTGGGGAAGTCGGGATCGGTCCGCCTGGCGCTGGAGACCGGCGTGCCCGTGGTGCCCGTGGTCCAGTGGGGCGTCCAGCGCCTGCTGCCCCGGCAGGGCAGGCCGCGGCTGGTGCCGCGCGCGCCGCTGCAGGTGGTGGTCGGTGAGCCGGTCGACCTCAGCGCGTGGGAGGGGGCCCCGGTGACGGCCACCGTGCTGCGCGAGGCCACGGCAGCCGTGGTGGACTCCCTCGTGACCATCCTCGAGGACGTCCGCGGCGAGAACGCGCCGCCGCGGTGGGACGTGCGGACCCAGAGCCGGACAGAGGTGCCCGCATGAGCACCACCGTGGTCGGCGCCGGCAGCTGGGGCACGACCTTCGCGCAGGTGCTCGCCGACGCCGGCGCACCCGAGGTGGTGGTGTGGGCCCGGCGCCCCGAGGTCGCCGCGCAGATCACCGCCGAGCACACCAACCCCTACCTCCCCGGGGTGGATCTCCCCGGCGCCGTCGTGGGCAGCGACGACCTCGACGCGGCCCTGAGGGGCGCCTCCCTGGTGGTCCTCGCGGTACCGGTCCAGAAGGTGCGCGCCGTCATCACCGCCCACGCGGGGTCCTTCCCGGCCGGCGCCCCCGTCGTCAGCCTCCTCAAGGGCCTCGAGGTCGGCACCCACCTGCGCGTCTCGCAGATCATCGAGGCCGAGCTCCCCGGATCGCCGGCGGCCGTGGTCTCCGGACCCAACCTGGCGAAGGAGATCGCCGCCCGGCGCCCCTGCGGGTCCGTGGTGGCCGCCCGCGACGCGTCGGTGGCCCACGAGGTCGCCCACGCCTGCTCCACCCGGTACTTCCGCCCGTTCACCACCGCGGACGTCCTCGGCGTCGAGATCTCGGGAGCCGTGAAGAACCTGCTCGCCGTCGCCGTCGGCATGGCGGAGGGCCTCGGCCTCGGCGACAACGCCAAGGCCTCGGTCGTGGCCCGCGGCCTGGTCGAGACCTCGCGCCTCGTCGTCGCCCTCGGCGGCTCGGCCGCGACGGTGGCGGGGCTCGCCGGGGCCGGTGACGCTTTCGCCACGTGCTCCTCGCCGCTCTCGCGGAACCACCGCCTGGGCACCGGGCTGGCCGCCGGTCTGTCGCTCCAGGACGTCCTGAGCGGGCTCGGCGGCACGGCGGAGGCGGTGGCGACGTCCACGTCGGTCAGCGAGCTGGCCTCCAGCCTGGGGGTGCCGATGGCCGTGGTCTCCCAGGTGGACGCGGTGCTGCACCACGGCATGCCCCCTGCTCTGGCCGCCGAGCACCTGCTGTCACAGCCGGTGGCCCCCGAGGGGTTCTGAGCTAACCCTGCGACGTGGTCAGTGCGGCGCACAGGTCGGCCCACAGGTCCTCGACGTCCTCGATGCCCACGGACAGGCGCACCAGCTCCTCCGGGACCGTGGCCGGCTCGGCGGGCTGGCGGCGGCGGCGCTCCAGCAGCGACTCCACCCCGCCGAGCGACGTCGCGGGGGTCCACAGCCGCGTGCCGGCCTGCACGGCCTCCGCAGCCTGCGCGCCGCCGCGGACCTCGATCGAGACGATCGCCCCGAAGCCGTCCATCTGGGCGCAGGCTCGGGCGTGGCCGGGGTCGTCGGGGAGCCCGGGGTACCGGACCCGGGCCACCGCGGGGTGCTCGGCGAGACGGGCGGCGAGCACCCCCGCTGAGGTCTGCGAGCGCTCCAGGCGCAGCGCGAGGGTGCGCAGGCCCCGCAGCGCCAGCCACGCCTCGAAGGGCCCTGGCACGCCGCCCCGCAGGGTCCTCTCGCGCCGCAGCCGCGCGCAGAGCCCCTCGTCGCGGGTGAGCGCCGCGCCGAGGACCACGTCGGAGTGACCGGCGAGGAACTTCGTCACCGAGTGGACCACCACGTCGGCGCCGAGCTCCAGCGGGCGCTGCAGCAGCGGGGTGGCGAAGGTGTTGTCGACGACGGTGAGCACGCCGCGGTCCCGGGCGGCGTCGCAGAGCAGGGCGATCTCGGCGACGTCCAGCAGCGGGTTCGTCGGCGACTCCACCCAGAGCGTCGCCGCGCCGTCGAGGGCGTCGACCACCGCTGACGTCTGGGCCAGGGACACCCGGCGCACCGCGATCCGTCCCGAGACCTCCAGATGGTCCGCCAGCGCCAGGGTGGTGTTGTACGCACCGTCGGGCACCACGACCACACCCCCGGGCGGCGTGAGCTCCAGGGCCGCGGAGATCGCGGCCATGCCTGAGGCGAAGGACAGCGCGGTGCCCCCCTCCAGCGCGCCGAGGGCGTCCTCGAGGGCCTCCCAGGTGCGGTTGCCGACGCGGGCGTAGGTGCGCGCGCCCGGCTCGTCGGAGGCGACGTACGTCGAGCTGAGCGAGATCCCCGGCCCCACCTCCGCGTCGGGGGAGCGCGGGGGCCGGCCGGCGGCGACCACCCGGGTCGAGCGGGACCAGCCGGCGGGGTCGGGGGTGCTCACGGCGTCAGGGTAGGGCGGCGGCGACACCGTCGGCGGGTAGCGTCACGGCCGTGCCCGATCAGACGCGCAAGCCCCGGGTCGCCGTCGTCTTCGGCGGGAGGTCGGGGGAGCACGGCATCTCCTGCGTCACCGCGTCCGGGGTGCTGGCGGCGATCGACCGCGACGCCTACGAGGTGGTGGCGATCGGCATCACCCGCTCGGGAGCGTGGACCCTGGTCGACGACGACCCGGCCCGCTGGGGCCTGCCTCCCGGCGCCGCGGGGGCCGGCGACCTCCCGGAGGTGACCGCGGACGGCGGCGTCGCCGTCGCGCTGACCGCGGGGACCGGCGTCCACGAGCTGGTCCCGGCGAACCCCGCCCCCGGAGGCGGCGAGATCGCCCGCGTCTCCGGCGTGGGGCCCGTGGACGTGGTCATGCCGCTCCTGCACGGGCCGTACGGGGAGGACGGCACCCTCCAGGGGTTCCTCGAGCTGGGAGACACGCGTTACGTCGGCTCCGGCGTGCTGGCCTCGGCGGCGGGCATGGACAAGCACACGATGAAGACCCTGCTCGCCGCCGCCGGCATCGACGTGGCGCCGTGGGTCTTCGTCACCGACCGGTCCTGGCGCGCGGACCCCGGCGCCGTCGCCGCCCAGGTCGCCGCCCTGGGGTGGCCGGTGTTCGTCAAGCCCTCGCGCGCCGGCTCCTCGCTCGGCATCACCCGCGTCGAGGAGCCCGAGCAGCTGGCGGCCGCGATCGAGGCGGCGCGCGAGCACGACCCCCGGGTGGTCGTGGAGGCCGCGGTCGCCGGCCGCGAGGTGGAGTGCGGGGTGCTCGGCGAGCTCGACGGGGGCGCGTCGGCGTCCGTGCCCGGCGAGGTGGTCGTCGCCCCGGGGCGCGCGTTCTACGACTTCGAGGCGAAGTACCTCGACGCCGGCGGGGCGAGCCTGGTGTGCCCGGCCGAGCTGGCCGAGGAGGTCACGCAGCGGGTGCGCGCCGGCGCGCTCGCGGTGTTCGACGCCATCGGCTGCGAGGGCCTCGCTCGCGTGGACGCCTTCGTCACCGGCGACGGGCGCGTGGTCGTCAACGAGGTGAACACCATGCCCGGCTTCACGCCGTCCTCGATGTACCCGCGGATGTGGGCCGCCAGCGGCGTGGACTACCCCGCGCTGGTCGACCGGCTGCTCCGCCTCGCGCTGGCGAGGCCGGTGGGGCTGCGCTGACGCGCGACGCCTCAGCCGGTGGGACCGTCCTGCGCGGGGTCCGCGCCGGCGTCGGGAGCGGTGCACCGACGCTCGGCGGGGATGCTCGCGACCGCCGGAGCGAGGTCCGCGAGGACGGACTGGGCGATGGTGGGGTCCGCGTCGGTGAGGCTGGAGGGGATCGTCACCGTCACGGCTGGGCGGCGCCCGTAGGTGGTGAAGCGCGAGCCCGACGGCGACGTCGCGCTGATCCAGTCGATCTCCACCCCCTCGCTGACCACCGAGGTGCACGCCGTGGTCGTCGGCCCGGGAGGGTCGACGCCGCAGCGGGCCACCACCTCGCCGACGGCGGGCCCGACGGCGGGCCCGGTTGCGGCGTCCGCCGCCGAGGTCCCGGGGCCCCAGGCCTGAGCGGCCTGCGCGGTCGTCTCCCGTCTCTCCAGCCCCGCCACCTCGGAGGGGACCTGGCGCGCCACCTCGGCGCAGGCGGGGTCCGGCGCGGAGGGCGCCGGCGGGACCGGGACCGCCGCGGTGCACCCCGCCAGCAGGACCAGCAGGACCGGTACGGCCAGCCCCCTCGTGGTTACGGGCGCGGCATCGAGCGACGCTGTCCTCACCACTCCATGATCGTGCAGGTGAGGGCCCTCGCGACGCCGGGGACGTCCGTCATCGTGGCGCCCACCAGCGGGGTGAGGTCGTCGAGCGACTCACCGCAGACCTTGGCGATCACGTCGTACGCACCGGCCACCGGGTCGGCCTGGAGCACGCCGGACAGGTGACGCAGGGCGGCAGCGACCTCGCTCGACGCCCCCGTCGTCGTCTGAAGGAGCACGTACGCCTCTATCACCGGTGACCTCCTCGTCACTTAGCCTTGCCCGGGTGCCCCTCGGACGCCTGATCCCGCAGCCTCGCAGGTCGTCGACGGCACGCAGGTCCACGACGTGAGCGCCCATGGCACGGCCGAGGACGCGGTGCTCGGTGACCTGGGTGAGGCGGGGGTGCTGGAGGCCATCCTGCCGTCGGCGCCCCGATCTCGCGCGGTAACGCTCGGTCCCGGCGACGACGCGGCCCTCGTGGCGGCCCCGGACGGACGCGTCGTGGCGACGACCGACGTGCTCGTCGAGGGGCAGGACTTCCGGCGCGACTGGTCCAGCGGCGCGGACGTCGGGTGGAAGGCCGCTGCCCAGAACCTCGCCGACGTCGCCGCGATGGGCGCGTTCCCCACGGCTCTGCTCGTGGGCCTCGCGGCCCCGCCGGCGCTGCCGGTGGCGTGGGCGCGGGACCTCGTCGAGGGCCTCACGGCGTGCTGCGAGCCGTGGGACGTCGGTCTCGCCGGCGGAGACCTCTCCGCGGCCGACCAGGTCGTCGTCTCCGTCACCGCCCTGGGAGACCTGCGGGGCGGCGAGCCGGTGCTCCGCGGTGGAGCGCGCCCTGGCGACGTGCTCGCGCTCGCGGGGGTGCTCGGGCACTCCGGCGCGGGGCTGGCGCTGCTCGCCGAGGGCCTCGCTGGCTCGGAGGCCGTCGCCGACGGCCTGCTGGCCGCGGCGCTCGTGGCACACCGGCGACCGGCGCCGCCGCTGGGCGCCGGTCCGGCAGCCCGCGTCGCCGGCGCCCACGCGCTCATGGACGTCAGCGACGGCCTGCTGCGGGACGCAGGCCGGATCGCGGCGGCGTCCGGGGTGGTGCTCGACCTCGACGAGAGCGCGCTGGACGTGGACCACCCGCTGCTCGTGGCGGTCGCCCGTGTGCTCGACGAGGGGGTGGAGCCCCGCGAGCGGTGCCTGCGCTGGATCCTGGTCGGGGGGGAGGACCACGGCCTGCTGGCCGCTTTCGCGCCGGGCACGGCGGTGCCGGAGGGCTTTCGCGTCATCGGGACGGTCCGGGATGCGGACGAGGGGCCGTCCGTCCTCGTGGACGGACGACCCCTCACGGCCTTCGGCGGCGGGTTCGACCACTTCTCGTGATCGAACGGCCACCGGTGGTCAGCTGGTGGCCTTGATGACCTTCCCGGCCTTGAGGCACGAGGTGCAGGCGTGGATGTGGCGCGGCGTCACGCCGTTGACGAGGGTCTTCACGCGCTGGATGTTCGGCGACCAACGACGGTTGGTCTTGCGGTGGGAGTGGGAGACGTTGTGGCCGAAGCTCGGCTTCTTGCCGCAGATGTCACAGGTGGCAGCCACAGGGCGCTCCAGGGGTGTCGGTGGGGGTTCGTCAGGCGGTGTCGGGGGCGTTCGGTCTCGGCGAGGCATCTCGTCGAGGCATGAGCGCTCTGCACCACGATAACCGACGTCCGACCCTGCTGGCACGCTGCACCGCGTGGCACCGATGAGTGCGGGGGCTCACCCCGAGGACGCCGGCGAGAGCCGGAGCCGGCCGCGGCCGACCGCGATGACCCGCCTGCTCTCCGCCGAGGTGGGCAGGCCGAGCGCCGCAGCGCTGGAGAAGATGGGCCTGGTCACGGTGGGGGACCTGCTGCGCCACTACCCCCGCGAGTACCCGCGCCGCGGCCAGCTGACGTCGCTGGCGGACCTCGTCGAGAAGGAGGTCGTCACCGTCGTCGCGCGGGTGGCCTCGGTCAAGAGCAGACCCCTGCGCGACGGGAACAAGCGCCTGGTCACCGCCGTGGTGACCGACGGGCTCGCCGATCTCGACCTCACGTTCTTCACCGCCAACGCCTGGCAGGCGGCCTCGCGCGTGAAGCAGCTCTCCGTGGGCACCCACGCCCTGTTCGCCGGCAAGGTCGGCTCCTACCGCGGACGGCGCCAGCTGGTGTCCCCGGAGGTCGAGGAGCTGCCGCAGGACCTCTCGGCCGACGAGCTGGCCGAGCGCGCCGACGCCATCGTCCCGGTGTACCGGGCCACGGAGAAGTTCAGCTCCTTGCGCGTCACCAAGGCCGTGGCCACGGTGCTCGGGCCCCTCACCGAGGAGGACCTGCCGGACCCGGTGCCGCGCGAGGTGCTGGCGCGCCTGGGCATGGTCACCGCGCTCCAGGCGCTGCGCGGCATCCACGCCCCCGCCTCCGACGCCCAGCTCGCCGCGGCGCGGCGCCGGCTGCGCTTCGAGGAGGCGTTCGTGCTGCAGGTGGCCCTGGCCCGCAGGCGCGCCGCCCTGGCCGGCCTGCCCGCCTCGCCCTACCTCCCGCGACCCGAGGGCGCGCTGTCCCTCTTCGACGCGGCGCTGCCGTTCACCCTGACCGCGGGGCAGCGCAGCATCGGGGAGGCCATCGCGGGGGACCTGGCGAGGACCTCGCCGATGAACCGCCTCCTGCAGGGCGAGGTCGGCTCCGGCAAGACCCTCGTGGCGCTGCGGGCGATGCTCCAGGTCGTCGACGCAGGAGCGCAGGCCGCCCTGCTCGCCCCGACGGAGGTCCTCGCCGTCCAGCACCACACGTCGCTCACGGCGGCGCTGGGGCCCCTGGCGGACACGCGCCGCTCCGACACCTCTCCGGGGCCCGCGCACGGCGTGAAGGTGACGCTCCTGACCGGCGCGCTGCCCCGCGCGGCCCGGGTTCAGGCCCTGCTGGACATCACCACGGGGCGCGCGGGCATCGTCGTGGGAACCCACGCCCTGCTGCAGGAGAGCGTGGACTACTTCGACCTCGGCATGGTGGTGATCGACGAGCAGCACCGGTTCGGGGTGGAGCAGCGGGACGCGCTGCGCGCGAGGTCCGGCCTGCCGCCGCACGTGCTGGTGATGACGGCGACGCCCATCCCGCGCACCGTCGCGATGACCGTCTTCGGCGACCTGGAGGTCTCCACGCTGCGCGAGCTGCCGGTGGGCCGCTCGCCGATCGCGACCCACCGGGTCCCGGAGCAGTGGTCGAGGTGGGTCGGCCGGGTGTGGCAGCGGGTCCGCGAGGAGGTGCGCGCGGGCCGCCAGGCCTACGTGGTGACCGGTCGTATCGGGGAGCTGCCGGGGGACCCGCCGCGGGCGGCCACGGGCAAGCCGATCGCCGGGACCCCGCGGTGGTGGGCGCGCTCGGCCGTGCTGGGGCACGAGGAGGTGAAGCCCCCCGAGGTCGGCGACGACGAGAGGCGCCCGCCGCTGGCCGTGGTCGACGTGGCCGACGAGCTCGCGGAGCACCCGGCGATGGAGGGCGTGGTCCTCGGGCTGCTGCACGGGCGCATGACGTCGGAGGACAAGGACGCCGTGATGAGCGCCTTCGCGCGCGGCGAGGTCGACGTGCTCGTGGCGACCACCGTCGTCGAGGTGGGCGTCGACGTCCCCAACGCCACCGTCATGGTGGTCATGGACGCCGACCGGTTCGGCATCTCCCAGCTGCACCAGCTGCGCGGGCGCATCGGCCGGGGGGAGCACCCGGGGACCTGCTTCCTCGTCTCGGGCACCGAGGACGACGCGGCGGTCCACCGCCTGCAGGCGGTGGAGGAGAGCTCGGACGGCTTCGTCCTCGCGACCACCGACCTGGAGACCCGCTCCGAGGGCGACGTGCTGGGGGCCTCGCAGTCGGGGAGGACGTCCTCGTTGCGCCTGCTGAGCGTGGTGAAGCACGAGGCGGTCATCGAGACCGCCCGCGCGGAGGCCAGCGCCCTGGTCGCCGGCGACCCCGACCTCGGGGTGCACCCCGTGCTGCGCGCCGAGCTGGCGGCCCTGGACGAGGAGCGGGAGGCCTACCTGGCGCGCGGCTGAGCCTCGGCGCGAGGCGCCCTCAGGCGGGCCGGGCGGAGGCAACGGCCTTCTGCACCACCTCCCGCGTGGAGTCGCTGAAGGTGGCGTTGAGGGCGACCACGGACGGCCCGATCACGACGAGGGTGACCTCGTTGGTGAGGGAGACGTCCTGCCCGTCGAGGCGGCCCGTCACCGTCGTCGCCCGCCCGGCGGGAAGGTCGGCCGTCCCGACCTCCGGGTTCAGCCCCGACCCCTCCAGCGCAGGCGCGATGGTCTCCTGCGCGACGGCGTCGGGGTCGGTGCCCGGGTAGCGGTAGACCTCCAGTGCCGAGAGCACGCCTGCGTCCAGGTCGCCGAGGTCGTAGAGGTACATCAGCCCGCCGGTCTCGGCCATCCCCTCGAGCCGCTCGGTGAGGAACTGCTTCGTCCGCGGGTCCCGCTCGGCGGCGACGGCGGCCTCGCGGCTCGCCGGGTCCATCGACACGGCGTTCCAGCCCGGCGGCACCGTCACGCTGACGCCGCCCTCGACGAGCGTGCGCGCCGGCTGGGGTCCCAGGGCCTCGCCGGAGGGGCGCCCCTGGTCCCCGCCGCCCGGCGAGACCGCGCCGGGGGCCGAGGGGTTGGCGCTCGACGTGGGCGCGCCAGGCTCCTCGCCGCTGCACCCGGCCAGCAGGGCGGCGGCGAGCACCGCCGCGCCCAGGGCTGCGGCGGGTCTGTCGGTCGGACGGCGCGCTCTCACCCGTCCATGGTGCCCGCCCGCGGAGCGGGCAGCGTCAGCCCAGCGCCCTGGACCACGCGCTGAACGAGCGCAGCGGTCCCGAGCCGGGGCGCCGCAGCCACGGCCAGGGGTGCAGCGCGACCACGTCGAGGGCCGCGGAGCGCCGGGCGAAGCCGGGGGTGAAGTTCCACGTCGTCGCCACGCGCCGGCCGGTCAGCTCTGTCACCGGGTCGCCCAGGCGGACCTCCGTGGAGCCGTCTGCCGCGAGCTCGGCGAGCGCCTCCGCGAGGAAGACCAGCCGTTTGCCGGACAGCCGCAGGCGAGCCAGCAGGGGCTCGTCGAAGACGAACACCCGGGGCACCTGCTCGTGAGCCACCATCGCCGGGTCGGTGTCGCCGAGGGACTCCGCCGTCAACCACACGGCGTCGGGCTCGCCGGTGACCTCGGCGCGCGGGGGGCCGGCGGGCGTGGCACCCGGGCCGAGATCCGGTCCGTCGGCGGGGGGCCCCGCGTCGGCGTCGGGCCACTCCTGGATCGGGCACGCGTCCTTCAGCGGGCACCGCCCGCACAGGCCGGGGGCCCGCTTCTCCACCTGCCAGCGGCTGAAGCCGTACACCTTGCCGGTGCCCTGGCCGATGGTCCACTGCCAACCCAGCCGGTTCGCCGCCGCGGAGCCGTCCAGGAGGTGGCGGTACATCTCCCGCTCGCCGCGGCGCCAGTCCTGCCCGGCGCGCACCGCCCACTGCGAGGCGAGCCACATCCGCACCTGGTTGACCAGCCACCCGTCGTCGTGGAGCTCGGTCGTGGACGCCGCCATGCACGCCATGCCCGGCGGCCACGGGTCGTCAGCCCAGCGGTCGGCGCTGGGGCGCTCGCGCGGGCGCGGGGGCTCGAAGCGCAGCGGCTCGGCGTTGGCCCGCCCCACCCGGGCGTAGACGTGGCGGGCGTACTCCTGCCACATCAGCTCGTCACGGAACTTCGACCGGTCGCGCGCCGGCGCCCCGCCGACCGCGGCCCACACCTGGGGCAGCGGCAGCAGCCCGTGGCGGATGTAGGGGGAGAGCACGGTGGCCCCGCGCCGGGCCACCGGTGCCACGACGGAGCGCTGAGCGGCGTACCCGGTGACGTCGAGCGTGGCCAGCGCGGTGTCGGCGGCGGACTGCCCGCCGCGGATGCGCGAGGCCGCCACGCCGTCCGGCCCCTCGAGGGCGAGGTGGCCCAGGTGCCTCGCCACCCACGCGAGGACCCCGCCGGTGTCGGCGGTGCCGTCGTCGTGGACGGGCGGGGCGGGGAGCAGCGGCACCCGGAGATCGTCCGTCACCATGGCCGTGACCGCCCGCCCGGGCATCAGGCACCCTGGCCCGCGTGACCCGCATCATCACCGGCGCCGCCAAGGGCCGAAGCCTCCACGTGCCCCCGGGCGAGGGGACGCGCCCCACGTCCGACCGGGCCCGCGAGGCGCTGTTCTCGCGCCTGGAGCACGACGGCTGGGTCGAGGGCTCGCGCGTCCTCGACCTGTACGCCGGCACGGGCGCCCTCGGCCTCGAGGCGGCCAGCCGGGGAGCCGTCGCCGTCCTGCTCGTGGAGCGGGCGCAACCGGCGGTGCGCGCTGCGCGGCGCAACGCCGAGCTCCTCGCCGCCGCCGGAGCGGGCGCCGTGGAGGTCCGCGCGGGCGCCGTGGCCACGGTGCTCGCCGCCGGGCCCGCCGGCGCCCCCTTCGACCTGGTGCTGGCGGACCCGCCCTACGAGGTTGACGAGGACGACCTGGCGGCCGTGCTCGACGCGCTCGCCCGCGGCTGGCTGGCCGACGACGCCCTCGTCGTCGTCGAGCGGGGCCGCCGGGCCCCGCAGCCCCGGTGGCCGTCGGTCCTGGAGGCCCTCGACGTGCGCCGCTACGGCGAGGCGGCGCTGTGGTCGGCGCGCACCGCCGACGGGACCGCGGGGAGCCCGCGGGGGGACGGGGACGGCTCCGGCGGTGCCGCCTCGTGAGTGGCTAGGGTCACCGCCGTGCGTCTCGCCCTGTGCCCCGGCTCCTTCGACCCTCCCACGCTCGGGCACCTCGACATCGTGGTCAGGGCGGCCGCGCTCTTCGACGAGGTGGTCGTGGCCGTGGCGACGAACCACGCGAAGTCGCCGCTGCTGCCCGCGCAGCGGCGCGCCGACCTGCTGCACGAGGTGCTGGCCGCCACCGACGTCGGCGAGCGGGTGCGGGTGGTCCTCCTCGACGGCGGTCTGCTGGCGCGCCAGGCCGCCGACCTGGGCGCCGTCGCCGTCGTCAAGGGGGTGCGCACCGCCTCGGACGTGGAGCACGAGACGCCGATGGCGCTGATGAACCGGCGCCTGACCGGCGTGGAGACGGTGCTGCTGAACGCGGACCCCGCGTGGGCCCACGTGTCCTCCTCCCTGGTCAAGGAGGTCGCGTCCCTGGGCGGTGACGTGGGCGCTCTGGTGCCCCCTCCCGTCGCCAGGGCGCTGGCGGAGGCCCTCTGCTCGCAGGCCGGCCCCGCGAGCAGGTAGCCTGTGGCGTCGCGCCAGACGTCTGGCACCTCCCGCCCGGCCTTCACCAGCCCTCACGACCACAGGACCCTGACTCAGCCATGACTGCTCTCGACCCGCGCTCGCCGCTGGTCGTCGACACCCGCGAGCTCGGGCGACGTCCCGGCGCCAGCCACCGCCTCACCCGTGACGCGCCCGCTCCGCCAGACCTCGGCAGCGAGGTCATCGGCGTCACCGAGGGCTCGCCGCTGGTGTTCGACCTGCTGCTCGAGGCGGTCATGGAGGGCGTGCTGGTCTCCGGCACCGTGTCCGGGCGGGTCACGGGCGAGTGCGTGCGCTGCCTGGACCCCCTCGACTCCCGGTTCGTCGTGCGCCTCCAGGAGCTGTACGCCTACGACGGTGCATCCTCCGCCGAGGACGAGGACGTCCGCGCGCTGGACGGCGACCGGCTCGACCTCGAGCCGGCGCTGCGTGACGCCCTGGTGCCCACGATGCCGTTCCAGCCGGTGTGCCGGGACGACTGCGCCGGGCTGCCCACGCAGTACGGCGTTCCCGACGACGTGGCCGCCGACGGCGCCGACCTGCCCGACGACCTCGACCCCCGCTGGGCCGCGCTCTCCCGGCTGGCCGGTGCACCGTCGTCGCCGCAGGGCAGAGACTGAGACCGGCACCCCTCGCGACCCGCACCACCCCCCACCGACCACCCCCGGCCTGATCAGCCGGGACACCACCAGGAGGAACCGCCATGGCCGTCCCGAAGCGCAAGCTCTCCCGCTCCAACACCCGCCACCGCCGCTCGGCGTGGAAGACCACCGCCACCACGCTGTCCACCACCGTGGAGAACGGTCAGACCACCTACTTCCGCCCGCACATGGCGCGCGTGGTCTCCGACTCGGCCGGCACGCCGCTGTACCTCGAGTACAAGGGCCGCAAGGTCAAGGACCTCTGAGCGGCTCGCGCCGGGCTGCGGCGACCGCTCGTGACGAGGGGCGCCGCGCCGCTGCCGTGACGGTGCTGCGCGAGCGTCTCGGCGTCCCCGTCGATCCCGACCTGCTCGCGCTCGCGCTCGTCCACCGCTCGTGGTCCTACGAGAACGGCACGGTGCCCACCAACGAGCGCCTCGAGTTCCTCGGGGACTCGGTGCTCGGGCTCGTGGTCACCGACGAGCTGTACCGCCGCCACCCCGACGTCACCGAGGGCCGGCTCGCCAAGCTCCGTTCCGCCGTGGTGAACATGCGCGCGCTCGCCGAGGTCGCCACGACGCTGGGGCTCGGCGACTGCGTGCGGCTGGGCCGCGGCGAGGAGGGCACCGGTGGCCGCACCAAGGCCTCGATCCTGGCGGACACCACCGAGGCCGTCATCGGCGCCGCCTACCTCTCGACGGACATCGAGACCGCGCGGGAGCTCGTGCTCAGGCTCGTCGCCCCGCTCATGGAGCGGTCCGTGACGCTCGGCGCCGGGCTCGACTGGAAGACCTCGCTGCAGGAGCTGTGTGCCGCCCGCGGGCTCGGGTCGCCCGAGTACCGCGTGGAGGCCACCGGTCCCGACCACGCCAGGATCTTCACCGCCCGCGCCGTGATGGCCGACGACGCCGGGTCCCCGCCCCGCCCCGACGCCCCGGCCCGCGGCACCGGCACCGGGGGGAGCAAGAAGGAGGCCGAGCAGGCCGCCGCGGCCGACGCCCACCACGAGCTGTCGAGCGCCGCCGCCTCGGGACCGCCACCACCGGCGTCCTCCCGTCCCGAGGCCTGAGCGCCCGTGCCCGAGCTGCCCGAGGTCGAGGTGGTCCGCCGGGGCCTCGCCCGGTGGGTCGTGGGCGAGCGGGTCGAGTCCGTCGCCGTCCTGCACCCCCGCCCCGTGCGCGGCCACGTCGCCGGGCCCGCCGACTTCGCCGCCCGGCTGCGGGGACGCGTGATCACCGACGTGGTCCGGCGCGGGAAGTACCTGTGGTGCGAG
>JARICT010000110.1 GCA_029257185.1 Quadrisphaera sp.
GACACCACCTCCAACGCCGACGCCGTGCGCGCCACCGCGAGGCTGCTGCGCGGTCACGTCGGCGCCTACGGCTTCGTCTCGGGGATGAGCGTCTACGCCCCCGACGGGCCGTCGGTGCCGGACGAGGGCGCACCGGTCCGCCGCCCCGGGGCGGGCTACGACGACGACGTCCTCCAGGAGCGCTCGCTGGCGAAGCTCGCGTGCGAGGAGGTCCTCGCGGAGGAGCTGGCGGGCACGGCGGTGACGATCGCCCGCGTGGGCATCATGACCGGCCCCCGCGATCCCTCCGACCGCTTCACGTGGTGGCCGGTGCGCGTCGCGCTGGCCCTCGCCGGCCGGGCCGGCGCGGCCGTCCTGGCCCCGGGGGACCCGGCGCGCAGCGTCCAGCACTCCGACGCCCGCGACATCGCCGGGTGGCTGCTCTCGATGCTGGACCGGCGGGTCGGCGGCACCTTCAACGCCGTGGGCCCGGGGCGCACCGAGCCGGTCGGCGAGGTCCTGGCGGCGTGCGCGGCGTCTGCCGGGGCCGACGACGGCGACGTGGAGTGGGTGTGGGCCGACGAGACGTTCACGGCGGGACAGCTGTCCGACGTCACGGACGAGCAGCGCCCGCTGTGGTTCCCCGAGGCCCAGATCCCCCAGGTGGCCGTCGACTCCTCGGCCGCCATCGCCCAGGGGCTGACGTTCCGGTCCGCCGGGGACACCGCCGCCGACGTCCTCGCGCTGGTGCGCGAGGAGGGCCGCCTGCACGACCTGCGTGCCGGGTGGCCCGCGGAGCGCGAGCGGGAGCTGGTGGCCCGCTGGCGCGCCGTCGCGGCGTAGGTCAGCCCCCGCTCAGGGCGCCTCGCGCCGGCGGACCACGGCGACCGGGCAGCTCGCCTGGTGGACGGTGGCGTGGCTGACGGACCCGAGGAAGAGGGATCCGAGGGCCCCGCGCCCCCGGGCCCCGACGACGACGAGGCCCGCCTCGGACGACGCGTCCGCCAGGGCCGTGGCGGGGCGGTCCTCGACGATCCTCGTGTCCCCCTCCAGGTCCGGGTGCTGCGAGCGCGCCAGGGCGACCGCCGCGTCGGCGCCGGCGCTCGCGCCGGCCCGCACCGAGTCGACCATCGCGGGGATGTCGAGGGAGCCGTAGCCGTCCAGGGCCGTGACGTCCGGCAGCGTCCAGGCCGCGAGCACCACCAGCCTCGCCCCCCGGCGCGCGGCGACGTCGGCGGCGAAGCGCACCGCGTCGTGGGAGCCCTCGGAGTCGTCGACGCCGACGACCACGGGGGCCTCGGGTCCGGGGTGCCGCTCGGCGTGGCCGCGCACCACGACGACGGGGCACGTCGCCCTGGAGCTGACCGCGTAGGCCACGGAGCCCAGCAGCGCGCCCGCCACGCGGCCCCGCCCGCGGCTGCCGACGACCACGAGGTCGGCGTCGCGCGAGGCCTTCAGCAGCGCGGCCGTCGGGTCCTGGAGGACGGCCTGGACCTTGACGCGACCGGGGTCGGCGCCGGAGCGGACCTCCCGCGCGAGGTCCGCGCCCTCCTCCGCCAGCCGGCGCCCGGCCGCGGCCACGTCGTCGAGCACCGGCGAGGAGAACCCCCCGGTCCAGGCGGCGCCGGCCTGGACCACGGTGAGCACGTCCTTCGTGTCGCCGGCCTCCGCGGCGGCCCACGTCAGCGCCTCCTTCGAGGTCGGCGAGCCGTCGTAGCCCACCACGATGTGCCGGACCCTCGATCGGCCGGCGTCGGCCGCGGGGGACTGTGCCTGGTGCTTCGTCGTCATCATGACCACCTCCGGGTCCATCATGCCTGCTCGACGGGGTCGTCCGGCAGGGTCTCTAGCCGGGCTCGCGCCTCATCCGGGCGACCTGCCCGACGAGCCGCCGGCCCCAGGCGATGGCGAGGACCGCCCACAGCACGGTGATGAGCAGGTTCCACACCGACGCTCCCCCGCCCGCGTCGCCCTCCAGCAGGCCGATGACGTTGACCGCGAAGAGCACGACGGCGGCCACGAGCAGCACGGCGGTGAGCGCCACCTGCGCGGGCCGCACGGGACCCTCCGTCCCGGCCAGCAGCGTGCGCCGGGCGGCAGCCTTGTCCATCCCCTCGGTCGAGACGGCCCCCTGCGCGCGGGCGGGGTCGAGGCGCCCGAGGAGGACCCGCTCGGCATCACCGCCCACGCCCCCGACCACCCCGTAGGCGGGCGTGTCCACGAGCTTGCCGGCGCGCCAGCGCTCCACGGAGACCTGCTCGTCGGCGAGGGAGAGCAGGAAGGTGTCGTGGCGCCCGACGCTGCGCGAGAACGTGCCGACCACGCCGTCCGCGAGGGGTTCGCGGGGCACGAGCAGCACGCCGCGGGGGCACGGCACGGCGTCCGCGGTCATGCCGCGGGCGACCGCGAGGGCCGCCGCGACGTCCGCGCTGGCCACGGGGACGAGCAGGCCGGCGCGGCGCGCACCGCCGGTCGGTTCGAGGTCGTCCCCGGGGTCGCTGCCCCCCGTGGGGCCGGCGCCGGCCCCGTCGTCGGGGACCTCGCTCACAGCGCGCCCTTGGTGCTGGGGACCCCGGGGACCCGCTCGTCGAGCGACACGGCCGCCCGCAGCGCCCGCGCGAACGCCTTGAACTGGGCCTCGGCGACGTGGTGGGGGTCGCGTCCGGCGAGCACGCGCACGTGCAGGGTGAGGTGGCCGTGGTGGGCGATGGACTCGAAGACGTGGCGCGTCAGCGACCCCGCGTAGGGCACCCCCCCGGCCCCGCCCCCGATGAGCACGTGCTCGGTGCCCGCCGGCTCCCCGGAGTGCACGAGGTAGGGGCGTCCGGAGACGTCCACGACGGCCTGGACGAGCGCCTCGTCCAGGGGGACGAGCGCGTCGCCGAAGCGGGAGATCCCCCGCTTGTCGCCGAGGGCCTGGCGCAGGCACTGACCGAGCACGATGGCGACGTCCTCCACGGTGTGGTGGGCGTCGACGTGGACGTCACCGGTCGCGGTGACCCGCAGGTCCACGAGGGAGTGGCGCCCCAGCGCCGTGAGCATGTGGTCGTAGAAGGCCACCCCGGTGTCGACCTCGCTCTCGCCGGTCCCGTCCAGGTCGACCTCCACGGTGACGCGGGACTCCGAGGTGCTGCGCTCGATGCGTGCGGTGCGGGTCATCGGCCCAGCGTGCCCGACGCCACCGACGACTCCGCCGTCACCTCACCGCGGGCCACCACCTCGCCGTGGGCCACCAGCTCACGCAGCGCGGTGAGGAACGCCGCGGTCTCGTCCTCGGTGCCCGCGGTGACCCGCAGGTGGCCGGGGATCCCGACGTCGCGCACGAGCACGCCGCGCGCCAGCAGCGCCTCCCAGGCGGCGGGGGCGTCCGCGAGACCGCCGACCAGGACGAAGTTGGCGTCGGAGGCCACCGGCGCCAGGCCGAGCTCACGGGTCTGCTCGACGATGCGGTCGCGCTGCGCCATCGTCGCCTCGACGGTGGCCAGCAGCGCGTCGGCGCGGCTGACGGCTGCGCGCGCGGCGGCCTGCGTCAGCGCGGACAGGTGGTAGGGCAGGCGGACGAGCAGCAGGGCCTCGACCAGCGCCGGGTCGGCGGCGAGGTAGCCCACGCGCGCGCCCGCCAGGGCGAAGGCCTTCGACATCGTGCGGGTGACCACCAGGCGGGGGCGGCCCGGCAGCAGGGCCACCGCGGAGCGGGTCCCGCGGCGGGCGAACTCGGCGTAGGCCTCGTCCACGACGACGATGCCGCTCGTCGCCTCGTACGCCGCCTCGACCACGTCGAGGTCCAGGGCCGTCCCGGTGGGGTTGTTGGGCGAGGTGAGGAAGACGACGTCGGCGCCGCCGTCCCCCGCCGAGCGCACCTGCTCGGCGACCTCCGCCCCGTCGAGGGCGAAGTCCTCCCCCCGACCCCCGTCGACCCAGGCGGTGCCGCTCGTCGCCGTGAGGATCGGGTGCATGGAGTACGACGGCGTGAAGCCGATCGCGGTGCGCCCCGGCCCGCCGAAGGCCTGGAGGAGCTGCAGCAGCACCTCGTTGGAGCCGTTCGCGGCCCACACCTGCTCCGGGCTGATCGGCAGACCGGTGGACCGCTCGAGGTAGGCCGCGAGGTCGGTGCGCAGCGCGACCGCGTCGCGGTCGGGGTAGCGGTTGAGCGAGATGACCTCGCGGGCGAGCGCCTCGACGACCGCCGTGGCCACCGCCTCGGGCACCGGGTGGGAGTTCTCGTTGGTGTTCAGGCGCACCGGTACGTCGAGCTGGGGGGCGCCGTAGGGGCTGGAGCCGCGCAGGTCCTCGCGCAGCGGCAGGTCCGACAGGTGTGCGACGGGCGTCGGGGGAGGTTCGGTGCTGCTCACGGCGGTCAGGGTAGGGGCCTTGAGCGCCCGCGGCCTCAGCCGGCGGTGCGCACGATCGCCGCCACGAGCATCCCCGCGCTGTTCGTCGCCAGGTGCAGGCCCATCGGTGCGAGCAGGCTGCCGCTCCTGATGCGCAGCCAGGCGAACGCGGCGCCGCCGGCGGCGGTGGCCGCGAGGACCCCGGCCGCTGCGCCCACCTCGCCGAGCGAGGCGGCGCCGGGGTCGCCGAGGACGGCCGCCAGAGCGCCGTGGGCGTGCCAGGCGGAGAACACCAGCGAGGTCACCGCGATCGCCCAGCCGGGGCGCAGGGCGCGCAGCGCCAGGCTCAGCAGCACGCCGCGGAAGGCCACCTCCTCCCACAGCACGGTGCCGAGCGGCACGTGGACCAGGGCGCCGAGCAGCAGCGCGGACGTGCTCTGGTCGGCGCCGCCGCCCAGGGCCGACGCCAGCGCGGGGAGCGCACGGGCGACGAGCACGGCGACCGCGTAGCCGGCGACGACGACACCGGCCGCGGCGCCGCCCCACGCCAGGCCCCGCAGCACCCGGTCACGGCTGAGCCCCAGCTCGCGCCGCCCCAGGCCGGCGGCCGAGGCGAGCGCCAGCAGCGCGAGGGCCAGCGCGGTGCTGCGCGCGGTGCGCTCGGGCAGGGCGCCGCCGAGCGCGGGCACGGCCCAGTTGCTCCACAGGAGCAGGCCGGCGGCCAGGACGGAGAAGCCCGCGGCAGCCCACCGCCGCTGCGCCGGCGTCAGCAGCGCCGCGGCGCCGGGCGGCGGGCCCGGCGGCGGGGTCCGGGTCATCCTTCGATCTCCATGGCCCGGTCCACCACGTCAGCGTGCACGGCGCGGGCGCGCTCGGTGTCGGCGCGGGTCCACCCCCGGGGAGGCGCGACGTCGACGACGGCGTCGAGCGCGAGGGCCCGGTAGTTGTGCCCGTGCCCGTCGGGGACGGCCTGGGAGTTCGCCAGGTCGGCCGTGACCTGCCAGAACGTCACGACCGGATACCAGCTCATCGCGGAGATGACGTCGTCGTCGGCCGGCTCCGCGAGCCACACCGGCCGTGAGAACAGCAGGTCCGGGGTCCACCACACCACCGGGTCGGACCCGTGCTGGAGGTAGGCGACCCGTGGGCTGCGCCAGGGCCGCGGAGGGTCGGCGAGCTCGGCGGCGTCCCCGGCCAGACGCACCGCGCGCCCGCCGTCGACCACCGGGGACGCCAGCGTGGTCCCCGGCTCGCGCCGCGCGACCACCCGCTGCCACAGCGTCGAGGCGTGGGGTGGACCCACCCACAGCGCCCCGTCGCAGCGCTCACGGACGTCGGGGACGGAGTCGAACGCCGCCTGGGAGGCGAAGGAGCCGAGGGACTCGCCGTAGGCGATGAGCTGCGGTCGTCGCTGCGGCGCCATCACCTCGACGCGGGCGGCCACCGCGTCGAACAAGGCGCGTCCCTCGTCGGCGGCGCGCTCGCGGTCGACGAGGAAGG
>JARICT010000125.1 GCA_029257185.1 Quadrisphaera sp.
CGAGCGGGGAGGGGGCGCGGGGTCGGCTCGCCGAGCGGGGACGTCGTGAGGCCTCCTGCGGTGTGTCGCTCGCACGGACTCCCCGATCGACGGATCTCTCGCCGCGCTGCCCCCGGTATCGCCGTAGCCGTCATCGTGCAGCCCCCAGCGCTGGCGCAGCGTGACCCACCTCCTCTCGTGCAGGCTCTGCCCCGGGGCCCGGTGCCGACCGGGGACGCCCTGCCGCGCTCAGGGGCGCAGGAGCGCGGCGGGCCGTCCCCGGTCAGAGCCGGGGGCGGGAAGAGCGCGGTGGGGGGTCCCCGGTCGCGGGAGGGACGCGGTGGTGCCGGCAGGAGCGCGGTGCAGCGTCCCCGGTCGATGAGAGGGGCGGCGCGAGGACGGCGCGCCCCCGACCACGCCGGTGACGGACCACGCCGGTGACGTGCCCGGAGCCGGTCAGGCGGCGAGGGCGGTGCGCGCCGCCGCCTTGATGCGCCCGAGCATCCCGTGCATCCCGCGCATCCGCAGCGGGCTCACCGCCCGGTCCAGGCCCAGGCGGCTCGTGACGTCCTCCGGCAGGTCGACGACGGCCTGCGCCGGCGCGCCGTCGAGCCCGGCGTGCAGGATCGAGGCGAAGCCGCTGGTCGTCGGTGCCTCGGGTGGAGCGGAGAAGAACAGGCTCATGGTGCGCTCCGGGTCGGTGGAGGCGTCGGCGACCTCGGTGACGAGGAAGACCGGTGACTGGCACTCCGGCACGGGCTGCATGAGCTCGGGGTGGTCGGCGTAGCGGGGAGGCAGGGCGGGCAGCTCGCGGCTGAACTCCAGCAGGAGCTGGAGGCGCTCACGCTCGGGGACCGCCGTGAACTCCTCGACGATCTCGGCCAGGGCGGAGGGCAGGTCGCTCATGGGCTCCATCGTCCCACCCGCCGCGCGTCGCCGAGCGTCCGGCGGCGCACGGCGGGTGGGGCGCTCAGACCTCGCCCGGCTCGGTGCCCGTAACGATCGGCACGCGCACCGCGCTGCCCCACTCCGTCCACGAGCCGTCGTAGTTCCTCACGTCCTCGTGGCCCAGCAGGTGCGTCAGGACGAACCACGTGTGGCTCGAGCGCTCACCGATGCGGCAGTACGCGATGGTCGGCTCGTCCGGGGACAGGCCCTTCTCGTCCTCGTAGATCGCCGCGAGCTCCTCGCGGCTCCTGAAGGTGCCGTCCTCGGCGGCGGCGCGGGCCCACGGGACGGACTCGGCGCCGGGGATGTGCCCGCCGCGCAGCGCCCCCTCCTCGGGGTAGTCCGGCATGTGGGTGCGCTCGCCGGTGTACTCCTGGGGGGAGCGCACGTCGATGAGCTGACCGCCGAGGAAGTCCAGGACGTCGTCGCGGAAAGCCCGGATCGCGGAGTCGTCACGCTCGACCACCGGGTAGTCCGCCGTCGTCGGGGCAGGGGCGTCGGTGGTCATCTCCCGGCCCTCGGCCTGCCACTTGGCGCGCCCGCCGTCGAGCAGGCGGACGTCCTCGTGACCGAAGAGGGTGAAGACCCAGAGGGCGTAGGCCGCCCACCAGTTGGACTTGTCGCCGTACACGACGATCGTCGTGTCGCGGGTGATGCCCCGGGAGCCCATGAGCTCGGCGAAGGCCTCACCGTCGATGTAGTCGCGGGTCACCGGGTGGTTGAGGTCGGTGTGCCAGTCCACCTTCACGGCGCCGGGGACGTGCCCGGTCTCGTAGAGCAGCACGTCCTCGTCGGACTCCACCACCACGAGGCCCGGCTCGCCGAGGTGCTCGGCCAGCCAGTCGGTGCTGACCAGGCGCTCGGGGTGGGCGTAGGCGGCGAAGGCGGGCGAGTCGTCGAGGGGTGCGGGCACGAGGCCTCCAAGGTGGTGGTGATCCTGAGCGGGTTCCCTCGACCCTAGGCGAGATCGACCAGGGCCCTCTCGGGCCGGCCCCCGGGCCGGACGCCCCCGCGTCGCCTACGCTCGTCCTGTGCTGTCCCTCGCGGAGCGCTCACCTCGTCCGTCGGCGCAGCGCCTGCTCGCCGACCTGGTGCCGCCGCCCCAGTTCGCCACCGCCCGCTTCGACACCTACCGGCCCGACCCGGCGCAGCCGACGCAGGCCACCGCCCTCGCCGAGCTCGAGGACCTCGCCGCCCGCACCACGGCCCCCCGTCAGGGGAACGGGGTGCTCGGCAAGCTGTTCGGGGCCAAGAAGGCGGAGAACGGCAAGCCGCTGGGCGCCTACCTCGACGGCGGCTTCGGCGTGGGCAAGACCCACCTGCTCGTCGCCCTCTACAAGGCGGTCGCCGCCACCGGCGCCGACGCGGCCTACGGCACGTTCGTGGAGTACACGAACCTCGTCGGGGCCCTGGGGTTCCGCCAGGCCGTCGACGCCCTGACCGCGAAGACGCTGGTGTGCATCGACGAGTTCGAGCTCGACGACCCCGGCGACACGGTGCTCATGGCCCGGCTGCTGCGCGAGCTCGCCGACGCGGGCGTGGCGCTGGCGGCCACGTCGAACACCCTGCCGGACGCGCTGGGGGAGGGCCGCTTCGCCGCCGACGACTTCCTCCGCGAGATCCAGGCGGTCGGCTCCCGGTTCGAGATCCTGCACGTCGACGGCGAGGACTACCGCCACCGCGGGATGCCGCAGCCTCCCGACCCGCTCAGCGACGAGGTCGTCCGGCGCGCGGCCCAGGCCGGCGGGGCGGGCGCGGCGCTCGACGAGTTCCCCGCCCTGGCCTCGCACCTCGCGACGGTCCACCCGTCGCGCTACGGGGCGCTGCTCGACGACGTCTCCTCGGTGCACTGGACGGGGGTGCGCCAGCTGAGCGAGGTCAGCGTGGCGCTGCGCACCGTGGTCCTCGTGGACCGCATGTACGACCGCGACCTGCCGCTCACCGCCTCGGGCATCGCGCTGGACGAGATGTTCACGGAGAAGATGCTCGCCAGCGGTTATCGCAAGAAGTACCGGCGCGCGGTCTCGCGGCTGACCGCGATGGCGCGAGAGGGCGTGGAGCAGGTCGACGCGGGCTGACGAGCGTTGACCGTCGACCGCGGCCGGTGGTGGGATGACCTGCCATGACGACGTTCCTGCTCGTCCCCGGCGCGGGCGGGAGCTCCTTGTACTGGTCCCGCGTGGTGCCGTGCTCGAGGCGAGCGGCCACCGCGGCGTCGCCGTCGTCCTGCTCAACGCCATGGTCCCGAGTGCGGGCGAGACCGGGCGAGACCGGGCGAGACCGGTCGCGACTGGTGGGAGGCGACCGGTCAGCCGGCAGCCGCCGCTGCGTCAGCGCGAGCCGACGGGCGCGCGGAGGAGCTCGACCCGGTGCGGGACTTCTTCCACGTCGTCCCGCCCGACGTCGTGGCGCAGGCCTTCGAGGCCGGTGAGCCGCCGCAGGCCTCCACGCCGTCCACCCAGCCGTGGCCGCGGATCGCCTGGGGGTCGACGTGGAGGTGCTGCCGGGAGGGCACCTGGCGGCGCTGTCCCGGCCGGACGCCGTCGTCGCCGCGCTCGTCGATCGAGGGCCGCGCGGCCAACGATCATCGGGCCCGGGGGAGGGAGACCGGCTGTCAGGAGACAGGTCAGGAAGTGGTCGATAGAGCGACGTGCTGTCCGTGCTGACGTCGACGATGACCAGCAAGGGTCAGACCACCATCCCCGCCGAGGTGAGGGCCGCCCTGGGGCTGCGCCCCGGCCACCACCATCACCACGATCAAGGGGATGGTCCCGGCCCCGGCCCGGCCGGTCACCACCCTGGAGGAGATGGACGAGGCCGTCGCTGCGGGGGCTGCGGGGGCGGACCAGCGGTGATCGGTCTGGACACGAACGTCCTGGTTCGCTACGTCACCCAGGACGACCCGGACCAGTCGCCTCGGGCGAACGCCGTGATCGCCGGCCTCAGCAGGCAGCACAGCCGCTGCTACACCACCCCCCGGGACGCGATCGAGCCCCGCGCGCTGGCCGACCTCTACCAGCGGCTCTCGGGTGGGCCCGACCTGGCCCGCTCGCTCGACGCCCCCACCTTCGACCACCAGCCGCACGACCACGTGAGGGTGATGGCCGACCCGGCCGGCCACGTCCCCTGCTTCGTCGTCGACGAGGGCTGAGCCCCGGCCCGGACAACGCCCGTCGCCGTCAGGCGGCGGCGCTCACCCTCAGCACCGCGCACGCGTGGGCCGGCAGGGTCACCGCGTCGTCCGCGGCGTCGGCGTCGGACCACGCGGCGAGCACCTCGGTGGTCGCCGCCGCGGCGCCGGGCACGGGGACGGCCTGGGCGTCGTCGGCGAGGTTGACCACCAGGCGCGCCCGCCCCCGGGCGACGACCAGCCAGCGAGCGTCCGAGGCGTCGTCGGCGTGCGTCACGGACACCGCGGACAGGTCACCGGAGGCGAGGTCCGGCTCGACGGCGCGCAGCGCGATCAGCTCGCGGGTCCACGCGAACAGCCGCGCCCCCCGGTCGGTGCCCACCTCGGACCAGTCCAGCACCGAGTCGTCGCGGGTCGCGGGGTCCTGGGGGTCCGGGACCTCGTCGGCCGACCAGCCGTGGCTGGCGAACTCCCGGGCCCGGCCCTCGCTGACCAGGCGCCCCAGCTCGGCGTCGTGCTCGGTGAAGTACCGCCACGGCGTCGTGGCGCCCCACTCCTCGCCCATGAACAGCATCGGTGTCATGGCGCTGGTGACGACCACCGCCTGCATCGAGGCCAGCTGGGCGTCGTCGAGCAGCGCGGAGAGGCGGTCGCCGGTGGCCCGGTTGCCGGTCTGGTCGTGCGTGGTCCCGTAGGCGACGAAGGCGTGACCGTCGTAGCCGTGGCTGCCCGAGCGGTCGACGGGCGCGCCCCAGTCCTCACCGCGGAAGGCCGAGAACGTGCCGGCGTGGAAGAACACCTGCTCCAAGGTGGTGGCGAGCGTGGACAGCGACCCGAAGTCGGCGTAGTAGCCCTGGGTCTCGCCGGTCATCACGGTGCGCAGCGCGTGGTGGACGTCATCGGCCCACTGCCCGCCCATGCCCAGCGCTGGGGCGCCAGAGCCGGTCTCGCGGCCCAGCGGGGTCACCGTGGCGGGGTCGTTGAGGTCCGACTCGGCGATGAGCGTCAGCGGGCGTCCGAGGTCCTCGGAGCGCTGCGTGACCTCCCTGGACAGCTGGACGAGCAGGTGCTCCTCGGAGTCGTCGACGAGGGCGTGCACGGCGTCCAGGCGCAGCGCGTCGAGGCGGAAGTGCGTCAGCCAGCGCAGTGCGTTGTCGATGATGAAGCGGCGCACCTCGTGGGAGCCATCGCCGTCGAGGTTCACCGCTGAGCCCCACGGGGTCTCGTGGGCGTCGGTGAAGTACGGGCCGAACTCCCCGAGGTAGTTGCCCGCCGGGCCGAGGTGGTTGTAGACGACGTCGAGGGCCACCCCGAGGCCGCGCTCGTGGGCCGCGTCGACGAAGCGCGCGAAGGCGTGCGGGCCGCCGTAGGCGTCGTGCACCGCGAACAGGTCCACGCCGTCGTAGCCCCAGCCCCAGCGACCCGGGAAGGCGGCGACCGGCATCACCTCGACGATCCCCACCCCCAGGTCGACGAGGTGGTCGAGGTGGTCGATGGCGGCGTCGAAGGTGCCCTCGGGGGTGAAGGTGCCCACGTGCATCTCGTAGAGCACCGCGCCGCGCGCGTCCCGTCCGGCCCATGCGGCGGTGAACGGCAGGTCGGCGTCGTGGACCACCCGCGACGGCCCGTCGACCCCGTGCGGCTGCCAGGCGCTGCGCGGGTCCGGCCGGGGCTCACCGCCGTCGAGCGAGAAGGCGTAGTCGGTGCCGGCGCCGGCCTCGGTGACGTCGGCGCGCCACCAGCCGCCGTCGCCGGCGGTCATCCGCGCGCGGAGCTCGCCGTGCTCGGCGTGGACGACGACGTCGACGCGCTCGGCGTCGGGGGCCCAGACGGTAAAGGTGTGCACGGTGGAGAAGTGTGCCCGGTGCCGCCGGGCGGGCGGTGGAGCGGTGCGGACGCTCGACCGTGACCCACGGGTCCGCGGGTCGGCGGGACCGCGCTCAGGAGGCCCCCGCCGCGGCCAGCGCGGTGGGAGCCGTGACGGGAGCCTCGACGGGGGCCGCTGCGCGGCGGCGTCGAGGCAGGGGTCCGGGCCGGGCGAGGTGGTAGCCCTGGGCGACGTCGCAGCCGAGGTCGCGCACGCGCTGGAGCACCACCTCGTCCTCGATGCCCTCGGCGACCACCCGCATCCCGGTCTCGTGGGCGATCGAGACGACGGCCGCGACGATGGTGCGCGACAGCCTCGAGACGTCCAGGTCCGCCACGAAGGCCCGGTCGAGCGTGATCTCGGTGGACGGGAGCGCCCCGAGGAAGGCCAGCGAGGTGCTGCCCTGGCCGAAGTCGTCCAGGCTCAGGGCGATGCCCGCCGCGGCGAGGCGCTCCAGCGTGCAGCGCACCGCGTCGAGCTCGTCGACCAGCGCGGACTCCGTCATCTCCAGCAGGAGGCGGCGCGGTGGCTGGCCCGCGGCGTCGAGCATCTCGAGCATGCGGTCGCAGAAGCCGGCGTCGCGCAACGTCGACGGGGAGACGTTGACCGCGACGCCCACGTGGTCCTGCAGGCTGGCCAGATCGGCCAGGGCGTGGCGCATGAGCTCCTCCATGGTGGAGCCGTGCTCGGGCGCCGCGGCCACCCCGATGCTGCCCGAGAGGGGGAGCCAGCGGCCCTCCACGAGGCAGGGAGCCTGGAGGGCGCGGCTGACGTCGGCGAGCGCCGCGGCGGCGCCGGCGGCGTCCCGGCCGGGGAGCACCAGGCCGAGCTCGTCGCCCCCGAAGCGAGCCACCGTGTCGCCGGGGTCCGCGGTGGCCAGCGGTCTCGCTGCCGTCCGGGGCGACGACGGGGGCGTAGACCTGCACGACGCGCACGCTCCTCCCGCCCATCCACGACGGCAGCGCGGCGGTGCTCAGGCGCGCCGGCGCAGCGCCGCGCGCGGTGGCCGCGAGATCGGCCCGCCGCGCCGCGTCGGGCACAGCGCCGGCCTCCTGCGGCGGGAACACGGTGACCCCGCTCGGAGCCATCAGCCGCACCTGGACCACCTGGCCCTCGGCCACGGCGGAATCCACGGCGACCCCGAGGTTGGCGGCCCCGGCGGCGTCGAGCCCGGAGCCGAGGCGCTGACCGGCGACCAACGGCTGTACCGACGACTGCGCCAGCAGAGGGGCGCTGGAACGGGCGTCGTCCAGCGTGCGCTGCGTCGTGCCGCTGCGGTGCACGTGGTCGAGCGCCGCCCCGAGGCCGAGGACGGGCACGAGCAGCAGCACCGCGAAGGTGGCCGCCAGGCGCAGCATCGAGCTGGAGCCCGGCAACCGGGACCTCGTCGGTGCCTCGCGACGCTCGGCGTCGCGCCGGCCCGCCCGGCCGCTCCTGCTCACCCCCGGGTGATGGGCGCCGTCGGGTCAGACCTCGAGACGGCGCGCGTCGCCGCGCGCCGGGGGCTGCGGGAGCGCAGAGCCCTCAGTCCTCCATCTCTGCCAGGGAGTCGTTGCTGGCCAGGGAACGCATGTCGGCGAGGTCCACGTAGAGCCGGCCGTCCAGGTGGTCGCTCTCGTGGGCGAGGATCCGGGCCGGCCACCCGGTGTGCTCCTCGACGACGGTGCGTCCCGCGGCATCCTCGAAGGTGGCCCGCACCGTGCGGGGGCGCTCGACGACGGCCTGGTACCCCTCGACCGACAGGCAGCCCTCGTAGAAGGACTCGGTCTCGTCGCCGACCGCCTCGTAGCGGGGGTTGACCAGGAGGCGGAACGGCAGCGGCGTCCGCTCGCGCGGGTCGTCGTCCTCCCCCTCGTCCGCCGCGACCGCCAGGGCGAGGCCCAGGCCGATCTGCGGCGCCGCCAGCCCGACGCCCGGGGCGTCGAGCATCGTCAGGCGCATCGCCTCGACCAGCTCGGCCAGGAGCGCGTCGCTCAGCTGCCCGTCGTAGGGGGTGGCGACGGCGCGCAGGACCGGGTCCCCCGCCTGGACGATGGGCAGCACCTTCGGGCCGGAGCGCAGCAACCGGCCCACCTGCTTGCGCACCTCCTTGCTGGTGAGGTGCTCCTGCTGCTCGGCCATCAGGCGTCCGCCTCCTCGTCCGTGTCCTGCGCGCCTCGCCCGCCGTCGTCGACGCGCACCAGCAGCGCGACCGGCAGGTCGCCGACGAGATCCGCCAGCGGTGTGGTGCCGCCGCGGACACCACGCCCGCTGAGCACGTCGCGCCACGCCCCGCCCGGCAGGACCACGCTGTGCTGACCCCACCCGCCGTGGCGCTCGCGGGCGATCTCCAGGCGCGCGGCCACGACGACGACGTCGTGCTCGGCGCCCGCGTCGGACCCGTCACCGTCCCCGCGGACGGTGCCGCGGGCGAACGCGAGCGCGCTGCCCGTCGAGGTGGCCAGCGGGGTGTAGGCGCACCGCTCGCCCACGAACGCCTCCGGGCGGTCCCGGCGCACCCTCAGCGCGCGCGAGGTGACGAGCAGCTTCTCGTCGTGCAGGTCCTGCGGTCCGGCCCCGGCGTCCAGGCGCGCCAGGCGGGCCCGGCGCACGTCGAAGTCGACCGCGCGGCGGTTGTCGGGGTCCACCAGCGAGAGGTCCACCAGCTCGGTGCCCTGGTAGACGTCCGGCACGCCCGGCATGGTCAGCTGGACGAGCTTCTGGCCGAGGGTGGCGGTGCGCACCGCGCTGGTGATCCGCTCGTCGAAGGCCGCGAGCTCCGCGAGCAGCGCCTCGTCGCCGAGCACGCCGGTGACGAAGGCGGCGACCGCGCCCTCGTACTCCTCGTCGACGTCGGTCCACTGCGTGTGGAGCTTGGCCTCACGGGTGGCCTTGGTGAGGTAGTCGAGCAGGCGCTGGGCGTCGAGGGGCCCGCGCGGGGCGCCCGGCTCCGGGGAGGAGGTGCCCCAGGTGCCGACGAGGGTCTGCCAGGCGAGGTACTCCGTCGCGGCGTCCAGGGGGGCCGTGCGGTGCGCCGCGGCGGCCTCGCGCCAGGAGCGCACCCGGTCGGCCCACTCGGTGGGCATCTCGGAGAGCACCCCGATGCGGGCGCGGACGTCCTCGCTGCGCTTGGTGTCGTGCGTGGACAGCGTGGTCATCGCCACCGGCCAGTCGCGCACCTGCGCGGCGGCGTAGGCGTGGAACTCGTCGGCGGAGATGCCGAGGCGGTCCGGGTCGCCGCCGACCTCGTTGAGCGAGGTGAGGCGGAACCAGCGGTAGAACGAGGTGTCCTCGATGCCCTTGGCCATCACCGGGCCGCAGGTCTGCTGGAAGCGCACGATCAGCTCGCGGCGCTCCGGCTCGTCGATGAGCCCGGCCGAGCCCGCCTCGCGCCCCAGGACGAGGTCGCGGACCACGTCGAGCGTGTCGTGGCGGTCCTCGGGGACGTGGGGGCGGGCGCGCGCCGCGGCGGCCTCGACGGCGGCGACGGCCGTGGGGTCCGGGCTCTGCCCGGGGACCACGTAGGCGCGGTAGCGGTCGAAGGCGACCAGCAGCTCCACGACGCACTCGCGCAGGCCGCGCTCGGTGTGGTCGCGCAGGCGCACGTCGCGGGTGCAGATGCTCACGAGGAGCTGGGTGAGCCGGTGGACCTCGGCGTACAGGCCGCCCTCGACGACCTCCCGCTTGGCCTCCTCGACGACGGCCTCGAAGCCGCGGGAGTCCCCGGTCAGCTCGGCCAGCAGCGCGCTGAGCGGACCGGCGCCGGCCGGGTCGACGAAGAGCCCCCCGACGCGCAGCAGCGCGTCGTAGCCCGTGGTGCCGGCGACCGGCCACTCGTCGGGCAGCGTCTCGGAGCCCTCGAGGATCTTCTCGACCACCACCCAGGCGCCGCCGGTGCGCTCGTGGAGGCGGCGGACGTAGCCCAGGGGGTCGGCGAGACCGTCCGGGTGGTCGATGCGCAGGCCGTCGAGCGAGCCGTCGGCGATGAGGTCCAGGAGCACCCGGTGGGTGGCGTCGAAGACCTCGGGGTCCTCCACGCGGATGGCCGCGAGGGTGTCGACGTCGAAGAACCGCCGGTAGTTCAGCTCCTCGTCCGCCACGCGCCAGTGCGCCAGGCGGTAGTGCTGGCGGTCGACCATCTCGGCCAGCGGCAGCGACTGCGTGCCGGGGCGGACGGGGAAGACGTGGTCGTAGTAGCGCAGCAGCGGCTCGTCGCCGGACAGGTCCAGGGACAGCTCGCCGTCGCCCAGGACCTGCCCGATCCGTGACCCGAGGACGGGCATCAGCAGCGCGTGGCCCTCACCCGTCCAGTCCACGTCAAACCAGGACGCGAACGGCGAGTCCGGCCCGTCGCGCAGCACCGACCACAGGGGCGCGTTGAGCGAGGCGGGCGTGGGGACGGCCATGTGGTTGGGCACCACGTCGGCGATGGCGCCCATCGAGCGGCCCTGCAGGGCCTCCACCAGCTGCTCGAACGCCGGGCGACCTCCCGCGTCGGGGCTGAGGCGGGTGTGGTCGACGACGTCGTACCCGTGCGCCGAGCCGGGCACCGGGGTCAGCACGGGGGAGAGGTAGGCGTGCGAGGCGCCGAGGGCGTCCAGGTGGTCCGTGACCGCGGCCGCGTCGGCGAAGCCGAACTCCCGGCGCACCTGCAGGCGGTAGGTCGACACCGGCTGGGGGCGCCCGTGGCTCGGCCGGTGAGCCGGGTTGGACGTCGGGTCCTCGCGACGGTCGTCCGCGGGCCAGCTCACGAGGCGCTCGCCTCGACCGCGGGACGCTTCAGCACGACGGTGGAGCGGCCCGTCAGGGGCAGCACGCTCTCCGGCTCGACCTCCTCGCCGACGGTCATCGCCTCGGCCGTGTCGATGACGACCTCCCAGCACTCACCCCACTCCGAGGACGGCAGCTGGAAGTCCACGTCCTGGTAGGAGGCGTTGAAGGCGATGAGGAAGGAGTCGTCGACGATGGTCTCGCCGCGGTCGCCCGGCCAGGTGATCGCCGAACCGTTGAGGAAGACGAGGACGGCCCTGGCGTAGCCCGCCTGCCAGTCCTCGTTGCTCATGTGGCCGCCGTCGGGGTTGAACCAGTTGATGTCGCCCATGCTGGACTCCCCGCCGTGCTCCGCGCGGCCCGCGAAGAAGCGTCGGCGCCGGAAGACCGGGTGCGCGGCGCGCAGCTCGATGAGCTCGCGGGTGAAGGCGAGCCGGTCCGTGGCGGCGTCGTCGAGGTCCCAGCTCATCCAGGAGATCTCGTTGTCCTGGCAGTAGCCGTTGTTGTTCCCGAACTGGGTGCGGCCGGTCTCGTCGCCGTGCAGGAGCATCGGGACGCCCTGGCTGAGCATGAGCGTGGTGAGGAAGTTGCGCACCTGGCGTCGCCTCAGTGCCTGCACCTCTTCGTCCTCGGTGGGACCCTCGACGCCGCAGTTCCACGAGCGGTTGTGGTTCTCGCCGTCGTTCCCGCCCTCGCCGTTGGCCTCGTTGTGCTTCTCGTTGTAGGAGACCAGGTCCCTCATGGTGAAGCCGTCGTGGGCGGTGACGAAGTTGATGGAGGCGATCGGCT
>JARICT010000154.1 GCA_029257185.1 Quadrisphaera sp.
AGTCGGATGGGCACCGACACCACGTTCCTCGAGCTTGCCGCCGCCATACCTCAGGGTGAGAACTGGTGGAGGGTGGCCCGTGGCCGTCGGGACCTGGTGGAGCTGTTGGAGGTTCGGCAGGCCGTCAGACGCTGGAAACCAGCGACCCTTCGGTACTTCTTCTGGCGTTGGGAGGAGGCTCGGCTCGCGATCGCCACGGTCGATGATGACTGGCCGGCGACGGCTCACGGCGACGGCCTCGTGATGGGGCCGCCCCCTGGCCGCGAGAACGCCGCGGGCACTCACTCCGTCAAGGCCTGAACGAGCGCAGGAGACCGTCATGGTTCGCACCAGCTGAACGCGGACGGCCGAGCCACGGCTCCTCACGAACGGGGAGCTGGTGCGAGCGACACGCCGCAAGACGCCGCACGAGATCCCCACTCGACCGGCCACCGCGGCACGAGCTCCCCGCTCAGGGAGGGTCGCCCCGCGCTGGGCGGCGCTGCTACAGCCCCACGCCGAGCAGCGCGTCCACGAGGTCGGCGATGATGCCGGGCGATCCCTCGACGCCAGCGTGGTCCGGGTGGCCGGCAGCGGCGACCCACTCGTCGACGGCCGCGAGCGCCGCGGGGGCGTCGAGGTCGTCGGCGAGCCGGGAGCGGACGGTGGACAGCGCGACGGTGGTGTCGGGTCCCGAGGGCGCGTCCACGGCGGCGCGCCACCGCTCGAGCCGTTCGAGCGCCACGACGAGCTCCTCGTCGGTCCACGACCAGTCCTCGCGGTAGTGGTGGGCGAGGATCACCAGGCGGATCGCGGCGGGGTCCACCCCGCGCTCGCGCAGCGCGGAGACGATGACGAGGTTGCCCTTCGACTTGCTCATCTTCTCGCCGTCCAGCTGGACCATGCCGGCGTGGGCGTAGGCGCGGGCGAACGGGGGTCCGTCCAGGACGTGCCCGTGGGCCGCGCCCATCTCGTGGTGGGGGAAGACGAGGTCCGAGCCGCCCGCCTGCACGTCGAGGTGGGGGCCGAGGTGCTCGCGGGCGGTGGCCACGCACTCCACGTGCCACCCCGGGCGGCCCGGGCCCAGCGAGGCGCCGTCCCAGGCGGGCTCCCCCTCTCGTTCCCCGCGCCAGAGCAGTGCGTCGAGCGGGTCGCGCTTGCCCTCGCGCTCGGGGTCGCCGCCGCGCTCGGCGGACAGGGCCAGCATCTCCTCGCGGCCCAGGCCCGAGACGGACCCGAAGGCGGGGTCGGAGGAGACGGCGAAGTACACGTCGGTGCCCACGCGGTAGGCGGCGCCCTTCTCGAGGAGCTCCTCGACGGCCGAGACGACGAGGGGGACCGCCTCGGTGGCCGCGACGAAGGCGGTCGGCGGCAGCACCGAGAGCGCGGCCATGTCCTCGGCGAACAGGGCGGTCTGCTCCGCCGCCAGGTCGCGCCAGTCCACGCCGGTCGCCGCCGCCCGCTCCAGCAGGGGGTCGTCGACGTCGGTGACGTTCTGGCAGTAGGCGACCTCGCGCCCGGCGTCGAGCCAGACGCGGTGCAGGAGGTCGAAGGCGACGTAGGTGGCGGCGTGGCCGAGGTGGGTGGTGTCGTAGGGGGTGATGCCGCAGACGTACATCCGTGCGGGCGCCTCGAGGTCGGCGGGCCCGACCTCGACCAGCTCGCCGCTCGCGGTGTCGCGCAGGCGCACCGGCTCGAGCGCCTCCTCTCCGTCGAGGGCCTCCTCGGCCGGGGGGAGGGCGGGGACGTGGAGGCGGTTCCAGGGCTGCACGTGCCTCAGCGTAGGTGGAGCCTCAGAACAGCGGCCAGGGGAGAGAGGGTCCGCGCGGGTCGGTGCGCGGGTGGCGGCCGCGCTCGAGCAGGGCCTCGCAGCGCCGCCGCAGGGCGAGCACCTCGGCGCGGGTGATCAGAGGGTCCAGGCGATCGCGCAGGCACGGGCCGCCGGCGCCGTCGCCGGAGCGGCGGCTGCGCGTGAGCGCGTCGAGGGTGGAGGTGAGCCGGGCGCGCCCGCGGGCGTCGATGCGGTCCCCGCCCCAGCCCCACAGGACGGTCCGCAGCTTCGGCTCGGTGTTCAGCGCCAGGCCGTGGTCCACCCCGACCACGGCGCCCGCGAGCGCGCCGGTGCGCTCACCGGCGCGCAGCACGTGCCCCGCCTTGCGGTCGGCGTTGTTGATGACGGCGTCGAACAGCGCCATGTCCTTGAGCCCGGGGTGCTCGGCGTGGGCGACGACGACCGGTTCGCCGCCGTACCCGGAACCGCGGACCACCATGTGCCAGCCGGCGGGCACGTCCAGGGGCGCGAGGACGTCCACGAGGCCGTCACCGGGCTCCGAGGCCATGGGTGAGCCGTCGGCGTCGGTCTCGCCCACCCACTGCTGCACCGACCCCGGTCCGTAGGGCCCGTCGCGCAGCACGGTCGGGGGGACGACGTCCCAGCCACCGGCGTCAGAGACCAGCCAGGACGCGACCTCGCGGCCGGCGAGGGTGCCGTCGGGGAAGTCCCACAGGGGCTGCTCGCCCTGCACCGGCTTGTAGACGACCGGCTGCTCGCGCCCGGCGGCCCGGACCACGGCGAGCAGCGTGGCGTTGGAGGCGCCCACGATCGACCCGACGACCTCCAGCTCCCCGGCGGCGAGGAGGGCGCAGGTCTGGTCGGTGGTGAGGGCCGAGGAGACCGGCTCAGGGTTCAGCGCCGGTACCCGTTCGCGCGGGCGCACACGTGCCCGGCGGGGTCCAGGGGGTCCCCGCAGAGCGGGCAGGACGCCCTGCCGGCCTCGACCAGCGCGGCGGACCGCGCGGCGAAGGCGCGGGCGGCGGCGCCGGACAGGTGCACGCGCATCACCGTGCGCTCACCGCCGGTCCCGGTCTCGTCCTCCTCCGCGCCCGCGTCGGTCTCGAGGGCCTCGAAGCACTCGATGACCACCTCCTCGCGCTCCCCGTCCCAGGCGAGGGTCATGGTGCCGACGCGGAACTCGTCGTCGATGGGCTGCTCGAGGGGGGCGTCGTCGCGCGGTCCCGGTCCGAGCAGCGCGGGGACGGGAGCGGATCCGCCGGTGCGACGGACCACCTCGTCGAGGAGCTCCTCCACGCGCTCGGCGAGGGCGGAGACCTGCAGCTTCTCGAGGGACACCGACGTCACCCGGCGGCCGCGGCGGGCCTGGAGGAAGAAGGTGCGCGAACCGGGTTCACCGACGGTGCCGGCGACGAAGCGCTCGGGCGGGTCGAAGTCGAAGACCTGGGCGGCCATGGGTCGAGCCTACCCGCGGGGCGCGTCGTCGGCAGGGTCGGCGGCGCCAGCACCGCCCCCGACGACGGCGTCGGAGGAGTCGGCGGCGTCGCTGCCCGGTGGTGGGGGCAGCAGGGCGCTGACGTCGCCGCCGGTGTCGTTGACGCGCACGGCGAAGGGTCGCAGCGGGCTGTAGCGCACCGCCGAGACCGACGCGGGGTCCACGACGAGGCGCTGGAAGGAGTCCAGGTGCATGCCCAGGGCGTCGGCGAGGACGGCCTTGATGACGTCACCGTGGCTGACGGCCGCCCACACCGCGTGCTCGCCGTGCTCGGCGAGCACCTCGGCGTCGATCTCGCGGACCGCGTCCAGGGCCCGCGCGGCCATGGATCGCAGGGACTCCCCGTCGGGGAAGACCGCCGCGGAGGGATGGCCCTGGACGAGCGCCCAGCCCGGCTCCTTCGTCAGCTCCTTGATGGGGCGGTTGGTCCACCCCCCGTAGTCGCACTCGGACAGGCGCTCGTCGGTGAGCACCTGCTCCGGGCCGCCCTCGCGGGCCGCCAGGAGCGCTGCGGCGGTCTGCTGGCAGCGCTCCAGCGGGCTGGCGACGACGCGGGCGAGCGGCACCGGGGACAGCCGCGCGCCGAGAGCGCTCACCTGTGCGCTCCCGGTGTCGTCGAGGACCACGCCGGGCGTGCGCCCCGCGAGCAGTCCCGAGGCGTTGGCGGCGGTGCGTCCGTGACGGACGAGGAGGACGGTCGGCACCCGCACACGGTAGGGCCCGCGCGTCCGGCCCCCTCAGGCGCCGGACGCGGCGCTGATGACGGAGGTGCCCAGCAGGGCGTAGATGACCGCGGCGGCCGCCACCCGGTAGAGCACGAAGGGGCGGAAGGTGTGGGAGGAGATGTAGCGCAGCAGCCACGCGATCACGGCGTAGCCGATCACGCCGGAGAGCAGCGTGGCCGCGACGGTCGGGCCCCACGAGATGTCGCCGGGGTCGGCGAAGGCCTTGACGGCCTGCAGCCCGCCCGAGCCGACCACGGCGGGGATGGCGAGGAGGAAGGAGTAGCGCGCCGCCGCCTCACGGGTGTAGCCCATGAGCAGGCCGGCGGCGATGGTCCCCCCGGACCGGGAGACCCCGGGGACCAGGGCGAGGCACTGCGCGAGCCCGAAGATGATGCCGTCGCGCCAGCTGAGGCGGTCGAGCCCGAGGCGGTTGCGGGCGGTGCGGTCGGCCAGGTGCAGGACGATCGCGAAGACCCACAGCATCGTGGCGGTCAGCCACAGGTTGCGCACCGCGGGGCCCTCGATGGCGTCCTGGAACGCGAAGCCGATGACGGCGATGGGGATCGACCCGACGATGACCAGCCAGCCCATGCGCGCGTCGGGGTCCGAGTGGGGGATCTTGCGCCGCAGGGCGAGGACCCACGCCGTGACGATGCGCGCGATGTCACGCCGGAAGTAGACGACGACGGCCGCCTCGGTCCCCAGCTGGATGATCGCCGTGAAGCCGGCCCCGGGGTTGGTGCCGGAGATCAGCTGACCCACCACGGACACGTGCGCCGAGGAGGAGATCGGCAGGAACTCGGTCAGGCCCTGCACGACGGCCAGGACGATCGCCTCGAGCCAGGTCACGAGCCCGCCCCGCAGGCGCTCAGCGCCTCGGCGGCCACCGTGAGGGCGCGCTGGCGCCCGGCGGGGGTGGCGGCCATGGGCGTCACCGACACGGTGGTGACGCCGGCGGCGGCGTGGGCGGCGAGGCGCCCGGCGATGTCGTCGGGGTCGCCGACCAGCCCGGTGGAGCGCACGAGCTCGAGCGGGACGGCGGCCGCGGCCTCGCGGCGCCTCCCCGACAGGTAGTGCTCGGTGATCCGCGACGCCGCCTCGCCGTGGCCCATGCGGGTGGCCGCGTCGCGGTAGACGTTCAGGGACGCCGACCCCATCCCCCCGACGTACAGGGCGGTGTGGGCGGCCAGGCGCGCCATGGCGGCGGCCTCCTCGCCGTCCGCGTCGCCGCCGGTGGCTCCCGCGGCCCCGGTGACCACCAGCGGCACGGTGGGGACGACGGCGACGTCGCGCGAGGGGTCCGCCGCGCGGGCGCGGCCGGCAGCGAGGTGGTCCATCGCCTCGCCGGCGTGCTCGGGGCTGAAGAACACCGGTAGCCAGCCGTCGGCGATCTCCCCCGCCAGCTCCGTGTTCCTGGGGCCGAGGGCGGCCAGGTACACCGGCAGGTCGGCGCGCGGGGCCGGCAGGGCGAGGCGCAGAGCGGGGAGGTCGTCCCCGGGGCCCTGCGGCGGGACCGGCCGGCGGGCGAGCGCGGTGCGGACGGTCTCGACGTAGGCGCGGGTGCGGGCGAGCGGCTTGTCGAAGCCCACCCCGTGCCACCCCGAGGAGACCTGGGGGCCCGAGACGCCCAGGCCCAGGTGGAAGCGCCCGCCGGAGAGGGCGTCGAGGCTCGCGGCGGTCATGGCCGTGGACGCTGCGGAGCGCGCCGGCACCTGCATCACCGCGCTGCCCAGCCCGATGGTGCTCGTCTGCGCGGCCAACCAGCCGAGGACGCTGGGCGCGTCGGTCCCGTAGGCCTCCCCCACCCAGACCTGGGCGTAGCCGGCGCCCTCCGCCGCGAGGGCGAGGTCGAGCGCGTGGGCGGCGTCGGTGGCCACCGACCCGGACTCACCGGAGAGGTAGCCGAGGGTCAGGGCGAGTCGCACGGCGCTCACCCTAGGTCGTGGTCACGGCGCCCCACCCACCTTCGCCGTTCGGCGGCCGCCGGGCGCTACCGTTGACGATCGTGGAGCAGCGCTACGTGGGGGCCTCGGGCCTCCAGGTCTCGAACCTGGGGCTCGGGACCCTGACGTGGGGCGCGGAGACGGACGAGCACGACGCCCGCGACCAGCTCAAGGCCTTCGTGGGGTGCGGGGGCACCCTCGTCGACACCGGCGACTCCTACAGCGGCGGCGCCTCGGAGGCCGTGCTCGGCTCGCTGCTGGGCGACGTGGCGCTGCGCGAGGAGGTGGTGCTCGCGGTCACCGCGGGGCCGGCTCCGGCACCGGCTCCCCTGCGCGCCGGAGGGGCGAAGGACGCCGGTGACGCCGCCGACGTCTCGGCGCGCGCGCTGCTGTCCTCGCTGGACCGGTCGCTGGCCCGCCTCGCCACCGACCACGTCGACCTGTGGTGCGTGCCGGCGTTCAGCCCTCTCGTCCCCGTCACCGAGGTGGTCAGGGCCATGGAGCTCGCCGTGCGCAGCGGCCGGGTGCGCTACACCGCGGTGGGGGACCACACCGGCTGGCAGCTGGCGACGTTCGCGCAGGTCGCGACGACCGCCGGCGTGCCGCTGGTCGCCGCTGAGACCGAGTACTCGCTGCTGCACCGGGGCGCGGAGACCGAGCTCGTCCCGGCGGCGCGCCACCACGGCGTGGGGATCATCGCGAGGAGCCCCCTGGCGCACGGGGTGCTCACGGCGAAGTACCGCTCCAAGGTCCCCGCGGGCTCGCGCGCCAGCGATCCCCACCGCGCCGCGCACGTGGAGCGGGGGCTCGGCGCACGAGGCCGGCGCATCGCCGCAGGCCTGTCGACGGCGGCCGACGGTCTCGACGTGGACCCCGCCGAGCTGGCGGTGGCCTGGGTGCGCGACGCACCCGGCGTCACGTCGGTGCTCCTGGGCGCCCGCACCTCGGACCAGCTGGTGGCGGTGCTGGCCGCGGACGACCTCGACGTGCCCCCGGAGATCCGCGCCGCCCTGGCCGACGCCGCGTCCTGAGCGGTGCCGCCGTGCGCGCGTCAGGCTCGAGCCGGCGCGTCCTCGAAGTCGTCGTCGTCGATCAGGTCGTCGTCGTCGTGGCCGTCGTCGTCATCGCTGTCGTCGTCATCATCGTCGTCGCTGTCGTCGCTGTCGTCGCTGTCGTCGCTGTCGTCGTCGAGCACGAACGGCATGACCTCGTCGTAGGCGTTGTACAGGGCGTCGTCGTAGTGCTCGAAGGCGTCAGCGAGCGCGCGGAACGTCGAGTCGACCGCAGGGTCCTCGTCTCCGCGCCGGCGCTGGCACGCGCCCAGGTGGGCCTCGAGGGCGGCCACCATCCGGTCCAGTGCTGCACGCGGGTCATCGGCCATGGCGCCACCGTAGTGGGCCGGGCACACTGGGCGTGATGTCCTCGCACAGCCCCTCCTCCCCCCGGCCGTCCGGCGCCGCTGGCCGCTGGCCATCGACGGCGTCCGCTGACCGCCTGCTCGCAGAACCCGAGCCCGACCGCTACGAGTACCGCCACCTCACGCTGCCGCGCGGCACGTCGCGCAGCGACGCGCGAACGCTGCTCACCGAGCACGCCGAGTACGGTCGCTGGGAGCTCTCACGCGTGACCCTCTTCAGGGGCGGGGCCCGCCAGGTGCGGCTGCGCCGACGCATCCAGCGGGTGCAGCGCACCGCCTGACCCGGTGCCCCCGACGGGTGCGGCGGGGCAGCAGGATCTCACGTGGCACCGGGGTCACAGACTCGGCGGATTCACCCACTGAACGTCAACAGTTACATACGGTGCGTAGCGGATCGTCCAGCCGCCCTCGTCTCCGTGGAGCCCACCGTGTCGCACCCCTCCTCCCTGCCGGCTCTGCTGCGCCACCCCGGCCGCCGCCTGCGGCTGGCCGCGACGGTGCTCACCCTCGCCGTCGCCGTCACCGGGCTGGCCACGGCGACCGCCGGGGCGGCGGAGGCCATCGCGGACGACCGCCTCTGCGGGAAGTTCGACGTGGCCCCCGTCGACGACGCCCGCCACACCGTCCAGAACAACCGGTGGGGCACCTCGGCCACCCAGTGCGTCACCGCCCGCGACGGCGGGTTCACCGTGGAGCGGGCCGACGGCGCCGTGGGTCCCGGCGCCCCGAAGTCCTACCCGTCGATCCTCACCGGGTGCCACTGGGGACGCTGCACCTCCGGCTCCCTGCTTCCCCTGAAGGTGTCGGAGAGCGCCGGGCTGCGCAGCTCGGTCTCCACCACGCCGGCGCCCGGCCAGTGGAACGCCGCCTACGACGTCTGGGTGGACTCGCGCCGCTCCTTCGCGGGCCAGGCGGACGACACCGAGATCATGGTCTGGACCGACCACCGGGGCGCGCTCGCCCACCCCCTCGGCTCCCCCGCGGGCGCCTTCACCTCCACCGACGGCGCCACCTGGGACGTCTTCGAGGGCAACATCGGCTGGGACGTCGTCTCCTTCGTCCGCCAGTCCGGCACCCGCAGCGTCGAGGACCTCGACCTCGGCGCCTTCGTCGCGGAGTCCGTCCGGCGCGGCGCCACCGAGCGCGGGTCGTGGATCACCTCCGTCCAGTACGGCTTCGAGCCCTGGTCCGGCGGGGCAGGCCTGGCCGCGGACGGGTTCGAGGTCCGCGACGACCCCGCCGGCGACGCGTCGCGCGCTCGTCCGCCGGCCCCTCCGACCGCGCCGGACACCGAGCGCGCGGCCATCTCCGGCAAGGCCTCTGGCCGGTGCGTCGACGTCGCCGGCCGCTCGAGGGCGGACGGGGCTCCGCTCCAGCTCTGGGACTGCCAGGACGGCAACGACGCCCAGCTGTGGGTGCGCCGCGGCGACCAGGTGGTCGGCGCCGGCTCCGGCAGGTGCCTCGACGTCGCCCCCGCCGCCGCACCGGGGGCTCGAGCGGTCCGGACCCGGACCTGCCGCGACGACGCGGCGAGCCAGCGGTGGACGACCCGCGACGACACGCTCGTGAACCAGGCGTCCGGCGCGTGCCTCACGGCGAGCTCCGGAGCCACCGCCAACGCGACCCCCCTGGTGAGCGCGCCGTGCGACGGAACGCCGGGACAGGGGTGGGTCGTGCGCCGCTGAGCCCACCGGGGCCCGGCGGGGCGCGGGCGGGGGGTCTGCGCCCCGAGGGGTGAAGGACCCGCCGCCGCGTGCCGATGCCCCGGCGGTGAGCATCCTCAGGCCCGCGCGGCGTGCGCCCCGTGCGGGGCCAGACGTCGACCCGGCGCCGGGGTCCGGCCGGCCGTCGTGGCTGTGCCCGACCCAGGCCGACCGCACCCGGCTCCTCGAGATGGGAGCGCGCGTGCGGCCGATCCGCACCGGGGGCTCGGCCCTGCTCGGGGTGGTGCTGGTCGCCGCCGCCTCGCAGCTCGGCTGGTGGACCATCGCGGTCTACCTCCCACCCGTCGTCTTCCTCTGGCTGATCGACGTGATGATGCGCCGGTCCGCACGCCCCGAGAACGCCGTGGTCGTGGCGTCGCTCTGGTCCACGCTGACGATCGGTGCCGGCGCCGCGGTCACCGGTGGCCTCACGAGCCCGATCCTGGGATGGCTCATCATCCCCGCGCTGCTGCTCGCCACCCGGTTCCGCCTCGTGGTCGTCGTCGTCGGCAGCGGCGTCGCCGTCGTCGTGGCCAGCGCGGCTGGAGCGGTGGCGTCGCTCCTCCCGGCGAGCCCGCCGGCGCCGGGCTGGGTCGGCTTCCTGTGCTTCTGCGCCCTCCTGGTCAACGTCACGGGCGTGAGCTCGGCGATGCTCGGCGCCGAGCTGACCAGCCGCGCCCACGCCGCCGTGGACCCCCTCACCGGCCTGGCGAACCGGCTGGCGCTGGCGGACCGTTTCGCCGACCTGGAGCGCCGGCCCCCCGGCGCCGGTCCGATCAGCGTCCTCCTGGTGGACATCGACCACTTCAAGCGCGTGAACGACGCGCACGGGCACGACGTCGGCGACGAGGTGCTCATCGCCGTCGCCGAGGTGCTGCGGGTGGCCAGCCCCGGCTCCGCGCCGGTGTACCGGCTGGGCGGCGAGGAGTTCCTCGTCGTCCTCGAAGGGTCCGGGTCCCCCGAGGCCGGTGAGGGGCTGCGCGGCGCCGTCGAGGCCCTGCGGCCCCGCGGGCTGCTGGTGACCGTCTCCGTGGGCTGCGCCGAGTCGGCCGGGGACGACGTGAGCCAGCGGGACCTCCTGCGCCGCGCCGACCAGGCGCTCTACCGCGCCAAGTCGGCCGGGCGCAACCGGGTGGTCCCGGGCCCGTTGGCGACGGCCGCCTGAGCGCAGCCGGTCCGGCGGCTCACGAGGAGGCGATGAACCGGTCGAGCACCCGCACGCCGAAGCGCAGCGCGTCGGTGGGCACGCGCTCGTCCACGCCGTGGAACATGCCCGCGAAGTCCAGGTCCGCGGGGAGGCGGAGCGGCGCGAAGCCGTACCCGGGGATGCCCAGCAGCGAGAACGCCTTGTTGTCCGTCCCGCCGGAGAGGCAGTACGGCAGCGTCCGTGCCCCGGGGTCCTCGGCCAGCAGGGCGTCCACCATGCGGTCCACGAGCGGGACGGCGTGGTCGGTCTCCAGCGCCACGTCGCGGTGCACGGTCTCCACGTCCACCCCGTCCCCCGCCAGCTCGGCGATCGTCGCCATCACCGACTCCTCGTGGCCGGGCAGGAACCGCGCGTCGACCAGGGCGCTCGCGGTGCCGGGGATGACGTTCTGCTTGTACCCCGCCTCCAGCAGCGTCGGGTTGGCGGTGTCACGCAGGGTCGCGCCGACCCAGCGGGCCGTGGTCCCCAGGGTGGCGACCAGCGCCTCCGGGTCCGTGTGGTCCAGCTCGTCCCCGGTGATCTCCTGGACCCCGTCGAGGAAGGCGCGCACCGTCGGGGTGAGCTCGATCGGCCAGTCGTGCTCGCCGATCCTCGCGACCGTCTGGCACAGGCGCGTGACGGCGTTGTCGTCGTTGACCTGGCTGCCGTGCCCGGCCCGCCCGTGGGCCACCATCCGGAGCCACGCGATGCCCTTCTCGGCGGTCTGCAGCAGGTAGCAGCGCTGACCGTCGAGGTCGATCGAGAAGCCGCCCACCTCGGAGACGGCGGCGGTGACGCCCTCGAACAGGTCGGGCCGGTGGCGCACCAGGTGGTGCGACCCGAAGACCCCGCCCGCCTCCTCGTCCGCCATGAACGCGAACACCAGGTCACGGGGAGGCGTGCGCCCCGTGCGGGCCATGTCGCGGGCCAGCGCGAGCAGCATCGCGTCCATGTCCTTCATGTCCACCGCGCCGCGGCCCCACAGGCAGCCGTCGCGCTCCTCGCCCGCGAAGGGGTCCACGGACCAGTCGGCGGCCAGGGCCGGCACCACGTCGAGGTGGCCGTGCAGCAGCAGCGCACCACGCTCGGCGGTCCCCGCCTCGTCCCCCGCGATGCGAAAGACGACGGAGGCCCGCCGCTCGCGGGACTCGACCAGCTCGCCGGTGATGCCGACCTCGTCGAGCAGCCCCATCACGTGCTCGGCCGCCTCCCGCTCCCCCGGCCCGGAGCCGTCGCCGTAGTTCGTCGAGTCGATGCGGATGAGGTCGCGGCACAGGTCCACCACCTCGTCCTGCGCGGCGGTCGAGGCGTGCGGGGCGGCGGACTCCGGCGTCATGGGAGCCACGCTACGGGTGATCCGCCGCGACGGCGCCCGACGCGGGAGGCACCGGGCGGACGGTCCGCGCCGCCGGGCTCCGGTGCCCGGTCCTGACCCCGCGGCGACGTGTAGTGTCATCCCTGCTGCGGAGCGCCCTCGGGCCGCCCCGCACCACCGGTCCGGGTGGCGGAATAGGCAGACGCGCTAGCTTGAGGTGCTAGTCCTCGCATAGAGGGTGGGGGTTCAAGTCCCCCTCCGGACACCAC
>JARICT010000004.1 GCA_029257185.1 Quadrisphaera sp.
GGAGACGGCGTACCCGCCGCCGCCGAACTTGCCGCCGGCGTGCAGGACGGTGAGCACGACCTCGACGGCGGGCTTCTTCTCCACGGGGTGCTCGTCCACCGGGATGCCTCGGCCGTCGTCGACGACGCGCACGCCACCGTCCGCCAGGAGCGTCACGTCGATGGTGGTGGCGTGGCCGGCGAGCGCCTCGTCGACGGAGTTGTCGACGACCTCGTAGACCAGGTGGTGCAGGCCGCGCTCGCCCGTGGAGCCGATGTACATGCCCGGCCGCTTGCGCACCGCCTCGAGGCCCTCGAGCACGGTGATGTTGGCCGCGTCGTAGCCGTCGTGACCCCCCTCGCGCCCCCCGGGGGACTCCGTCGTCGCGGCCGTCCCGACGACGGAGGCGGCGCCGCTGCCGCCGTCGGGAGCCCGGACCGCGTCCGGAGCGTCCGAGGGGTCGGTCCGCAGCTCGGCGCGAGGGTCGGGACCCGTGCGCTCGTGCGGTGTGGCGGTAGCCTCCTCGGTGCCGTCGTCGGGGCTGTCGTGCGGGCTGGTGGGGGGCTGCGTCACGGTTCTCCTTCTCGCGGTGGCCTCACCGGCCGACCAGCCCCCGAGTCTACCGCGACGCGTCGACCGCGTGGCCCGTGCGTCGTTCTGCGCGCCGCCAGGGCGTCGTGCGCGAGCGATGACCCCCGAGGTGTGCAGGGGTACGGGGTGAGCGCCGACGACGCCGCAGGAGGCGCGTCGGGCTGGTGGCGCGGCGACGCCGGAGACGGGCCACGGCCACGGCCACGGCCACGGCAGGGGCAGGGGCGGGCGATGGCGCAGGCCCCGCCCGTCGGTGTCAGCCGTAGGTGTCCCGGGGGCCGCGACCGTCGCTGACGACCCGGGGGCCGCTGCGCCACGAGGGGGCCGACGGCCCGCGCACCACCAACCGCGTCACCACGTCGGGGCCCAGCTCCTCGCCCAGGCGCTGGAGGAGCAGCGGCGCCAGGAGCCGCACCTGCGTCGCCCACGCCGTCGAGGCAGCCCTCACCGTCAGCACCCCGTCCTCGAACCGCTCGGGGGAGCAGTGCTGCGACAGCTCGGGGCCCACCACCTGGCCCCACCGCCCCAGCACCCCGCCCACCGCGACCGGGCGCTGCCACCCCCTCTCGGAGACCAGGCGCCCCAGGCTGCCTCCCAGCGGCTGCGGGTCGCGCCCGTCCGGTCGTGCCCCGGTGCTGATCGCCCCCGGGGGGCGACCCCACCGACCGCCGTGCTGGCCCGCCGAGGGGCCGGGGACGGAGCCGGGGGCGCGCGCCGTCCCGCCACGACGGCCGGCAGCCGTCCGTGCGCGGTTCAGCGCCGTGCGCGCCGCGTCCGCCCCGGCTCCGGCCTCGCCGCCGACGGCCCCACCGCCGACGGCCGGGTCGTCGACGTCGGACGCGTCGTCCGCGGGGCCTCCGGGGGCCGCGTCAGCCATGCGCGCGCACCTCGCCGTCCTCCACCCGCAGCACGGCACCGGACAGCCCGGGGGGCACGTCCTCCTCCACGGCGGCCGTGACCAGCACCTGCTCCGCCCCCGCGACCAGCCGCGCGAGGCGCCGCCGGCGTCCGGCGTCGAGCTCGGCGAAGACGTCGTCGAGGATCAGCACGGGGTCGTCCGTGGCGCCGCTGCTCCCCTCCGAGGGCGAGGAGACGTCCGCCCCCCGCATCAGCGCCCAGCTCCCGAGGCGCAGCGCCAGGGCGAAGGACCACGACTCGCCGTGGCTGGCGTACCCCCGGGCCGGCCGGCCGTGGAGGTCCAGCAACAGGTCGTCGCGGTGCGGCCCCGCCAGCGTGGTCCCGCGCTCCAGCTCGGCAGGGCGCACCTCGTCGAGCTGGGCGCCCAGCGCCTGCGCCAGCTCGGCCCGGTGCGGGAGCGGGCCGCCGGCGACCACGTCGAGGGCGTCCACCGAGGGCACCGAGCAGCGGTAGCGCAGCACGGCCGCGCGCTCCCTCTCCCCGGCGGGCGCGTCGTCGCTGCCCTCGGGGTCGGCGACGACGGCGTCGTAGGCGTCGGCGACGTGGGGCGACAGCCGCCGCACGAGGTGCAGACGGGCGTGCAGCAGCTCTGCTCCGGCGCGCGCCAGGTGGTCGTCCCACACCGCGAGGGTCCCGCTCGCGTCGGTGGCCGGCTCGTCGTCGCGCCGTCGGGGGCGGGCGCGCGCCCCCCGCGCCGAGCGCAGCAGCGCGTTGCGCTGGCGCAGGACCTTGTCGTAGTCCGCGCGCACCCCGGCCAGGCGGGGCGCCAGGGCCACCAGCACCTCGTCGAGGAAGCGCCGGCGCCCGTCCGGCTCCCCCTTGACGAGCGAGAGGTCCTCCGGGGCGAACAGCACGGTGCGCAGCACACCCAGCGCCTCACGGGGACGCGGCACGGGGCTGCGGTTGACACGCGCACGGTTCGCGCGCCCTGGCACGATCTCCAGCTCCACGAGCCGCTCGCGACCCTCCCGCTCGACCGCGACGCGCACCACCGCTCGCTCGGCGCCCTCGCGCACAAGCGGTGCGTCGGTGGAGACGCGGTGGCTGCCGAGGGTCGCGACGTAGCCGAGCGCCTCGACGAGGTTCGTCTTGCCCTGGCCGTTGCGTCCCACGATCGTCGTCACGCCGGCGGCGAGGTCGACCTCGGCGCCGGCGTAGGAGCGGAAGTCCGTCAGCGACAGACGGGTGACGTGCACGGCTCCACGGGCCCCGCTGCTCTCACGGCCGTCACCGCGCGGCGGCGTCCCCGGTGCCCGAGGTGGGCCCGGCCTTCCCGCCGCTGGCGGCGTCCCCGGTGCCGGAGCTCGGGCCCGCTTCCCCGGCCAGCGCCTCCTTCGGCGCCGGGTCCTCGCCCGAGCTGTCGGCGCCCTCGACCGCGTGCCCCCCGAACTGGTGGCGCAGCGCCGCCACGGCGCGCATGGCCGGTGAGTCGCTCTGGCGCGAGACGAACCGCGCGTACAGCGCCGCCGTGATCGCCGGCATGGGCACCGCGTTCTCGATGGCCTCCTCGACGGTCCACCGTCCCTCGCCCGAGTCGTCCACGTGGCCGCGGATGTCGTCCAGCTCGTCCCCCTCGGCCTCCATGGCGAGGACCATGAGGTCCAGCAGCCACGAGCGGATGACGGTGCCGCGCGACCAGGCCTTGAAGGCGCCGTGGACGTCCTGCACGATGGGCTTGGCCGCGAGGAGCTCGTAGCCCTCGGCATAGGCCTGCATCAGGCCGTACTCGATGCCGTTGTGGACCATCTTCACGTAGTGCCCGGCCCCCGCCTCGCCGGCGTGGACGAAGCCCTCCTCGCGGGCACCCTCGGGGCGCAGCGCGTCGAAGACGGGCATCGCCCGGTCGATGAGCTCCTTCGCGCCGCCGGCCATGAGGCCGTAGCCCTCCTTCAGACCCCAGACGCCGCCGGAGACCCCGCAGTCGACGAAGCCGATGCCCTTCGCCTCGAGGGTCGCCGAGTGCTCCTCGTCGTCGGTCCACTTGGAGTTCCCGCCGTCGATCACCATGTCGCCGGGCTCGAGCTTGTCGGCCATGTCGTCGATGACGGAGGCGGTGACCTCGCCGGCGGGCACCATGACCCACACGACCCGCGGGGTCGGCAGCGCCTCGACGAGCGCCGCGGTGTCGGGGACGTCGGAGACGTCGGGGTTGGGGTCGTAGCCGGTGACCTCGATGCCCGCGTCACGCAGGCGGGTGCGCATGTTGCCACCCATCTTGCCCAGGCCGATGAGTCCGATGTGCACGGGAACCTCCAGTGGTCGAGCCGGACCGGTCAGCCTGCCGGGTCTCAACCCGCCAGGCGCACCGGCATGATCAGGTAGCGGTACGTGGTGTCGTGGTCGGCGTCCGCCTCGCTCTGGCCCGTGAGGACCGCGGGCTTGGACGGCTGGGTGAACGCGAAGCGGACGAAGGGCGCGGACACCGCGCCCAGCCCGTCGAGGAGGAACGTCGGGTTGAACGCCACGGTGATGTCCTCACCGTCGAGCTGCGCCTCGAGCGCCTCGGAGGCCTGCGCGTCGTCGCCCTGCCCGGCCTCGAGGACCACCTGCCCGTCGCTGAAGGCCAGGCGCACCGGGGTGTTGCGCTCGGCGACCAGCGCCACCCGCTTGACGGCCTCGGACAGCGCTGCCGTGGCCACGACGGCGCTGACCGGTGACTCCGCGGGGAAGAGGGCGCGCACCTTGGGGTAGTCACCGTCAACCAGCTGGGACGTCGACCGGCGCCCCCCGGCCTCGAACCCCGCCATGCCCGCGCCGCGACGCCCACCGATGCCGGTCGCCCCGTCGTCCGCGGCGAGCGAGACCGTCACGTCCGAGGTCCCCAGCGACTTCGAGACGTCCGAGAGCGTCTTGGCGCGGAGCAGGGCCACCGCGGAGGTCCCGGGGCTGGACGAGCTCCACGGGATCTCGCGGAGGGCCAGGCGGTAACGGTCGGTGGCCAGCAGGGTCAGCGTGTCCCCCTCGATCTCCAGGCGCACCCCGGTGAGGATCGGGAGGGTCTCGTCACGGCTCGCCGCCACGGCCACCCGGGCCACCGCGTCGGCCAGCACGTCGCCGGGGACCGTGCCCACCGACGCGGGCATCGCGGGCAGGGCGGGGTAGTCCTCGACGGGCATCGTCAGCAGCGTGAAGCGCGAGGAGCCGCACGTGAGCACGAGGCTGCTCCCCTCGCTGACCACCTCGACGGGGCGGCCCGGGAGCGAGCGGACGATGTCCGCGAGCAGCCGGCCGGAGACCAGCGCCCGGCCCGGCTCGCCGACCTCGGCCTCGACCTCGGTGCGCGCGGAGACCTCGTAGTCGAAGCAGGACAGACGCACCCCGCCCCCCTCGACCGCGTCGACGAGGATGCCCGCCAGCACGGGCACGGGGGGCCGCTGCGGCAACGCTCGGGCGGTCCACCCGACGGCCTCGGCGAAGGCGTCTCGATCTGCTCGGAACCTCACGTCGGCGCCAGCGCTCCGTCCATGTCTCGGGCCGCGTCCCCGGGAGCGGGGACGTCGGCGGTACCAGCCGTGCGGGGCCGGTCCGTCGGGGTTCGACGCCTGACCATACCGACCAGCGCCCCCTGCGCTCGCACGCTCCTCCACCACGCGCCCGGTGGGCGGCCGCGCCCTCGACGAGCCGGCCCGTCCCGGCCCGTCCACATCCCCAGGTGTGGGTGGTGGTGCTCTGGGGGGAGAAGAGGGTCTCGTCATCGTCATCGGCGGTGTGGACACGGTGGACAACTGCCGTCGTCCCTGCTCAGCGGCGGTCCCGGCCTGTGGACGGAGTGTGGACGACCGTCCACAGGCACCCCGGTCGTCTGTGGATGACAGAGTCTGTCCACAGACGACCGGTCGTCCGTCCACCGTCCGTCCACAGGAGAGTGCCTCGCCGTCCACAGGTCTGGGCCGGTTGCCCACAGGTGGGCGGCGCGCGGGCCGACACGGTCGTCCACAGGTGTCCACAGGGTGTGGACACGGGCTCTCGCAGTCACGGAGCCCCGGGGTGTCGCGGCGCGTGGAGCCTCAGAGACCGTCGCGGTGGCTCGCCCGCACGCGGGAGGTGAGCTCGCTGACCTCGGTGTAGACGGTGCGGTCCGAGGCGAGGGACTCGCGGACCTTGCGGTTGGCGTGCATGACCGTGGTGTGGTCCCGACCCCCGAAGGCCTGCCCGATCTTGGGCAGCGAGAGCTGGGTGAGGTTGCGGCACAGGTACATGGCGACCTGGCGGGCGTGGGCCATGCCGCGTGCCCGGGAGGGGCCGCAGAGGTCCTCGATGGTGATGCCGAAGTAGTCCGCGCTCTGGGCCATGATCGTCGCCACGGAGACGTCGGAGGCCTCGGCGTCGGTGACGAGGTCCTTGAGCACCACCTCGGCGAGGGGGACGTCGACGTCGGCCCGGTTGAGGTTGGCGAAGGCCGTCACCCGGATGAGCGCCCCCTCGAGCTCGCGGATGTTGGTCGAGATCTTGCTGGCGATGAACTCCAGCACCTCGTCGGGGGCCTGGAGGCGCTCGTCGACCGCCTTCTTGCGCAGGATGGCGATGCGCGTCTCGAGGTCCGGGGGGTTGATGTCGGTGATGAGGCCCTGCTCGAAGCGCGAGCGCATCCGCTCCTCGAACCCGGACAGCTGCTTCGGCGGCAGGTCGGAGGTGATCACGACCTGCTTCTCGGCGTTGTGGAGGGTGTTGAAGGTGTGGAAGAACTCCTCCTGGGTCTGCTGCTTGTTCGCCAGGAACTGGATGTCGTCGATGAGCAGCACGTCCACGTCGCGGTAGCGCCGCTGGAAGGCGGACGCCTTGTCGTCGCGGATCGAGTTGATGAAGTCGTTGGTGAACTCCTCGGAGTTGACGTACCTCACCTTGACGCCGTTGAACAGGTGCTGGGCGTAGTCGCCGATGGCGTGCAGCAGGTGCGTCTTGCCCAGCCCCGAGTCGCCGTAGATGAACAGCGGGTTGTACGCGCGCGCCGGGGCCTCGGCGACCGCGAACGCGGCGGCGTGGGCGAAACGGTTGGAGGCGCCGATGACGAAGGTGTCGAAGGTGTGCTTGGGGTTCAGCCGGGCGGGCTCGACGTCGCGACGGGGCTCCCTCTCACGGCGCGATCGTCGCGTCGCGGTCAGCGGGTGCGGGTGGGCGAAGAGCGCGCCGTCGTCGGCGGGAGCCAGGGGGACCTCCCGCGCGCGGGCCTGAGCAGGGTCCTCGCCCCGCGGGGCGTCGCCGTCGCTCCCGTCAGCGCCGTCGCTCCCGTCAGTGCTCCCCGTGCCGTCGCCGGCGCCGTCGTCCTCGCCGGCCAGGGACGGGTCCACGCTCACCGCGAGGGTCACCGGCCCACCCAGACGCATCGCCAGGGCCTCGACGACGGGGCCGCGGATCCTCTGCTCCAGGACCTCACGGGTGTACGCGTCCGGCACGGCGACCAGCGCCGTGCCGTCGAGCAGGCCGATCGGCCGCGTCAGCCGCAGGAACGCGCGCTGCTGGGGGGTGACCCGCGCGTCCTCGCGCAGGACGGCGACGACCGCGCCCCACACGTCGGTCAGGGAGTCCGCCACGCCGCCTCCTCACGCTGTCTCGGTGCGCGGTCGACGGAGGCCCCGTCGCGGACGCGAGCGACCATGATGACTGCCGTGGTGCGGCGCTGTCGACACCCCCGGTCGGCCGGGTGGTCGCCGCCGCCGTGACCGGCGAGCGGGTCGCCCGGGTTGACTGGGGTCACCGGGCGCGCGTACCGTCAAGCGGTTGCTGCAGCCTCGCGGGTGCGGGACCGGCACGGGCAGCGAGCCCCGCCGCTCGTCCAGCAAGCACCCAGCGCCTCCTCGGCGCCCACCCGGCGGACGGCTCCAGCGAGGACCCGTCCGGGACCGGCACGAGGTGCGGGTCGAGCAGAGAAGAGCAGACCATGAGCAAGAGGACGTTCCAGCCCAACACCCGTCGCCGCGCCAAGGTGCACGGCTTCCGCCTGCGCATGCGCACCCGGGCCGGCCGCGCCATCCTCGCGGCGCGGCGCCGCAAGGGCCGCAGCGAGATCTCCGCCTGAAGCACACGGGCGCGGTGGCCGTCGGGAGCTGGGGCCAGCCGCGGCGAGGTGTCCGTCCGGCGAGGGCCGCGCGGACTCAGACGGATGACCGAGGGATGTCTGGAGGCGGAGCGTGGTGCTGCCGGCCAGGAACCGCGTGCGTCGTCCGGCGGACTTCACCGCCGCCGTGCGCCGCGGTCGCCGGGCCGGCGGACGGCGCGTGGTGGTCCACCTCCTGGTCCCCGGTCCCCGTGGCGACGACGCCGCGGGGGTGCCGCCCCGCGGCGGCCTCATCGTCTCCCGTGCCGTGGGGAACGCCGTCGTGAGGACCACCGTGAAGCGCCGCCTGCGCCACGTCCTGGCCGCACACATCACCGACCTGCCGGACGGGTCGCTCGTGGTCCTGCGGGCGAACCCGGCCGCAGCCGGTGCCACCAGCGACGAGCTCGCGGCCGACGTCGAGCGGGGTCTCTCACGGTGCGCCCGCGAGAACGGCGGCCGGCGATGAGCCGCTCCGCGGTGCTCCGGGTCCTGGCCCTGCTGGTCAGGGCGCCCGCCCTGGTCCTCGTCGTGGTGCTCCGCGGGTACCAGCTGCTGATCTCCCCGATGCTCGGGCCCACGTGCCGGTACGCCCCCTCCTGCTCCAGCTACGCGGTCACCGCCGTCCGCGAGCGCGGGGTGCTCCGGGGCGGCTGGCTCGCCGGCCGACGGCTGCTGCGCTGCCACCCCTGGGCCGCCGGCGGGTGGGACCCCGTCCCGCCCGATCCTCGTCGGCGAGCCGCCGAGACACCCGCCGAGCCTCCCCGAGGCGAGCGCCCGACGCCCACCGCGGCCGAGACGACAAGGACCCCGTGATGAGAGCGATCGCCGACTTCTTCCTCAACATCCTCTACCCGCTGGAGTGGGGGGTCGCATGGGTGATGGTGCAGTTCCACGCGTTGCTCACCGCCGCCGGCATGGACGCCGTCTCGGGCTGGACGTGGGGCCTGTCCATCGTGGGGCTCGTCGTGGTGCTGCGCATCCTGCTCATCCCGCTGTTCGTCAAGCAGATCAAGGCCAGCCGCGGCATGCAGCTGATCCAGCCGGAGATGCGCAAGATCCAGAAGAAGTACAAGGGGAAGACGGACCCTGAGTCCCGGCAGGCGATGTCCCGCGAGAGCATGGAGCTCTACAAGGCCCACGGGACCAACCCGTTCGCCTCCTGCCTGCCGGCGCTGCTCCAGGCACCGTTCTTCTTCGCGCTCTTCCGGGTCCTCAACTACGGCATCAGGGACGAGGAGGGGCTGGGCCCGCTGACGCAGGAGCTGGCCCTGCAGGCCGCGAACTCCTCCATCCTCGGCGCCCAGCTGACCGACACCTTCGTCCGGACCCCCGGCTTCGCAGCGAAGGCTCTCACGCTGACGCTGATCATCCTCATGTCGGCGACGATGTTCCTCACGCAGCGCCAGCTCATGATGAAGAACATGCCGGCGTCCGCGCTGGACAACCCTTTCGCGCAGCAGCAGAAGATCCTTCTCTACGCGTTCCCGGTCATCTTCCTGGTCACCGGGATCAACTTCCCGCTGGGCGTCCTGGTCTACTGGCTGACGACGAACCTGTGGACCGGCGCGCAGCAGTTCTACGTCATCCGCCGCATGCCGGCGCCGGGTTCCCTCGCCGAGAAGGCGCTGCAGGAGCGGCGGAAGAAGAAGGGCCTCCCGGACCAGACGATGTCCCTCAAGAAGACGGACGCGGACGCGGACGGCGAGCCCGAGGAGCCGTCGGCGCCGGCGAGCGGGCAGCGCGTCCAGCCGAAGCGCAAGAACCGCGGACCACGGCCGCTGGGCGCCGGGGCTGCCGGGCAGGCAGGGACCTCGCCCGGAGCGCGGCCCTCGCCGAGCGCCGCTCGGGGCCCGGCGACGGGCTCGGCCCCTCCCGCGACGGGCTCGACCGCCGCTGGCGCCAAGAAGGCCGAGGACGAGGGGGGGAACCACCCCGGTGCGAAGGGTTCCTCCGCGCCTCCGGGGCCCGCCACCGCGAAGGGCTCCTCCGGGCCGCAGGGCTCGCCGGGCGGGAAGGGCGGGTCCGGCAAGGGCGGGTCCGGCAAGGGGTCCTCGCGCGGCGGCTCCGGTGGTGGGTCGCGCAAGGGCAGCGCCAAGGGCACGGGAGCCCGTCGATGACCCCGCCCTCACGCCACCGTGGAGCGCAGCGCCGGGGCGATGACATCCTGGGAGCACGATGAGCACGGGAGACGAGCAGGTGCAGCCCACCGAGAACCAGGTGTCCAGCGACGGCGAGGACGCGGACGGCGGCGTCGGTCAGCCAGACCCAGCACCCGGGGAGGGTGCTGGGGAGAACGGCCGCACCCCGGCCCAGGACCCCCTCGAGGAGGAGGGCGAGGTGGCTGCCGACTACCTGGAGGAGCTGCTCGACGTGATGGACCTCGACGGGGACATCGACATCGACGTCGAGGACGGTCGCGCGGCGGTCTCGGTGGTGGCGGACGGAGACGACGCCGACGTGTCGTCCAGGGAGTCGAGCCTGTCGCGGCTCGTGGGGCGCGAGGGCGAGGTCCTCGAGTCGCTCCAGGAGCTCACGCGGCTCGCGGTGCAGACCAGGACCGGTGAGCGCTCCCGTCTCGTCCTGGACGTGGCGGGCTACCGCGGCGAGCGTCGTGAGCAGCTGGAGATCGCGGCGGCGAGGGCTGTCGAGACGGTGACGAGCAGCGGGACCAGCGTGCGCCTGGAGTCGATGAACCCCTTCGAGCGCAAGGTCGTCCACGACGCCGTCGCGCGGGCGGGGCTCGTCAGCGACAGCGAGGGCGTGGAGCCCGCGCGCTGCGTGGTCGTCCACCCCGCGTGAGCCCGGAGGACGCCGAGACCGGGGACCTCGGGGCCCGAGCCGAGGTCGCCGCTCGGGAGCGGGCGGAGGAGGTCTTCGGTGACCGCACCGACCTCGTGCGCCGGTACGCCGATCACCTGGCCGGTTCCGGTGTGGACAGAGGTCTCATCGGTCCGCGGGAAGGGCCTCGCCTGTGGTCGCGGCACCTCATGAACTGCGCGGGCATGGCACCGCTCGTCCCGCGGGGAGCGTCCGTCGCGGACGTGGGCAGCGGAGCAGGCCTCCCTGGTCTGGTCCTCGCCATCGCCCGACCGGACCTGACGGTGACCCTCGTCGAACCGCTCCTGCGACGCACCACGTGGTTGGACGAGGTGGTCGCGGACCTCGGCCTGGACGTGATGGTGGTGCGCTCCAGGGCGCAGGACACCGACGTCAGGGCCGAGGTGGTCACGGCCCGCGCCGTGGCGGCGCTGGACCGCCTGGTCCGGCTGTGCCTGCCCCTGGTCCGCCCCGGCGGGCAGGTGCTCGCGCTCAAGGGCTCGGGGGCCGACGCCGAGCTGGCTCGCGCGGAGCCTTGGCTGAGGCGTCACGGGCTCCGGGGTGAGGTGGTGAGGGCCGGCCTCGGCGACGAGACCGCGTCGGTGGTGAGGGTTAGGGTTCCACCGACGTGACGAAGGTCCTCTCGCTCGGACCCGCCCGAGCCGGTGGCTCGAGATCCCTCACTCCCCACGTCACAGACACCCAGGAGGTCCACGTGCGCATCCGCGCTGCCGAGAGCGGTCGTCCCCGGTGAGGGAGCGAGCCACGATGCCCTCGGTCCGTCAGTCCGTGACGCCGCGCACCACGGGCGAGGCGTCGTCGGGAGGTCAGGAGGCTGCGGCACCCCGACGGCGATCGACGCAGGCATCAGGGCGGACGCGCGTCATCGCCGTGGCCAACCAGAAGGGTGGCGTCGGGAAGACGACGACGGCGGTCAACGTGGCGGCAGCGCTGGCCGAGCTGGGGACGTCGGTCCTGCTGATCGACGCCGACCCCCAGGGCAACGCCTCGACCGCGCTGGGGATCGACCACCACGCGGACGTGGTCGGGACCTATGACGTCCTGACCGACGCGGCTCCGCTGGAGAGCGCCGTCGTGGAGTGCGCCGACGTCCCGGGGCTCTGGTGCTGTCCGGCGACCGTGGACCTCGCCGGTGCCGAGATCGAGCTGGTGAGCATGGGCGGCAGGGAGTCGCAGATGCGCCGGGCGGTCGAGGAGCTGGTGGGATCGGGTCGCGAGAGCAAGACCTCCTTCGAGGTGGTGCTCCTGGACTGCCCGCCCAGCCTCGGGTTGATCACCGTGAACGCGTTGACGGCAGCGCGTGAGGTGCTGGTCCCGATCCAGTGCGAGTACTACGCCCTGGAGGGCGTCACGCAGCTCCTGCGGAGCATCGCCCTGGTACGGGAGCGCTACAACGACGACCTGCACGTGTCGGCGATGGTCCTGACGATGTTCGACGGGCGCACGCGGCTGTCGTCGCAGGTGGCAGAGGAGGTGCGGGCGCACTTCCCCGAACAGGTGTTCGACCAGACGATCCCGCGGTCGGTCCGTGTGTCCGAGGCGCCGAGCCACGGGCAGACCGTCATGACCTACGACCCCACGTCATCCGGTGCGCTCGCCTACCGCGCCGTCGCTGCCGAGCTGCTGGAGCGCCGGCCCGCCTGAGGGAGCAGCCACGGCCACCGGCGGCACGGTCACGGCGCGATGTTCCACGTGGAACATCGCGGTGAACCGCTTCCCGAAGGTCCTGCTCCCGGCGCACCGGGTCGGCGCACCGGGCCGGTGGCTCGGGCGCTCGCGGTGGGCCAGGTGCCGTCAGGCCGGAGGCGAGTCCCCAGCGGCAGGGAGCGGGACGCCGGACGGCACACCCGAGCCTCGGCGACCTGGAGGTCGAGAGCGCGAGTGAGCGCCTCCCCCGCACCCCAGGCTTGCGGCGCCGGGCCTGTGTGGACTCCGCCAGCGGACCACGGCATCCTGGCCCTCGGAGAGCGGACACGCTGTGCCATCACGACGAAGGAGCTCACATGGCGGAACGACGACGAGGGCTGGGCCGAGGCCTCGGAGCACTCATCCCTCCGGAACAGGCGCAGACGCCTGCCCGGCGCACGACGCCCACCGACGTCTTCTTCGCCGAGCGTCGCCCCGCTCCCTCACCGTCCACCTCGGCCGAGGCCGACAGGTCGTCGGCGAAGGACGAGAGAGCCAGGGCGTCCGTACCGCCTGAGCCCGTCATGGCGGTGGACGACCACAGCGAGGGGACGGAGACCGACAGCCCGACGCTGGAGGGCACCCCTCCCGTCGACCCGCTGTCCGACGGCGACGTCGTGGAACCCGCCTCTGCTCCCCCCGGACCCGCGACGACCACCCGTGAGCCAGAGCTCCACGGTGGTGACAACGCATTCCTCGAGACGGCGACCGGCGGTCAGGACGGTGCGCCGAGCACGGTCAGCCCCGCTGCTCGCGCGACGAGCACGCCTGCTTCTTCACCGCCGTCCCCCCGGCCGTCCCGGCGACAGGGGGCGGTCGGGCAGCCGGCTCGCAGCACACCGACCGCGACCACCACTGGCACGGGGTCCACCACCCCCGGCGACGCAAGACCTTCGACTGAGGTTTCACGTGAAACACCAGCTCCTGCACGCCGGTCTGCCTACCAGGACGTCGACGTCGATTCCATCCGGCCGAACCCGCGCCAGCCTCGGAGGGACTTCGACGAGGACGCGATGGCTGAGCTGGTGCACAGCGTCAGGGAGATCGGAGTGCTCCAGCCGGTCATCCTGAGACCGGCAGGATCGTCACGAGCCCCCGGCTACGAGCTGGTCATGGGGGAGCGTCGATGGAGAGCGGCCGTCGCCGCGGGCTTGACCACCGTGCCCGCCATCGTGAGGGACACCCCGGACGAGGCGTTGCTCCGAGACGCCCTGCTGGAGAACCTCCACCGGTCGGACCTCAACCCTCTCGAGGAGGGCGCTGCCTACCAGCAGCTGCTCGAAGACTTCGGGTGCACCCACGAGGAGCTCGCCACGCGCCTGGGACGGTCGCGACCGCAGATCTCCAACACCCTGCGCCTCATGAGGCTGCCCTGGGCGGTGCAGCGTCGTCTCGCCTCGGGCCTGCTGAGCGCTGGCCACGCCCGCGCCATGGCAGCCCTGACCGACTCCGAGGCGGTGGAGCGCCTGTCGGACCGGGTGGTCTCGGAGGGCCTCTCGGTGCGAGCGACCGAGGAGGCGGCCCGCAGAGCGGCGTCCCGCACTCCCGCTGGCCAGCCGCCGCGAGAGGCTCCGTCGGCCCCCGCTGCACTGGACGACCTCGTGGGGCGGTTGTCCCATCGGCTCGGTACGCGCGTCAGCGTCGCCGTGGGTGCTCGCCGCAGCCGTCTCGTCGTCGACTTCACCGGGGTCGAGGACCTCAACCGCATCCTCGCGTCGATGATCCCGGACGACCCGGGGGTCGACAACAACCCCGCCGCATGACGGTGCCGCGGGGAGACGGTGAGAGGCGCATGGCCCCTCTCACCTTGGAGACGTTCCGGGATCTGCCGACGCGCTGTCGAGAGTGCGTGCGATGGGAGCTTCCCCAGGATCCCGCTACCGCGGAGAGCCACGGCCACCGAGGGCTGGAGAAGGAGGCGTGGCTCTCGCACCTGTTGCTGTCGTGGCCCACCGCGGGGCGGGTCGCCTACGTCGGTGAGCAATCGGCCGGGTACGCGTTGGTCGCCCCACCCAGCATGACCCCGCGCAGCGCCCACTTCCCCACGTCGCCGGTGTCTCCCGACGCGGCGCTCCTGATCACCGGCCACGTCTACGGCTGGGCACGCGGGATGGGCGTCGGGCGGATGCTCGTCCAGGGTGTCGCCAAGGACCTCACGCTGCGGGGTTTCCACGCGCTGGAGGTCTTCGCGAACCGCGCCGGTGCGGATGCTGCTGGCGAGGAGACCGCGTCGTCGACGACGAAGGCTGTCGCGGGTCCGGCGATCGCGGACGCTCAGACGCCGGTGGGTGGCGAGCCGTGCCTCCTGCCCGCCGGCTTTGCCGAGACGGTGGGCTTCACCGTGGTGGCGGACGACCCGGTGGTGCCACGGTTGCGCTTGGAGCTGCGCACGGCGCTGGACTGGCGTGAGGACGTGGAGGCGGCGTTGGACCGGCTGCTGACGTCGCTGACCCTGACGTCCCTCTGAGAGCTGTCGACCGGGTCCCCACGACCGCGAGCGGGTGGCCGCCTGGGTGATGTTCCACGTGAGACGTCCGCGGACGACGAAGGCCCCCACCACGAGAGGTAGGGGCCTTCGACCTGCGTGTCAGCCGAGGTAGGCCGACAGCTCCTTGAGGAGAGCCGGCTTCGGACGGGCCCCGATGATCGACGTGACCACCTCACCGCCGGAGAAGACGGTGAGGGCGGGGATGGAGGTGATGCCGAACTGTGCGGTCACCTGCGGGTTCTCGTCGACGTTGATCTTGACGACGTCCAGCGCATCGGCGTTCTCCGCACCGATCTCGTCGACGATGGGGCTCACCTGGCGGCACGGACCGCACCAGGGCGCCCAGAAGTCGACGAGGACTGGCTTCTCGGACTGCAGCACCTCGGCGGCGAACGTCGCGTCGGTGACGTCTCGAGCGGTCATGGGATCTCCTTCTCGTAGGGCTGGTCGTCGATGGTTCAGAGTGCGGCGGCGAGCTCGGCGGCCTCGACGGCGGCGATGGGTGCCGACTCCGTCTCGTCGAACGCCGCCAGGTAGCGCTCTGCGTCCAGCGCCGCGCTGCACCCGGACCCCGCCGCGGTGATGGCCTGGCGGTACTCGTGGTCCACCACGTCACCGCAGGCGAAGACGCCCGGGAGGTTCGTCCGGCCGCTGCGGCCGTCCACGACGACGTACCCGCCGTCGTCGAGCGTCACGGAGCCTGCGAAGAGCTCGTTGCGGGGGTCGTGCCCGATGGCGACGAAGACCCCGGTGACGTCGAGCTCCCGCTCCACCCCGGTGATGCGGTCCCGGAGCCGGAGCCCCGTGACCTTGTCGTCCCCCAGGATCTCCTCGACCGTGCTGTTCCAGGCAAAGCTGATCTTCGGGTTGGCCTTGGCGCGGTCCACCATGATCTTGGAGGCGCGCAGGGCGTCCCTCCGGTGCACGACCGTCACGGAGGCCGCGAAGCGCGTGAGGAAGGTGGCCTCCTCCATGGCGGAGTCGCCACCACCGACGACCGCGACGTGCTTGTCGCGGAAGAACGCGCCGTCGCAGGTGGCGCACCACGAGACCCCGTGGCCCGAGAGCCGCTTCTCGCTGTCCAGCCCGATCTCCCGGTAGGCGGAACCGGTCGACAGGATGACGGAGCGGGCCCGGTAGACGTCACCACCACCGGTGGTGACGGTCTTGACGGCCCCCTCGAGCTGGGCGCTGACGGCGTCGTCGTAGACGAGCCGCGCCCCGAAGCGCTCGGCCTGCTCCTGCATGTTCTCCATGAGGTCCGGGCCCATGAGCCCCTCCGGGAAGCCGGGGAAGTTCTCGACCTCCGTGGTGTTCATCAGCGCTCCGCCCACGGTGACGGACCCGGCGATGACCACGGGCGCGAGGTTGGCCCTGGCCGCGTAGATGGCGGCCGTGTAGCCCGCCGGCCCCGAGCCGACGATGAGGACGTCCAGCACGTCCGTGTCGGTGGTGGCGGTGCTGTCGTGTGGATCGCTCACGTGAACCCTCTCGTCGGTGGCGGCGTCACAGGACCGAGCCGCGCTGGGCGCAGGACGGTCTCTGCTGCTCCTGTGGCCGTCAACCCCGGGAGGACGAGGGCTGTTCCCGTCGGGCGACAGGTGGCCCCGGTCGCGTCAGCGGACGGTGATCTCCGAGACCTCGGCCCGGTAGCCACCCGTGGTGGACGGCAGCTCGGTCCACCACACGATGAGGTGCGACGTGGTCGCCGGTGGGTCAACGGTGATGGTGGTGGACCCGTCCAGCGGGGACTGCGCCACCACCGTGGAGTCCTCGAAGGAGCCCGTCGGGGACGTGCGGATCTCGACAGCGCCCCCGTCGCCGGCGGAGTCGACCTCCACCTCGCTCACCGCTGCGTCAGCCTCCAGGTCCAGCTGGAGGCCGACGCCCTCCTTGAGGTTCCCGAAGGCCGCTGTGGCGTAACCCTCGGAGGTCCAGGCGGTGCCGGGGTCACCGTCGACGGCGTTCTGCGCGCGGTCGCCGTTCTCCGCGCCGTCGCCCTGCGGGTCGAGGGCGGTCGCGCCGGTGAGGACGGGTGCCGGCCCGGGGGCGGGCTCCCCCTCTGCCTCCTCGGCCGTGTCTCCTCCGGGCGCTGCCGACGGCGCCGCCCTCGTCTCCTCCGTCGCACCGAGGATGGACTCACGGACACTCTGCAAGGTTGGAACCTGGCGGAATGCGACCAGCAGGGCGACGAGGAGGACGACGACGACGAGCGAGAGGGCGATGGCGACCGTTCTGCCGCGCAGATGGCTCGGCCCCGACGCGGCCTCCGGGGTGGCGACGGTCTCGATGAGAGGGAGGCCCCCCGGCTCACCGTGGGTGTCGGGGCCCGCGTCGCCCCCGGTCCTGCGGTCGCCAGCGTCATCGACGGCCGGGACCACCGGCCGCGGCCCGGCGCCGGCGACGGTGGGCTGATCTCGGGCGGGGCGTCGTCCCCGCGCCGCGGCGCGGGTCTGCGGGACCGGCCCGACGGCGCTGCGGACGGCGGCGTGCGAGCGCGCCAGGGCGGTCTCGGCCGTGGAGCCGAGGGCCTCGACGCCGTGGCGAAGCCGCTCCCTGGACCGGCTGCCACCCCGGTTCGTCGGCGCACCGTCGTCATCGGTGCCCCCGCCTCCGGCTACCGCACCGGTCGGGTCCTGGGCGGACGCCCCGCCCGGACCTGCCGACGGGCTGGCGGCCAGGACGCCCGGGGGGGTGCCTCGCGCGTCCCGCTCCTCTCGTGCGGCCCGGCGCGCACCGCGGCGGGTGGGCACGACGGCGTCCCGGTCACCCCCGGGGTCCGGTGGGTTCTCGGCGTCGTCCGCGTGCTGGCCCCGGCCCGGAGCCTGGTCGACGTCGGTCTCGGCGCCGACCCGTGCTGGGGTGGCGACCTCGTGGACGGGCACCTGTCGCGTGTCCGGCAGGCGGATCTCCCGTCGACTGCCGGGCTGGACCTGCGCGGCGCCAGAGGCCGGACCGACGCCCAGCAGCGAGTCGGCCAGCTGCTGCGGGGTCACGCCACCGCCCTCGGACGGCGACAGCTCCGAGACGACCAGCTCGTCGAGGACGGGCGGCACGTCCGGGACGAGGTCGCGGGGAGGAACGGCGGCGCCGCGCGATCGGGGAGCCGCACCGACGGCGTCCACCCGGCCGTGCGGCCACAGCCCGGTCAGGGCGGCGTACAGCAGCGAGGCCAGGCCCAGACCGTCCTCGGCCATCGCGCCGTCCTCGTCGACGGGGTCCAGCCCGGCGGCCGCGGCGGCGACGACGAGGCCGCTGACGACGACGGACCTGCCGTGGACGTACAGGCTCGAGGGAGCGAGGCGACGGTGGTGGCACCCCGAGGCCGCGGCGTCAGCGAGCGCACGCGCTGCCTCGCCGATCACGACCCGCGCCCGCTCACCGTCCAGCGGTGCCCGCCGGACCAGGTCGTCCAGCCGCTCGCCCGCGGGCCGCTCCTCCACGATCCAGCCGAGGACCGTGCCGTCCGTGGCGCGCGCGTCGCCGGTGTCGAGGATCCGGGTGAGCCCCGGGGCGTGGTGTGCCGCCGCGACGCGCGCGGCCTCCAGCGCGGCGGGGACGGCGCGCCCGGAGACCACCCTGATGATGACGCGGCGCTCGAGCTGGGTGTCGCGACCGTCCCACGTGGAGGAGTCACCGTCGCGGCCCCGGCGCTCGTCGAGGCGATAGCGCCCGGCCAGGAGCAGGCCGATCGAGCCCGTGGTGCTGGGGCGCACGGTGCTGGGGCGCGGAGCACCCGGACGTCCCGGGCCGTTCACCGTGCGCGTCGCGGGTCCCGAGGTCCCCGAGGCCGTCTCGTCGTCCTGCACCACCAGCTCCTGCCCTGACTCGCCTGATGCCCGTGCCGACGCGGGGCCGCGGGCGCCGTCGCCGTGGGCGTGGCGCCACCTGGCACGCCGTCACGCCCGTCCACGTCGCTCGGGCCGGCCGGCCTCCACGACCCACTGAGACTAGTGGCGCAGCGACGGGGCCGGCACCTCGCACCGCGCTCGCGAGGACGCGGGCCGTGGCTGCGCGGGGCCGTCGTCGTCCCTCACGCGGTGCCCGCTGCGCAGGATCGTGGTGCGCGCCAGGGCGTCGAGGGAGTCGACGACGTGCTCGCCGTCGAGCAGGCCGCACGAGACGGCGGCCACGGACAGCTCCGTGCAGCCGAGCAGCACCAGCTGGGCGCCGCGGGCGAGGAGGGAGTCGACGACGCGCGCCAGGGCTGCGCCGTCGACGGGCCGGCCCGCCTTGACCCCGGCGTACACCGCCTCGGAGACGGCGTCCTGCCCCTCGGCGTCGGGGACCAGCGCGGTGACCCCGGCGCGGGCGAGGGCGCCCTGGTACACACCGGCGGCGATGGTCCCCTCCGTCGCCAGGACGCCCACGGTCCGCAGGCCGGAGCGTCGCCGGAGGGCGACGGCGACCGTCTCTCCCACGATGCTCACGACCGGCACCCCCACGGCGGCCGAGATCTCGTCGAGGTAGTGGTGGGCGGTGTTGCACGGCACCACGATGAAGCTGGCGCCCCACCGCTCGAGCCGGCGGGCGTCCTCGGCCATGACGGGGCCCGGGTCCTGCGGGGAGCGGCCGACGATGTGCGCCGTGCGGTCCGGGATGCTGGCGTGCTGGAGGACGAGCAGGTCCGCGTGTCCCTGGTCGTGCGCCGCGTCGGTGAGGCGCACGACCAGCTCCAGGAAGTAGGCGGTGGCCAGGGGCCCCGCGCCCCCCAGCACGCCGCCGAGCCCCGCCGCCGCGCCCAGCGCCGCGGGCTGCGCTCCGCTCACGTGCCGGTCCTCGGCTCGAGCCCTGCGGGGTGCGCGGGCGCAGCGCGGGCGCGGGTCGCGGGGTGGTGGGCGGCGAACTTGCGCACCTGGTTGAGGCGGGCGGCGGCGACGTAGGCGCGGCGGCGCAGGTCCCGCTCGGGGCGGTACCGCAGCGGGTCCTCGACGCCGCCCGCGCGCACGAGCGCCACCACCCGGGCACGCACGGCGGGGTCGGTGACGTAGCGCAGCAGCAGCGAGGGCGCCACGATCGAGTAGAGGCGCCGCACGTCGGCCTCGGTGGGTGCTCCGGGGGGCAGCGGGTCGAGTCCCTGCAGGTGCTCCCGGACGTACGGCACGACCGGGTTCTGGCCGGCGGCGCTGACGTAGTGGTTGCTGCGACCCAGGCGAGGGTTGAGCTCGAAGAACACGCGCCTGCCGTCCCGGGGGTCCACCTTGATGTCGAAGTTGGCGTAGCCCGTCCACCCGACGTGCTCGAGCAGGCGCTTCGCCTGGGCGCTGACCACCGGGTCGGCGCCGGTGAGGATGGCCGCGGGGTTGCCGAGCGCGCCGGGCGTGTGCTCCTCCAGCAGGACGTGGCCGGAGGCGGCGAACCGGACGCGGGCCGAGGCGTCGCTGTAGCAGGTGAGGACCCGCATCCCGGAGTCGTCCCCGGGGATGAGGTCCTGCACGAGGAAGGCACCGCGGTAGCCCGCGCGGGCGAGGGTGTCCACGAGGTCGTCGAGCTCGGTGGCGCTGGCGACGGTGAAGACCTTCGCCTTGCCCGGGAAGGAGACCTCCGCGTACGCGGTGGTGCTGGCGGCCTTCGCGATCACCGGGAAGGCCAGGCCGGTGGCGTCGACCCCGTGGCCACCGGCGGCGCGGGCGTCCCGAGCCACGTCGACGACGACCGTGGCGGGCGTGGCGACGCCGACCTCGGTGCACAGGGCCCCGAAGCGGGCCTTGTCCGTCATGCGGTCCAGGAGGTCGAGCCCGACGTAGGGGATGACGTACCGGTCCGCCAGCCGGTGCCGGTTCTCCACGAGGAGGCGCACGGCGCGGTCCGCGCTCCCGAGCAGCAGGAGCGGCACGCCGGCGGCCCGCTCGGCGATGCGGCGCAGGACGCCCACCGCGACGTCCGCCCGCTCGGCTCCCGGCTCGACGACGTTCTCGATCACGCGCGAGCGGCTGATCGGACCGGTGGCGGCGCAGGAGACCACGGTCGTCCGCACGCCGTAGGCCTCGTGGAAGGCCCGGGCGAGGCTGTACGCGCCGATGTCGCCGCCCAGGACGACGGGCCGGAACGAGGGCGGAGGCAGCGGGGACGGCGGCTCGACGCTCATGCGGTGACTCCGGTCGGCCGGTCGTGACGGGCGGGTGGACGTCGGTGCGGAGAAAGGGCGTGACCCTACGGCGCACGGCACAGAACTGCACATCCCTCACTTTCCGGACACGCACAGTCACCTGGAGGAACGCACGGCGGTGAAGGGGGCCGTCCGAGCCCTCCCGAGCGCACCCGCGTCCGGGTCGGCGCTCTCCTAGCGCTGGTCCGGGGGCGTCGGCGCGAACCAGCGCGACACCCCCGCCGGCACGCCGGGGACCCGCGCGACCAGCGGGGCCACCTCCCGCACCCGCAGCACCACGAGGGCGAGGACGTACACGACCGTCATCCCCCCGCCGGCGAGGAGGAGCACGAGAGCCGCGTCGACGCGGCCGGTGACGCCGTCACCGCGCAGACCGATGGACAGCAGCGTGCCGGCGACCGCCGCGAGGATGCCCGCCACCACGAGGCGGGCGTGGGTGCGGAGCACGGCGACCCCGTCGATGCTCCCGAGCCGGCGGCGGGCCAGCACGACGCCGAGGGTGGCGGCGACGGTGACGCCGACGCTCATGGCGATGCCGACCCCCACCAGCCGGCTCTGCAGCGGCAGCGTCAGCGAGAGCAGGGACCCCGTGAGCCACAGGCCCACGGACACGCAGTTGAGGAGGAAGGGCGTGCGGGCGTCCTCGTAGGCGTAGAAGACCCGCTGCAGCAGCGCCAGGGCGCTGAACGCGACGAGACCCACGCCCATGGCGACCAGCACGGGGGCCACCGCGCGGCTCTGCTCGGGCGCTCCGCTGACGAGGACGATCAGCGGGACGGGCAGCACCACGATGCCGGCCAGGGCGAGGACGTTGAAGATCCCCACGGTGCGCAGGCCGAGGGACAGGGAGGCGACCACCTCGCGCGTGCGCCCTGCCGCGGCCGAGGCGGAGAGGGCGGTGAACAGGGCCGTCGTGATCGAGACCGCGATGAGGGAGTGGGGCAGGGCGAAGACGAGGTAGGCGTAGTTCCACGCGTTGAGCCCGGGGGTGGTGATGTCGTCCGCGGGCGTCTGCGCGCTGATCCCCGACGCGATCTGCGCCACGATGAACCAGCCGAGCTGACCGAGCAGGACCCCGCCCAGGGTCCAGCCGGCGACGCGCCCGGCGGTGCGCAGCCCCATGCCGCGCAGGCCGAACCGGGGGCGGAGGCGGACGCCGAGGCGGCGCAGGGGGATGAGCAGGACGAGGGCCTGGAGGGCGACGCCGGCGGTGGCGGAGCCGGCGAGCAGCGCGACCTGGGCGCCGCTCCACTCCAGGCCTGCGCCCGGTCCGTCGTCGGCCCACCCGCCGTAGACCGCGAGGAAGGTGCCGAGGCCGGCGAGCGCGACGACGTTGTTGACCACCGGGGCCCACATGTAGGGGCCGAAGCTGCCGCGGGCGTTGAGGATCTGCCCGAGCAGCGTGTAGAGGGCGTAGAAGAAGATCTGAGGCAGGCACCAGTAGGCGAAGCCGACGGCCAGCGAGCGTTGGGCCCCGGTCAGCGGCGTTCCCAGGAGCCCACCGCCGAAGAACCAGATGATCGCGGGGGCCGCGATCACCGCGAGCACGGTGACCCCGCCGAGGACCAGGACGGCGACGGTGACGAGGCGGTCGACGTAGTCGGCGCCGTGGCGCCCGGAGGTGTCGCGGGCGATCGCCCGGACCACCTGGGGGACCAGGACGGCGTTGAGGACGCCGCCGGCCACGATCGTGTAGATGCTGTTGGGGACCGAGTTGGCGAGCGCGAAGGCGTTGCCCGAGGCCAGGGCCAGGCCCACCACGGCCGCGAGCGCCGCGGCCTTGACCAGGCCCAGCACCCGGGAGACCGCCGTGCCAGCGGCCATGATCGTGCTGGACCGGGCCAGCGAGCTCATGAGGGTCCCCCGCGCGTCGACACGCTCAGATCCTCCGTGGCGCCACCACCGCCGGAGCCACGGGGGGTGGTGGGCCCGCTGCCCGGACCGGAGGCCTCTGCGCGGCGACGGCGGTTGCGGCGCACCGTGCGCACCACCCCCAGCAGGAGCACGAGGACCACCACGCCGGCGGCCACGGCCGTCCCGCGGGACTCCCAGTCCGCGCGCACCTTCACGCGGAGCTCGACCGGGGAGCCGATCTGCCGCCCGTCGTCGGCGCGCAGCACCACCTGGGCGGTGACGTCGCCGCTGGCCACGGCGCGCACCGGGACGAGGACGCGCTGGCGGTCCCCCGGGGCGAGACCCTCGATGGGCTGGGCCCCGGCCGGCTGCAGGCGCGGGGAGGAGGAGTCCAGCGAGACGGTGACGTCCACGGCGCGGTCGAGGTCGTTGACGACCGTCACGGGGAGGTCGACCTGCGCCGACAGCACCGTCACGGCGCTGCCGGGGACCACGTGCACGCCGTCGTCGATCGCGGAGGCGGCCTCCGAGTACGCCTCGACGCCGGCCCGCCACCCCTCGAGGTCGCGGACCCACGCGGAGGAGGCCGCCGCCACCGCCGACGCCCGCGCGGCGTCCACGTAGGCGCCCGGCGCGCTCAGCACGGCGGCGTCGGACGCGGCCCGGTCCAGCGCCGTGATCACCGAGGCGAGGCCCTCGCGCGGCAGCTGCGCGTCGGTCGGTGCGGCGACGGCGGGGGCGCGCACCGTGGAGGCCGCGGGCTGCGCGGCCAGCTCGGTGAGGCTCGTGGGCTCCACCCAGGGGGCCCGCAGGACCGTGTCGAGGACGGGGACCGCCGCGGTGGGGTCGACGTCCCAGCCGGCGGGCGGGGCCAGGAGCATGCTCGCGCCACCCCCGCGCGGCGCGCGGCGGGCGAGCGCCGCGCTCTCGGCGACCAGCCGGGCGCTCGTCAGCGCCGGGGTGGGTCGCTGCGGGCCGCCCGGGCCCGTGCCCGCGACGAGCGCCCGGGTCGCGGGCCCGGAGACGGACAGGGAGCGCACCGGTGGCGCGGGGCTGCGGGCGCCGGCGCGCGGACGGACGTCCACCCGCGTCCCCCCCTCGCCCTGGACCGCGGCCGCCCGGTCGCCGGCCCGGTCGCCGGCCCGTTCACCAGCCCGGTCCGCGGGCCGTCCCGGGGCGAGGACGACCACGCCGCGCCCGGCGTCGCCGAGAGCCTCCACGGAGCCGGTGGTGAGCGTCGGGGAGGCGGTGCGCGCCAACCGCGACGTGCCGCCCGGCAGGGCCGCCGCCAGCTCCTCGCCCCGAGCGTCGGCGAGCCCCAGCAGGGACTCGGCGCCGGCGCCGGCCAGCGTCACCGGGTCGGGGTCGCCGAAGGGCAGCACGGACACGTCGTGGGCGGGCGCCGCCGCGGCCAGGTCCTCGCGCCACGAGGCCGCCGGGGAGCCGGGGTCCGGTGCCTGCGCCCCCTCGCCCTCGTCGCTCCCTCCGTCGTCCCCCCCGTCCTCCCTCGCCGACGGTGACGGCGATCGGAGAGCCGGCTCGCCCAGCGCTGCGGGGTCCACCTGCCAGGACGCGCCCGGCGTGGTCGCGACGGCGAGCGTGCGCCGCAGGCGCCCGTCGGGCGCGACCAGCTCCTCGAGACGCTCCGGCGGGACGACGGCCTCACCGATGTCCGGGGGCCCGGCGGAGAGGGGCACCAGGACCGCGAGGTGGGTGTGGGACGTGGGCGACCACCCCGGCGGCAGCCACGTGACGAAGGTCCGCTGCGCCGCGAGGCGCTCTCCCGAGGCGTCGACGACCTCGACGGTCAGGCCGCGCGGGCCCCACGAGCCGCCGAGCCCCGCGAGCACCTGCGCGTCGGCGACCACCTCGGCGGTGACGCCGGGCCGGGACCCCCCGGTGCGCAGGCTGGACAGCGACGCGTCGGCCAGGACGAGGTCGCCCCGCGAGGGGCCCTGGCCGTCGGCCCACCGCTGCAGCGACGCCGAGTCGGGCAGCACCGCCGACCCGGCGACCAGGACGACGCGTGCCCCCGCGAGCTCCGCGGGCGAGCGCGACGTGACCTCCAGGCGGAGCCGCAGCTGCTCGCCGGCGCGCAGCACCCCGGACCCGGCGTCGGTGACCGCCAGGGCGGCGCCGGGACCGGCCCCCGCGTCACCGTCGTCCCGGGGCCCGGTGCTCGGCGGTGCCGCCTGCCCCGGTGCCGGCGCGGCGCTCGCGGCGAGCGCGCCGCCCACCACCAGCAGCAGCGCCATGACCGTCCCCAGCAGCGGGCGCAGGGCGGCGGTGAGCCCTGGCGCCGCAGCGCCGGTGCGTCGCCGGGTCACCGTTCGTCGGCGAGCAGCGCGGCGGCCGCCGCGGCGATCCGCCGCTCGTTGGCGTACGCCAGACGCCGTTCGAGCTCGGTCAGCGGGACCCACGCGGCCTCCACGGCCTCGCCGTCGGGGTCGTGCTCCACGGTGATGGACCCGCCGGTCGCGTGCAGCAAGAAGTGGTGCACGGTCTTGTGCACCCGGCGCCCGGAGACGGAGAACCAGTAGTCGATGCTCCCCAGGCTCGCCACCACCTCGCCGATGATGCCCGTCTCCTCGGCGATCTCCCGGACCGCGGCCTCGCGCGCCGTCTCCGACCCCTCGAGGTGTCCCTTGGGCAGGCACCACTCCAGGCGCCCGCCGCGGGTGAGGCGCCCGATCAGCGCCACCTCGACGACCCCGCCGGCGCTGCGCAGGGCGATGCCGCCGGCGGAGACCTCCTCGGAGGCGCGCCGTGGGACGCGGGAGGACGCGGACGACCCCGGCGGGCCGGCGGCCGGGCGAGGGGGTCGTCGTCGGGCGCCCGCTGCGTCGCGCGGGGAGCCGCGACGCTCAGCGGGCGACATGCCGCCACCCTAGCGATCGCGCTCCGGCTCCCGGCCGTGACGGAGCGTCGCAGCGCGATCGCTCCGTCACGAGGACCGCCGCCGCTCTGGCACCCTGGTGGGGTGGCAGCACCCGCGCAGGACGACGTCCTCCACGCCGTGGTCGCCCGGGCCGGCGCCGACCTCGCGGCCGCAGCGCCCACGCTCGCCGAGGTCGGTGAGGTCTTCGCCGCCGCCGGTCACGAGATCGCGGTGGTGGGCGGTCCGGTGCGTGACGCCTTCCTCTCCCGCCTGGGCTCGACACCCGACCTCGACCTCACGACGTCGGCCCGCCCCGAGCAGACCCAGGAGCTGCTCGGTCGGTGGGGGGACGCCTGCTGGGACATCGGCAAGGAGTACGGCACCATCGGCGCCCGCCGCGGCGACGTGGTGGTGGAGGTGACGACCTACCGGGCGGACCGCTACGAGCACTCCTCGCGCAACCCGGTCGTCGTCTTCGGCGACGACCTGGCCGGTGACCTGCACCGACGCGACCTCACGATCAACGCCATGGCGTTCCGCCTGCCGGCGATGGAGCTCGTCGACCCCTACGGCGGGCTGCACGACCTCATGGCCCAGGTCCTGCGCACGCCGGCGCCCGCGCACGAGTCCTTCGACGACGACCCCCTGCGGGTGCTGCGCGCCGCCCGGTTCACCTCCGCGCTGTCCATGGCCCCGGACGAGACCACCCGTGCCGCGATGACCGCCGCGGCCCCCCGCGTCGACCCCGCCGCCGGGGTCGTCGCCGCCGAGCGCACCGGCGCCGAGCTGGGCAAGCTGCTGCTCGGGGAGTCACCGAGGGACGGCCTCGAGGTGCTCGTCGAGACCGGCGTGGCCGACCACGTGCTGCCAGAGCTCTCGGCCCTGCGCGCCACCGTGGACGAGCACGGCCGCCACAAGGACGTCTACACGCACACCCTCACCGTCCTCGACCAGGCCATCGCCCTGGAGGACCGCTACACCGGCGGGCCGGACCTCGTGCTGCGCCTGGCCGCCGTCATGCACGACGTCGGCAAGCCCGCGACGCGCCGCTTCGAGCCCGGCGGCGCGGTGAGCTTCCACCACCACGAGGTGGTGGGCGCGAAGATGACCGCGCGCCGGCTCAAGGCCCTGCGCTTGTCCAAGGACATCATCTCGTCGGTCACCCGCCTCGTCGAGCTGCACCTGCGCTTCCACGGCTACGGCTCCGGTGCGTGGACGGACTCCGCGGTGCGGCGCTACGTGGCCGACGCCGGTGACCTCCTGCCGCGCCTGCACGCCCTGACCCGCGCGGACTCCACCACCCGCAACCGCCGCCGGGCCGCGGCGCTCGCCACGTCCTACGACCACCTCGAGAGGCGCATCGAGGCCCTCAGCGCCGCGGAGGAGCTCTCCCGGGTGCGCCCCGACCTGGACGGGAAGGCCATCATGGCGACGCTGGGCGTCGGGCCCGGCCCCGTCGTGGGCCGCGCGTACGCGCACCTGCTGGCGCTGCGCATGGACGAGGGGCCGGTGGGCGAGGACGCCGCGCGCGCGGCCCTGCTCACGTGGTGGTCGGAGCAGCCGGAGTCCGGGGCTCCGGAGGCCCAGGAGGGCCAGGACTGCCCGGAGGGCGTCGATCCGAGCTGATCGCCCGGCCGGCCAGCGCGCGCACCAGGGCCACGGCGACCCACCACGACGCCGCGACCACCAGCACGGGCCGTGACCACCCGGCGTCGGGCAGCGCCGTCGCCGCGATCGCCGTGGAGACGACGAGCGCCACGTTGAAGCACAGGTCGTAGAGGACGAAGACCCGCCCCCGGAAGGCGTCGTCGACGCCGCGCTGCACGGCGGTGTCGGTGGCGACCTTCACCCCCTGCGCCGCCACGCCGAGCACGAGAGCGACCCCCACGAGGACGGCCCGGCCGGGAGCGACGGCGAGCGCCAGCGCGCTGAGCGCTCCGAGGGCGCAGCAGGTCACCACCCACGTGCCGGCGCCGACCGCCCGCACGAGCGCCGGCGTCACCGCCGCGGCGAGCGCGGCCCCGGCCCCGGTGGCGGCCAGCGCGAGGCCCAGCAGCGCCGCTGCCTCGCCGGCCGAGGTCGTGAGCAGGTTGCGGGCGGAGAGCAGCGCCACGACGAGGACGACGCCGTAGGCCAGGCGGTGAGCGGTCAGCGTCGCCAGCGCCAGGGCCGGCGCCGGGCGCGAGCTCAGGTGGTCGAGCGCCTCCCCGAGCCCGCCGGGGCGGCGGGCGCGCGCGCCGGCGTACCGGGCAGGGCCCGTGGCGCGGTCCCCGTCGGGGGCGTCCGCCCGAGGCCCGGGCCCCAGGGCTCCCGCGGCGAAGCCCCGGGCGAGCCCGGCCGCCAGCAGGCACCCGAGAGCGACGGCGGTCAGCACCGCCGGGACGCTGGCGCCCGCGGACCCGGCGCCGAGGGCGGCGGCGCCCCCGAGCAGGGCCGCCGCCGAACCCGCGGTGGGGACCAGGGCGTTGGCGGCGACGAGGTCGCGCCGGCGCACCACGCGCGGGAGCGAGGCGGACAGCGCGGCGAGCAGGAGCCGGTTGACGCTGAGGTAGGCGAGCACGCCCGCGACCACCGCGGCGTCGCTGCCCAGCGCGGCCGCCAGCCCGGTCGCGGCGGCGAGCAGCGCCCGGGCCACCGACCCGAGCAGCAGCACCCCGCGGCGGGAGAACCGGTCGAGGATCTCGGCCGCCCACGGCCCCACGAGCGTGAAGGGCGCCACGAGCACCAGGGACGCGACCGCGATCCCGCCGGCGGTGGCCGCACGCTCGGGGGAGAGGAAGAACAGCGAGGCCAGCGCGGCCTGCAGGGCCCCGTCGGCGAAGGACCCGACGAGGCGGACGCCTACCAGCCGCCGGGCGCCGGAGGACGCCGTGACCGCCACCGCCCCGGCGCGCAGGGTCGAGGAGCGAGCCCTACGCCCTGCCGCCGGGGCCCCAGACCGTCCGGGCCCGGTGCCCGGCGGCCCCGTGCCCACGGCGCCGCCGGTCAGGACGCGACGTCTCCGCGGATGAAGGCCTCGACGTCGGCCTTCGCCTCGTCGTCACGCTTCTGCTCGGGCGGGGACTTCATGAAGTACGCCGACGCGGAGGTCACCGGGCCCCCCAGGCCGCGGTCCATGGCGATCTTGGCGCTGCGCACCGCGTCGATGATGACGCCGGCGGAGTTCGGGGAGTCCCAGACCTCCAGCTTGTACTCCAGGTTCAGCGGCACGTCCCCGAACGCGCGGGCCTCGAGGCGCACGAACGCCCACTTGCGGTCGTCCAGCCACTGCACGTAGTCGCTGGGGCCGATGTGCACGTCGCGGGCGCGCATCTCGTGCGGGATGTTGGAGGTGACGGACTGCGTCTTGGAGATCTTCTTGGACTCCAGGCGGTCCCGCTCGAGCATGTTCTTGAAGTCCATGTTGCCGCCGACGTTCAGCTGGTACGTCCGGTCGACGATGACGCCGCGGTCCTCGAAGAGCCGCGCGAGCGAGCGGTGGGTGATGGTCGCGCCGATCTGGGACTTGATGTCGTCTCCGACGATCGGCACGCCGGCCGCCGAGAACTTGGCCGCCCACTCCGGGTCGGAGGCGATGAAGACCGGCAGGGCGTTGACGAAGCCCACCCCGGCGTCGATGGCCGCCTGGGCGTAGTGCTTCGCGGCGTCCTCGGAGCCGACGGGCAGGTAGCAGACGAGGACGTCCGCGCGGGCCTCGCGCAGGGCGGCCGCGACGTCGACCGGTTCCGCGTCGGCCTGCTCGATCGTCTCGAGGTAGTACTTCCCGAGGCCGTCGAGGGTGGGGCCGCGCTGGACGGTGACGCCCAGCGGCGGGACGTCGGCGATGGTGATGGTGTTGTTCTCCGAGGCGGTGATGGCGTCGGACAGGTCGAAGCCCACCTTCTTGGCGTCGACGTCGAACGCGGCCACGAACTCCAGGTCGCCCACGTGGTAGTCGCCGAAGGTCACGTGCATCAGCCCGGGGACGCGGGTGCCGGGCTCGGCGGAGGCGTAGTAGTGCACGCCCTGCACCAGGGAGGAGGCGCAGTTGCCCACCCCCACGACGGCGACGCGGATCGGGTGGCTGGTCACGATGTGCTCCTCGAGGTGCGGGGGTTGCGGGGACGGTGCTGGGGGGCTCTGTGGGGGGACGCGGCGGGCGGTGTCGCCGGCGCGCACGGCGGGTCCGCGGCGCAGGGGTCCACCAGGGTCGTCGAGGGATCGCGCTCGCGCGCGGCGACCTCGTCGAGCCAGGCCAGCTCGCGCTCGAGGGACTCCGCGGAGCGCCGGGCCAGCTCGGAGCGGTAGCCGTCGCCGCGGCCCCCGCAGCACGGGGCGTGCTGGCGGGCGCGCTGCAGGCGCTCGTCGATGCTGGCCCTGCGGCCCTGGAGGACGGCCAGGCGGGTGGCGGCGTCGGTGCGGGCGAAGAAGGCGAAGCGGACGTCGAAGTCGTCGTCCTCCCACGTGGCGGGGCCTCGCGCCGCGAGGAGGTCGGCGAGGTGCGCCTGCCCGTCAGCGGTCAGCCCGTAGACCACACGGCGCCGGCGGGGCGCCAGGGCGCGGGTCTGCGCCGGCGCCTGCGCGGGGTCGGCGCAGCCCTCGGCGGGCTCCGAGGCGGCGATGAGCCCGCGCTGCTCGAGGGTGCGCAGCGCCGGGTAGACGCTCCCGAAGGACACGCGGCGCCGCAGCGCGCCGACGAGCAGGTCCAGGCGGGCCCGCAGCTCGTAGCCGTGGAGGGGCTGCTCGTCGAGGAGGCCGAGCACGGCGGTGTGGAGCGCGTCGGATCGCCGCGCCATGCCGTCCTCCTCGGGGTGTCTGGTGCTCCGGCCAGCGATCAGGGCATCATGTATCGGTGCGATACAGCGGCGGGCCGGACCTGAGACTACGGGACGGGGCCGGCACGTCCCACCTCGCAGAGGGAGCGGAGCCGGAGCCGCTCGCCGGCCCTGCGGCGACGACGGGGCCGTCCCGTGGCTGACGTCGCCCCCGGCGCGCTGACCGACGACGACGCGGAGGTCGACCCGGGCTCCGCGGAGGAGGAGCTGCGGGTCGCCGCCGAGGTGCTCGCCGAGGCTGCGGCGTCCCTCATGGAGGCGCGCGCCCACGTGCGCGAGGCAGGCGAGGCTCGGGACGTGACGGTGACGGCGATGAGCACCGTCGCCTCCGCGGTGCCGCTCGCGGTGCTGACCACCGACCACCTCGGCACCGTCGTCGAGGCCAACCCGGCGGCGGGCCACCTCCTCGCCACCCCGTTCCCCCGCCTGCGCGGCAAGCCGCTGCTGGTGTTCGTCGTCATGGAGGAGCGACGCCTCACACGGCGCATGATCTCCGAGGCGGTCGGTCGCGGCGGGGCCAGGGGGCGGATCCGGCTGCTGCCGCGCTCCGGCGAGGCCGTGGACGTCGACGCCGTGGCGGTCAAGCTGGACGGGATGCTGCAGTGGGTGCTGGTGCCCGCGGCCGCCATCGCCCCGCCGGTGCCCGGCGCGCTCCGGGACGGGGCGGCGAGCCCCGGAGCGCCGCTCGGGCCCGCGGAGGTCGAGGCGGACGCGCCGGACGCGATGCGCGCCGTCGCGGAGCTGGTCCGGCTGCAGGTCGGCTCCTCCGGCGTGCGTGACGTCCTGGACCGCGCGGCCGTGCTCGCCACGCAGGCCGTCCCGGGGGCGCAGCACGCCAGCGTGCTGCTCGGTGACCCGCTGGCCCCGGTCGACGCGGCCTCCAGCTCGGCCATGGCCCAGCGCCTGGACGGGCTGCAGCTCGCCGCGGGGCGCGGCCCGTCGGTCACGGCCTGGGCCGAGGCCCAGGCCGGTGACGTCCCGTCGGGCCGGGGCAGCGCCGCCGCCGTGACGCCGGGGAGCAGCGAGCACCCCGCGTCCGCGGTGGACGGGTACGTCGCGGTCGCCGTCGCGGTCTGCTCGGGCGCCGAGGTGGTCGGCGTCCTCACCGTCTACGGCGACGATCCCGAGATGCTGGGCGCGGACGTGGCCAGGGACCGGATCGCGGTGTTCGCCTCCGCGGTGGCGGCGCTGGTCGGGTACGCCCGCCACGTCGAGGACCTCCGGCTGACCGCGGAGCAGCTGGAGGAGGCCCTGGCCTCGCGGGCGGGCATCGAGCAGGCGAAGGGCATGGTCGCCGCATGGCTGGGGTGCAGCGTGGAGCGGGCCTTCGACGTGCTCTCGCGCCTGAGCCAGGACCGCAACGTCAAGCTGCGCGACGTCGCGGGCTTCGTCGTCGCCGACCCGGAGAACGCCAGGACGCTCCTGCGCTCCCGCAGCGGCGACGCCTGACGGGTCGGCGCGGTGCGGCGTCCGTGCGGCGCCCGGTGCCGGCCCGGGGGTCAGCGATCGAGCTCGGTGATGAGGATGGCCCCGGCGCTCACGCCGTCGCCGTCCATCAGCGGCGAGACCGCGACACGCAGCCTCACCCGGCGGCCGTGGCGCTCGGTCGCGTCGACGTCCACGGTCGCGGCTCCGCCGTCGTGCGCCGCGGCCTCGACCGCGGCGCGGACCTCCTCCAGCGGGAGCCCGGTGCCGAGCTCGGCGAGGTCGGCGCCCACGGCCTCCTCGGCGGTGACGCCCCACAGGTCGGTCGTCGCCGCGTTCCACACCCGGACCCGGCCCAGCGACCGCGGGTCGGGTGCGCCGTCGGCCCCGCGGTCCGGTCGGGCGCGCTCGGGCCCCTGCTCGTCACCGGTGAAGCGGTCGAGCACCACCACCGACGTCGTCATCGACGCCAGCGCGGCGCCCGCGGCGTCCAGGCGGTGCTCCGCGTCGCCCGTGCTGGTGCGCAGGTCCTGGTTGCTGGACTGGAGCTCCTCGTTCATCGACTGGAGCTCCTCGTTCATGGTCTCGAGCTCCTCGTTGGTGGACTGGAGCTCCTCGTTGGTGGTCTCCAGCTCCTCCACCGTGGACTGGAGCTCCTCGTTGGTGGTCTCGAGCTCCTCGTGCGTGGACTGGAGCTCCTCGTGGGCGGTCTCCAGGAGGGAGCGCGCCCGCTGGTACTCCCCGGCCAGCGCGTGCTCGCGCGTAACGTCGGTGAAGACGATCGACGTGCCGAGCACGCGGTGGTCCTCGCCCTGCAGCGGGACGACCATGATGTCGAGGACGCGGCTCTCCCCGTCGACCCGCCAGGCCACCTCGCGCACCCACACCGGGGCGCCGGAGGCGCGCGCGTCCTCGACCGCGGAGCGCAGGCCGACGGGGCGGTAGGACACCTCGAGGTCCTGGAAGGGCGATCCCAGGTCCCGCTCGCCCAGGCCGAACAGCGCGTCCGCGCGCAGGTTGGACGTCATCAGCGCCCCGGCGGCATCGAGGACCAGCTGCGCGGAGGGGGCGGTCAGCAGCGCCTGGCGCCTCACGGCGGCGGCCGGGCTCTCCTCGCGGACGGAGCCGTCGGCCCGGTCCGCTGCGGCCTGCGTCGCCCACGGCGGCGCACCGCGCGCGCCCCGGGCCTCGCGCGCCGAGCGGGGACCGGCGGTGAAGATCCGGTTGCCGAGGTCCAGCGGCGTGAACAGGGCGGCCTGGGACAGCAGCGTCTCGGCGCGGCCCAGCACCAGCACGCCGTCCTCGGCGAGGGCGAAGTGCAGGCGGGCGGCGATGCGCGCCTGGCTCTCCTGGACGAAGTACATGAGGGTGTTGCGGCACAGCAGCACGTCGACGTGGGAGATCGGGGCGTCCTGCACGAGGTCGTTGCGGCCGAAGATGATCGAGCGGCGCAGGTCCCGCCGGAACGTCCACCGATCCCCGGACCGGTCGAAGTACCGCTCGCGCAGCTCCGGGGAGACCGGCGCCATCGCCCTCTCGGTGAAGGTGCCGCTGCGGGCCGCGGCGAGCGCCGCGTCGTCGACGTCGGTGGCGTAGATCTTCACGCGCTGGCGGAACTCCTCGGGCCCGAGGATCTCGCACAGGACCATCGCGAGGCTGTAGGCCTCCTCCCCGCTCGCGCACCCGGCGCACCAGGCACGGATCTTCCCGCCGCGCCGCACGATGGCGGGCAGGTGCTGCGTGCGCAGCGCCTCCCAGGCGGGCTCGTCGCGGAAGAACGACGTGAGGTTGATGAGGACGGTGTCGAGCAGGGCGGTCCACTCGTGCGCGTCGATCTCGAGCACGTCGCGGTAGGCGTCGTAGGAGCCCGCCCCGACCGTGGTCATGCGCTTGGCGATGCGCCGGGCCAGCGACGCGCGCTTGTAGCCGCGGAAGTCGAAACCGCGCTCCTCGCGCAGAAAGGTCAGGAGCGGCTCGAGGCCCTCGAGGTCGCCGGGCCCGCCGGCCGGGAGGGCAGCCTCCGGGGCAGCGTCCACGTCCTCCGCCTCGGTCGCCACGGGTTCCAGCGTAGGCGACGGCGGGTGGCCGGACCGTTGCCCGCCGCGGACCCGGGGGAGCCCGTGCGGGCCCCCGCCGGCTCCCCTGGCAGCCACCGAGGGCTCCACCGCGACGCGCGTGACGAGAGTGACGGGTGAGGCGGTGTGGGAGTGGCATGATGGTGAGCAGGTGCGCTGAGCACCGAACGGCTCCACCCGGGCCGCACCCGCCGCGCGTGCCGAGCGCTCGTGCCCACCACCCCGTCCCGCCCCACGCCGGAGGTCCCACCCCGTGCCCTCGTCCGCCCCACCCTCACGCCGGCCCAGCGCCCGGGCTGCCCGCGAGGCCCAGGCGGCGTCCGTCCGCGAGCGGGCGCCGAGGTCGCGGCCGAGGCCCACGAACGCCCTGAACTACCCGAGGGCCGGCGCGGGCCCGCTCCTGCGGTGGTGGCCCTCGTGGCGCCTCTTCTGGCTCGTGGTGCTGCTCGGCGTGATCCTCGGCCTGGGGCTGGTCGTCCTGGCCTACCGGCTGGTGGACGTGCCCACCGAGGAGACCGCGCAGGCGCGCTACCGCACCTCCAACGTCCTCTACTCCGACGGCACCACCCAGATGGCGACGTTCTCCAAGGACTCCGTGGACCGCGTGCCGCTGGAGCCCGACGAGATCCCCGAGACGGTGAAGGACGCGATCATCGCCGCGGAGGACCGCTCCTTCGAGTCCAACCGCGGGGTGTCGATCAAGGGTGTGGGGCGCGCGATCTCCGGGGTGCTGACCGGCGAGGACCGCGGCGGCGGGTCCACCATCACGCAGCAGTACGTGAAGAACGTCTACGGCGACGACTCACCGACCTACACGCGAAAGATCCGCGAGGCGATCATCGCGGTGAAGATCGACCAGCAGGTCTCCAAGCCCGAGATCCTCGCCCAGTACCTCAACACCATCTACTTCGGGCGCGGCGCCTACGGCGTGCAGACCGCGGCGACGCAGTACTTCGACGAGGACGCGAGCCAGCTCACCCACGAGCAGGCCGCTCTCCTGGTGGGCCTGGTGCCGGCGCCGTCCGCCTACGACCCGCGCAACGACCCGGAGAGGGCTCAGGAGCGCTACGACTACGTCATGGCGTCGATGGTGGAGACCGGGGCCATCGAGCCCGCCGAGGTGGCCGCCAACCCGACCATGCCCGAGACCGTGGAGCCGCAGCCCGACGAGAGCTACGACGGCCCCAACGGCTACATCCTCTCCGAGGCGCGCAAGGAGCTGGAGCGCAGCGGCATCAGCGAGGAGACCCTCGACACCGCCGGGCTGAACATCGTGCTGACGATCGACGCCCGACGGCAGGAGGAGGCGGTCGCGGCGATGCAGGACCCGGACGTCTACCCCACCAGCGGACGCCCCGACTCCCTGCAGGCCGGGCTCCTCTCGATCGACCCGCGGGACGGCAGCGTGCAGGCGATGTACGCCGGCGCGGACTACTCCACCCGGCCGCTGAACTCCCTCACCCAGGAGACCGCGCAGGCCGGCTCGACGTTCAAGCCGTTCACCCTGATCGCCGCGCTGGAGCAGGGGAAGACGCTGAGCAGCACGCTCAACGGCAACAGCCCCTCGTACCCGCCGGGCTACCCGGACGGCCTGCGGAACTACGACGACAAGGACGAGGGCCGCGTCAACCTCGTGCAGGCCACCGCGAACTCCGTGAACACCGCCTACGTGGAGCTGAACGGGGAGATCGGCCCGAAGAACACCGTCGACGTCGCGCAGCGCGCCGGCATCCCGCAGGGCGTGGTGGAGCCCGTGCTCTCCAACGTGCTCGGCACCGCCGCCGTGCACCCGTGGGACCTGGCCACCGCCTACGCCACGATGGCCGCCCAGGGGGAGCGCCACACCACGCACCTCGTGTCGTCGGTCACCCGCATCGACGACGGGGAGGCCGTCTACACCGCGGACACCACGGGCAAGCAGGTCATCGACGCCGACGTCATGGCGGACGCCACCACGGCCATGCAGGCGGTCGTCCAGCGCGGGTCCGGGCGCAAGGCCCGAGCCCTGGGGCGTCCCGTGGCGGGCAAGACCGGGACCACCGACGACAACCAGGCCGCGTGGTTCTCGGCCTTCACCCCGCAGCTGTCGACCACCGTCGTGATGTTCAACCCCGACCCCGAGACCGGGGCCGTCCAGCGGATCCCCGGCTTCGGCGGGGTGCGGGAGGTGGTCGGCGGCACGTTCCCGGCCGCGATCTGGACCGAGTACATGCAGGCAGCGCTCGAGGGCACCGAGAGGCTGCAGTTCCCTGAGGCCACGCGGTCCGTGCGGCGGCCGGCGCCGTCCACGTCCGCCCCGGCGCCGTCGCGGACGAGCAGGTCCACGACGCCGACCAGCCCGCCCACCTCCACGTCGGCCCCGGAGCCGCCCCCGCAGACCGAGGAGCCGGAGCCGACCGGAGACGACGAGCCGTCCCCGTCCTCGTCGTCCTCTTCGTCGTCCTCCTCGTCCTCTTCGTCGTCCTCGTCGTCCAGCGCGAGCAAGTCCCAGGGCGCGCCCGGCAGACCCACCACCCCGCCGCCCGCCCAGCAGTCCTCGGGCGCCGGCGACGGCTGATGCCCGCGGGCCGCACGGCCGGCGCCACGGCCGCGAGCGCCCCGCGAGACCCGGTGGTCGAGGCCGCCAGCACGGTCGTGGGCGGTCCCCGGGGCCGCTACGCCTCCCCGTCCCGCAGCGGTGACGCCTGGGCGGGCCCTGTCCTCGCGGTGGCCGCAGGGGTGGCGGTCGCGCTCGCCGCCCTCTTCAGGGCGCACTGCCGAGGGACGGGGTGGTCGAGCCCCGACCAGCTCGTCCACGCCTGCTACTCCGACGTGGCGTCCCGCGTGGCCTCCGGGACGGTCGCCCAGCAGCCGCCCGGCGCCGCGCTGGCGACCGAGGCGCTCACCGCGCTCGCCGCGCCGCTCGCCTCGCTGCGCGGGGACGCCGGCGGCCCGGCCGGCGGCTCGCCGTCCGCCGGCGACGTGGTGGCCACCTTCGACCTGGCGGCCGTCCTGTCCGCCGTGGCCCTCGCGCTGGCCGCCCTGGCCCTCGTCGCCCTCACCCGCAGGAGCGGACGTCCGTGGGCTGCCTCGGCGCTGGTCCTCTCCCCGCTCGTGGTGGTCTCCGGGCTCCTCTCCCTGGAGCTGCTCGCGGTGGCGGGCGTGGCCGCCGGCCTGCTCGCTCACGCCCGCGGGCACCCGGCGCTCTGCGGCGCGGCGCTCGCGGCCTCGGCCACGCTCGACCCGCTCGCCGCCGTGGTGCTCGCCTCGCTGTGGGTCGTCGCGCTCGCCGCACCCGACGTGCACCGCACCGGCGCGGTGCGCGCCGTGGCCGCCAGCGCTGCCGGCGCGGCGACCGCCGCGGCGGCCGTGGCGCTCGGGTGGGTGGTCAGCGGGCTCGCGGCGCAGGCCGCACGAGCCCCGAGCGACCTGCCCGGCGGCACTGCCGGTCCCGGCGACGTCGCCGCGGTGTCGGCCCTCGCGTCGTGGGTGCCCGACTGGGGGCCGGTCGCCGGGTACGGCTCCCTGTGGGGACTGCCGTCGCTGCCGGGGTCGCTCGGCGTGGTCCCGGGGCCCGTGGTGGTGGGCGGGGCCGCGGCGGGGACGCTGCTGGCGGTGGTCGCCGTAGCGGTTCTCGCGCGCCGGTGGTCGGCGGGGACGAGCCGCCTGGAGCCTGGCGGCGGTGCTGGCGGGGGTGCTGGCGGCGGGGCTGCCCGGCCTGCGGCCTCGGCGCGCCTGGCGCTCGTCGCGGTCGCCGTGGTCATGATCACGGCGACCACGGTCCCGCTCCAGTCGTCTCTGCTGCTGCTCCCTCTGGTGGTCGCCGCGGGGCTGCCGTGGCGCGTGACGCTGCCGTGGGCCCTCGTCGAGTGCGCAGCGGCCGTGCTCACGTGGCTCTACGTCTACGGCCAGGAGGTGCCCGCGCGGGGCGCCGAGCCGTGGACCTACGCCGTGGTGGTGCTCGCCCGGCTGTGCGCGGTGGCGTCGCTCGCCGTGGGGGCGCTGCGCCGCGGCGACGGTGCGACCACCGGCGAGGCCGGCCCCGAGGACCACCCCGAGCCGTGCGCCGGGCGCGGCGAACCGGCGGCGGCCTCGAGCACTCCCCCGCACCACTAGACTGCACCGGTTCGGGGAAGGCCCGCGCTGCGCTCCGCAGCACGGCACTCCCCGGCCGACGCTCGACCCTCCTGCCACGGAGAGACCGTGGCCGCTGAGACCAGAGGAGGTGGGTACCGCATGCGTCAGTACGAGCTCATGGTCATCCTGGACGCTGACCTCGAGGAGCGCACCGTCGCTCCGTCGTTGGACAGGTTCCTCAACGTGATCCGCCAGGGCGGTGGGACCGTCGAGAAGACCGACATCTGGGGCCGCCGTCGCCTCGCCTACGACATCAACAAGAAGTCCGAGGGCATCTACGCCGTCGTGGACCTCGTCGCCACCCCCGAGCTGGCGAAGGAGCTGGACCGCCAGCTGGGCCTCAACGAGTCGGTGCTGCGCACCAAGCTGATGCGCACCGACACGGGGACCTCCAAGGAGAAGGCCCGTCGCGCGGCGAAGAAGCTCGCCGCCGCGGAGTCCGACACCCCCACCACCTCGGCCCCGCCGGCCGTGCCCCCTGCCCCGGCCGCCGGCGCCTCGCGCGGCGGGCGCGGTGCTGGACCGGGCTCGCGCCCGGGCGGATCCTCGGGGCCCTCCGGTCCCCGTCGTCCCGCGGGGGCCCCGGCGCCGGAGACCTCGGCGCCTGCCCCGGCCCCGGCAGCCCCGGGTGGCGGTACGCCGACCCCCGGTCCGACGCCCCGGCCGACGCCCCGCCCCGCTTCGTCCTGAGCGCGGGGCTCCCGACCCCGGTCGGGAGCCCCGCGCCACGGCACCCACCCCTGAGACGTCCCCAAGGAGCACCGCATGGCTGGCGAGACGACCATCACCGTGATCGGGAACCTCACCGCGGACCCCGAGCTGCGGTTCACCCCCTCGGGCGCGGCGGTCGCCAACTTCACCGTCGCGTCCACGCCCCGTCAGTTCGACCGCCAGTCCAACGACTGGAAGGACGGCGAGACCCTCTTCATGAGGTGCTCGATCTGGCGTGACGCGGCGGAGAACGTGGCGGAGTCGCTCACCAAGGGCAATCGCGTGGTCGTCACCGGTCGCCTCGTCTCGCGCACCTTCGACACGAAGGAGGGCGAGAAGCGCACCGTCATGGAGCTGCAGGCCGACGAGATCGGCCCGTCGCTGCGGTACGCCACCGCAAAGGTCAACCGCACGCAGCGCGGTGGCGGCGGTGGTTTCGGCGGCGGTCAGCAGGCGGGCGGCCAGCAGGGCGGCACCCAGGGTGGCGGCTTCGGCGGCCAGCAGGGCGGCCAGCAGGGTGGCGGCTTCGGCGGTCAGCAGGGCGGAGCGAGCGCCCCGCAGACCGACCCGTGGGCCACCGGACCCTCCGGCGGCGGCAACCAGGGCGGCGGCGGAGGGTGGGGCGGAGGCTCCTACTCCGACGACCCGCCGTTCTGATCGACCCGCAGCCTCATCGGCCGGCCCGCGCCGGCCCACCAACAGCATCGTGCGACATGACGAGAGGAGCACACCGTGGCGAAGCCTCCGGTGCGCAAGCCCAAGAAGAAGCTCAACCCGCTCAAGGCGGCCAAGATCGTCGAGATCGACTACAAGGACACCACGCTCCTGCGGAAGTTCATCTCGGACCGCGGCAAGATCCGCGCGCGCCGTGTCACCGGCGTCTCCGTGCAGGAGCAGCGGCGCATCGCGACGGCCGTGAAGAACGCCCGCGAGGTGGCACTGCTGCCCTACACCAGCTCCGGCCGCTGAGGAGGCGACGATGAGGCTCATCCTGACCCAGGAGGTCACCGGTCTCGGCGCCCCCGGCGACGTGGTCGACGTCAAGGACGGCTACGGCCGCAACTTCCTGCTCCCCCGCCAGCTCGCCACGGTGTTCAGCCGCGGCGGTGCCAAGCAGGTCGAGCAGATCCGTGCCGCCCGTGCGTCTCGCGAGGTCGCGAACCTCGACGACGCGCAGGCGCTCAAGGCCTCCCTCGAGGGAAACCCGGTCCGCCTCACCGCGCGCTCGGGCCCCGGCGGACGGCTGTTCGGCGCGGTGACCCCGGCAGACGTCGCCCACGCGGTGGCGGAGCAGGGACGGACGATCGACCGCCGCAAGGTCGAGATCCGCAACCCCATCCGGTCGCTGGGCACCTACACGGTGTCCGTGCGCCTGCACCCGGAGGTCTCGGCGACCCTCGACCTCGAGGTCGTCCCCGAGGCCTGAGACACCAGCACCAGCACCAGCCGGCCAGCACCAGCACTGGCACCACCGCAGGGGTGGCCCCGTCCGTCGGGGCCACCCCTGCGGTGCGTCCGGACGTCATGATGGGTGGGTCGACGTCGAGGGCTTCCGTCCGTCCCCCCTCGCTCGATCGGGGACGTCCTGCCGCGTGGTGATGCCCTCCTCGCTCTATCGGGGACGTCCTGCCGCGTGGCTGACCTGGCTCGGCGCGGTGGGAGGTCCCCGGTCGTGGCGCGGAGGGGCGTCGCGGCCTCTCCTGGGCGACAGCACGGACCGGGGACGTCGCACCGTGCTCTGAGCGGTTCTGGCGCGGTGGGGCGTCCCCGGTCGGGCTGTGGTCTGGTTCTGGCGCGGTGGGGCGTCCCCGGTCGAGGGGAGGGGTGCCCGTCAGGGCGCCCGGCGGCGTCAGTCCAGCGAGCCGCTGCGCGTCCACGCCTCGCCGCGCACCCGCCAGCCCAGGGCCGCCCCTCGCAGCAGCATGAACAGGCCGGCGAAGGCCACCCAGAGCCACGTGAGCCCCGCGGCGCCGTCGGGGCCCCAGCGGCCCACGGCGAGCGCGACCGGCACGTAGAGGACCGTCGTGAGCGCGGAGGCGCCAGCCAGGTAGCGGCCGTCCCCGGCGCCCATGAGCACCCCGTCGAGCGCGAACACCCACCCGGCGAGCGGCTGGGTGACCGCGACGACCACCAGGGCCGCGGAGATGCCCGCGGCCGTCGTCGCCGCGGTCGCCCCGTCGCCGCCGTCGCCCGCGGGGGCTGCGGTGAAGAGCGCCGGGACCCACGGGGAGGCGACGACGACGGCGACGCCCAGCACCACCCCGGCGCCGACGCTGATGCGCACGCAGCTGCGCAGGACGCTGCGCGCGAGCACCTGCCCTCCGGCGCCGAGGGCGTTGGAGACGAGCACCTGCGCCGCGATCGCCACGGCGTCCAGCGCGAGCGCCAGGAGCGACCACAGCTGCATGACCACGTGGTGACCCGCGAGCGCCGCGACGCCCTGCCCCCCGGCGACCGCCGTCGTCACGAGCAGGGCCACCCGCAGCCCCAGGGTCCGCACCAGCAGCGGCGCGCTGGTCCGGGCCGAGCGCGCCACCCCTGACCGCCGCAGCCCCAGCCCGCAGCCGGCCCTGCGCGCGCGGACGACCACCACGGCGGCGGCCGCGAGCCCGGCGCCGGTCTGGGCCAGCGCCGTGCCGATCGCGGCCCCGGCGAGACCCCACCCGAGGACGAGCACGAGCAGCACGTCGAGCCCGGCGTTGACGAGCGCGGCGGTGACGGCCACCACCAGCGGCGTCCGCAGGTCCGAGAGGCCGCGCAGGGTGCCCGTGGCGCCGAGGAGCAGCAGCATCCCCGGCAGGCCAGGGGCGGACAGCTGGAGGTACAGCGTCGCCCCGCCGGACGCCGCTGCCGGCGTGTCGAGGGCTCGGACCAGGACGGGCGCTGCGGCCGCGGCCAGGGCCGCCATGACCAGGCCGATGCCCAGCGCCAGCCACAGCCCGTCGATCCCGCGGTCCAGGGCCTCGCGCGGGCGGCCCCCGCCCGTCAGGCGCCCGACGTCCGCCGTCGTGGCGTAGGCGAGCACGATGAAGAGCCCGACGGCGGTGGACAGCAGGGCGCTCCCCACCGCAAGGCCGGCCAGGGCGTCGGCGCCGGTGGTGCCCACGATGGCGGCGTCGGTCAGCAGGAACAGCGGCTCCGCCACCAGGGCGCCGAGGGCGGGGACGGCGAGGGTGAGCACCTGGCGCAGCGGTGATCTGGCCCCGGTCTGCTCCCCCGACGCGGAGCCCTCTCCGGACCCTGCCCCGCCGACTCCCACGCCGGTCATCAGACCATGCGCCGAGCACCGTCGAGACGGGCGGTTCTGTCCACAGGTGTGGACGACACGCCCGGATGAGCGCCACGCCGAGAACATGCGCTGAAAGCGTCCATCCACAGCCTTTCGGCGTGTCCAGGGGCCCCAGCAGGCCGGATGTCGCCGCAAACCGGCGCTCGATCTCCCGGTGTCCACAGACTTATCCACCGTCTGTGCACACCCGAGCCGCCCAAGCACGTCAGTTGTCCACAGGCTGCAGCGGGGTGGGTGGCGCTCCTCGTCGACATCTGCGGGCGCGGCGACCTACCGTTCGGACACTTCCTCACCACCCCTTCGCCGAGGCTGCCCGCCCCGCGCGGCCGGGCCGCGCTGTCGGTGCTCGGTGATGGGGTGGGACGCATGGCTGGACCGAGGGGGGACGCAGGATGAGCATCGAGCTCGAGGAGTACGAGCGGTCCGCGGGCGGGTCCGAGGACCTCGGCCGCACCCCCCCGCAGGACGTCGCCGCGGAGCAGAGCGTGCTCGGCGGGATGATGCTCAGCAAGGACGCCATCGCCGACGTCGTGGAGCAGCTGCGCGGCAGCGACTTCTACCGGCCGGCCCACGAGATGGTCTACGACGCCGTCCTGGACCTCTACGGGCGCGGGGAGCCGGCGGACGCCATCACCGTGGCGGCCACGCTCACCCAGCGCGGCCAGCTGGGGCGCGTGGGGGGGCAGTCGTACCTCCACACGCTGATCTCCGCGGTGCCCACGGCGGCCAACGCCGGGTACTACGCGCGGATCGTCCGCGAGCGCGCCGTGCTGCGGCGCCTGGTCGAGGCCGGGACGAAGATCGTGCAGCTGGGCTACGCGGCCGACGGCGGCGACGTCGACGGGCTGGTCAACTCCGCCCAGGCCGAGGTGTACGCCGTCACCGAGCGCACCGTCAGCGAGGACTACGTGCCGCTGGGAGACGTCCTCGAGGGCACCATCGACGAGATCGAGGCGTCCAGCCACCGCGGCGACGGCATGGTGGGGGTGCCGACCGGTTTCGCGGACCTCGACCAGCTGACCAACGGGCTGCACCCCGGGCAGATGATCGTGATCGCCGCCCGGCCCGCCATCGGCAAGGCCCTGGCCCTCGGCACGGCCCTGCCGACGCCGACGGGCTGGACCACGATGGGGCGGGTCGCCGTGGGTGACGAGGTCCTCGCCGCCGACGGCAGCCCCACCCGCGTGCTCGCCGCCACCGGGGTGATGCGCGGGCGCCCGTGCTTCGAGGTCACCTTCGACGACGCCACGACCGTCGTCGCGGACGCGGAGCACCAGTGGGTCACCCGGACCAGCGCCGAGCGGGCCGCCGGCGAGTCCGGAGGCGTGCGGACCACCGCGCAGCTGGCCGCCGCCACGGTCGCCGACCCGACCGCCGACCACCGGGTCGCCCTCACCGCACCGCTGGTCCTGCCGGTACCGGCGCTGCCGCTCGCGCCCTACGCGCTCGGCGCCTGGCTGGCCGGCGGCCACCGCGACGCCGCGCTGCTCACCACCGACGACCACGCGGTGCTCGCCCGCGTCGAGGGGGAGGGGTACCGGACCGAGCGCGTCGACGGTGGGCTCACCCACCGCTGGCTGGGCGGAGAGGGTTGCGAGGACGAGGTGCCGGCGCTGCTGAGCGCCCACGGCCTGCTGGGAGTCCCGCGGGTGCCCGCGACGTACCTGCGGGCCGACGAGGCGTCCCGGCGGGCTCTGCTGGCGGGTCTGCTGGACGTCGCCGGGGGCGTCACCGAGCCGGGCGGCGTGTGCCTCACCCTCGGGGACGACGAGCTGGCCACCGACGTGCGCGAGCTCGTCGTCGGCCTCGGGTACCGCTGCACGCCGGGCGGCCCGCCGACGGCGGTGTCGTTCGCCGCCGAGGAGGACGTCTTCTGGCTCGAGCGCCAGCGCCTGCTGCACAAGGAGCGCCGCACGGGCGTCGCGGTGGCCGGTGATCGCGCCGTCGTCTCGGTGGTGGCGGTCCCCAGCGTCCCGGTGCGCTGCATCGAGGTGGCCCACCCCAGCCACCTGTACCTGGCGACCCGCTCGATGGTGCCCACGCACAACTCCACGATCGGCCTCGACATCGCCCGGTCGGCGTCCATCAAGAACGGCATGCCCTCGGTGATCTTCTCGCTCGAGATGAGCAAGAACGAGATCACCATGCGGCTGCTCTCCGCCGAGGCGAAGATCCCGCTGCAGAACATGCGCAAGGGCACCATGCGCGAGGAGGACTGGACCAAGCTGGCCCGCACGATGGGCCAGGTGTCCGAGGCGCCGATGTTCATCGACGACTCGCCGAACATGACCCTCATGGAGATCCGCGCGAAGTGCCGGCGGATCAAGCAGCAGCACGACCTCAAGCTCGTGGTCATCGACTACCTGCAGCTCATGACCTCGGGCAAGCGGGTGGAGAGCCGCCAGCAGGAGGTCAGCGAGTTCTCCCGGGCGCTGAAGCTCCTCGCCAAGGAGCTCCAGGTGCCGGTCATCGCGATCAGCCAGCTGAACCGCGGCGCCGAGGCCCGCACGGACAAGAAGCCGGCGATGAGCGACCTGCGTGAGTCGGGGTGCCTCACGGCGGAGTCACGGCTCATGCGCGCCGACACGGGCGCAGAGGTGACGATCGGCGAGCTGGTCGAGTCCGAGGCCCGCGACGTGCCGGTGTGGGCGCTGAACGAGCGCCTACAACTTGTCCCGCGCACCCTGACGCACGCCTTCTCGACCGGTGAGAAACAGACGTACCGGCTGACGATGACATCGGGGCGTCAGGTCGAGGCCACCGGAAACCATCCACTCCTGACGGTGGAGGGGTGGCGGCCCCTGGCTGAGATCCGTGAGGGGGACCGACTGGGGATCATCCGCCACGTCCCGCCCCCAGCACAGGTTGAGGCCTGGCACCACGACGAGGTCGTCCTCCTCGCCCACATGATCGGCGACGGCTCGATGGTGAAGCGCCAGCCGATCCGCTACGCGAGCGTCGACGAGGCGAACCTCGACGTCGTGAGCGACGCAGCGCGACGCCGGTTCGGGATCACTGCGGTGCGAGATGACTATCCAGCCGCACGGGTGACGACGCTGCGTCTCCCAGCGCCCTACCGGCTCGCACGCGGCAGGCGCAACTCCATCGCCGCCTGGCTCGACGAGCTGGGGCTCTTCGGCCTGCGGAGCCACGAGAAGTTCGTGCCCCACGGGGTGTTCGGCCTGCCGAAGACGCAGGTAGCCCTCTTCTTGCGCCACCTGTGGGCCACGGACGGGTGCGTCTACCGGTACGACCAGCTGGGGTTCGGGCGGATCTACTACGCCTCGACCAGCCGGCGGTTGGCTGACGACGTGGTGCGGCTGCTGGCTCGGTTCAACATCCTGGGCAGGGTCAGCACCACGACGAAGGGGAAGTATCGCGACTGCTATCAGGTGATGATCTATGGGGCGGCCGACCAGAGGCGCTTCCTCGTCGACATCGGTGTCCACGGCAAGCGCGGTGCCACCGCCAACGCTCTGCTGCGCCACCTCGAGCCGATAGTGGCGAGACGGCCCCAATCGCTGGACGTCGCGGTGCAAGAGGAGCTGGAACGAGTCATGGCGATCAGCGCTTCCGAAGTGACGCCGGCGGCCTCGACCGAGGGGTCGCTCGGCAGCGCCGTCGCGGTCCTCGATCGTGCGGACGTCGACGTGGTGGCCACCAACGACGTGTACTGGGACAAGGTCCGCTCCATCGAGCCGCTGGGGCTGCGAAAAGTCTTTGACGCGACCGTCCTCGGAGTGCATAATTATGTGGCAAACGGTATATCCATGCACAATTCGATTGAACAAGATGCGGACATGGTCATCCTTCTCCACCGAGAAGATGCCTATGACCGAGAATCACCTCGAGCGGGTGAGGCGGACCTCATCGTGGCCAAGCACCGGAACGGCCCGACGGACACCATCGTGGTGGCGTTCCAGGGCCACTACTCACGCTTCGTGGACATGGCGCAGTAACACCCGGGGACGGTGTGTCGTCGACGGTGCCTGCTCGCGCCGACGACGGTGAGCGCGACGCCCAGCGGGGACCTGGTGTGCGCGACACGCCGCACGACGGCGCACCGGCTCCCCGCTCGACGTGTGGACGCCCCATCAACTCCCCGCTCGGCGGACGAGGCCAGCTCCGCCCCTGCGATCCGCCGAGGGCTCCGCGCCGGTTCGCTGCTCAGCGGTGACGCGTCCTGAGCGGTGCTGACAGGGCGGCTCCGGCTCCTGTGGACAGCCGGCACCCGTCCACAGGCAGTTCCGCGACGTCAGCCGCCGCATCCGCCGCCGTGACTGGATGACCACGCGGCACAATGC
>JARICT010000127.1 GCA_029257185.1 Quadrisphaera sp.
GCTCCAAAGACGCCGCCGACATCACCACCGCCCGCCTCATCCGCCCCTCCGCCGTCACCCACCAGGTCGACCCCGAACAACGCTCCATCGCCCTGGACATCACCGACTCCACCCCCGGCACCCTCAAAGTCTCCATCCCCGAACAAGAAGGCATCGCCCCCATGGGCTGGTACATGCTCTTCGGCACCAACGCCGACGGCACCCCCACCGAAGCCACCTGGATCCAGGTCCGATGAGCGGTGCCGCGAGGTCACGCCCCCGGCTGGCCGTCACCGCCCTCGCGGTCGGTGCCGCGATGGCCCTCGCGGGCTGCGGTGCCGGCGCCGCCGACGAGGAGCGGGCGGCTGCCCCGTCATCCACCCCCACCCCGCGGCCTGACAGCCCGCTGCCCGGCGCGGACCTGTGGGTCAACCCGTACTCCTCGGCCTCCTGGGCCGAGGACGAGCTGCGGGACGCCGGTGACGAGAAGACGGCCAACGCCGTCGCTCGGCTGGCCCAGGTGCCGACGGCCACGTGGCTGGGCGGTGAGTACGACCCGCGGGAGAAGGCTCGCGCGATCACCACGGACGCCCGGGCGGCGGGCGAGGTGCCGGTGCTCGTCGCCTACAACCTCCCCGAGCGCGACTGCGGGCAGTACTCCCGCGGGGGTGCCGGCTCACCGGCCCAGTACCTGGCGTGGACCCGCGAGGTGGTCGCCGGGATCGGGGACCGGCCCGCCGTGGTCGTCCTCGAGCCCGACGCCATCGCCCACGCCATCGTCGGGTGCGACGGGGGGCAGATGGCGACGGACCGGTACGCGCTGCTGTCCGACGCGGTGGACCTCTACGCCCAGAGCCCGAACGTGGGCCTGTACGTCGACGCCGGCAACGCCAGCTGGGTGCCGGACACCGAGAAGGTGGCGGCGGCGCTGCGCGACTCCGGCGTCGAGCGGGCCGCGGGGTTCTCCCTCAACGTCTCGAACTTCGAGCCGACCCCGGTGAGCACCGAGTACGGCAAGGAGGTCTCGGACCACCTCGGCGGCGACGTGCCGTTCGTGGTCGACACCTCGCGCAACGGCGCGGAGGTCGAGGACGGCGACTGGTGCAACCCCTCGGACGCCCGTCTCGGCGAGGAGCCGACGGTGGACACCGACGACGAGCTGGTCCACGGGCTGCTGTGGATCAAGGTGCCGGGCGACTCCGACGGCACCTGCAAGGCCGGCGCCCCGCCGGCCGGCCTGTGGTGGCAGTCCTTCGCGGACTCCCTCATCAGCTGAACCACCCCGGCAGCTGACCCACCCCCACGCAGCACCCCTCCCGCACCATCCCTCGTGCACCTCTCCCAGGAAGAGAACTCGACATGGCCAACATCCTCGGCATCGGCGCCCACCCGGACGACCTCGAGCTGGGCTGCGCCGGAACCCTCGCCGCACACGTCGCGGCGGGCGACCACGTCGTCATGCTCATCATCACGGACGGGACCGCCGGCCCCGGCGACGTCGGCCAGCGCGACGACGAGGCGCGCCAGGCGGCCGCCGTCATCGGCGCCGAGGTCGAGTTCGCCCACCTGCCCGACGGGTCGGTGTCGAACCACGAGCTCGCCCTGGTGCACGTCATCGAGGCCACGTGCAAGCGTCACGCGATCGACATGGCGTACACCCACGGGCAGAAGGACAGCCACCAGGACCACCGCGCCGTCGCGATGGCGTCGATGGGCGCGCTGCGCGGGGTGCAGCGGGTGCTCTGCTACGACTCGCCGTCCTCGATCGGGTTCACCCCCAGCGTCTTCGTGGACATCACCACCACGCTCGACAAGAAGGAGTCCGCCCTGGCCCAGCACCTGAGCCAGGTGGACCACTCGGCGATGGCGAGCCTCAACCTCGTGCGCACGCAGGCGGGGTACCGGGGCTTCCAGGCCCGATGCGAGGCCGCCGAGGGCTTCGAGCCGCTGCGCCTCGTGCTGGCCGTCTGACCCTGGGGCGGGCCACCGCCTGCGGTGGCACTCCCCGCTGCGGCGGGGTCCTCCACGCTGGTGCAGCCGCGTTGCTCCGGCTGCCGTGACCACGTGGGGCAGCGCGGACAGGACCTGGAGCGTCCCGTCTCCCAGGTCGAGGCAGTGCACCTGCACCTCAGCGGAGGTGTGCGTGATCGCCAGGGACGTGACGAGCGTCGCGAGCGCGGCGGACGTGCCGCTGCCGGGGCCCCCGGTGACGCCGACGTGCCCGCCGGCGAGGTTCAGGTCGAGGGTGAAGGTGCGCTGCGTCCGCCGGGTCGGGCCGCCGGCGAGCGCTGCCGCGTCGAAGGCGGCGAGGCGGCGAGGCCGCGGCGACGGCGGGTCATGCGGGGGCTGCTGGCCGGGTGGCGCGAGGTCACCGCGCTGGCCTCGACGCCGGTATCGGTGCGCACGGTGCGCCTCCTGCGTGCTGCGGACCTGAGCGTGCAGCCTCCGGCCTCACGCTCGCCCTCGGTGGCGGCCTGGTGTGCTCCGACGCCGTCGACGGGGCCCGGGCGGCCGCTCTGCTGGGCACCGCCCTCCTGCTGCTGCTCGCGGGCCTGCCGCGGCTGCTGACCCGCACGCCGCGGTGGGGCTCACCGGAGCCACCCGAGGAAGGAGTCCCGGTGATCGAGCCGTGGGCACACCTCGTGCGCTCGGCGACGACCGCGGGGGCCGCGACGACCGCGGGGGCCGCGGGGGCCGCGGGGGCCGCGGGGCTGGTGGCCGGCGAGCAGGACCGGTCGCTCGAACCGCGCTGGCGCTCACCGTCGCCCTCGTCCTCCCGGGGTCGGGACCCTGGTCGCGGTGCTCCCGCTGCTGCTGGGGGTGATGGCCTCGTACGCCGTGGTCGCGGACGCCGGCGTCACCGTAGGGACGCCGGCGCCCGCGACGCGGTGGGTGGCTCGTCCGCTCAGGCGCCGACGAGCGTGGGCTCGGGAGCCGTCACCGCCGGCGCTGCCGGCGGAGGGACCTCGTCGCCGGCCGGCCGGTCGAAGGACCAGCTCGTGGAGAGCTGGTCCTGCTCGAGAGGTGCCGCCTCGGCATCGTCGACCGCAGGGACAGTGGCGGCGGCAGGGGCCTGGACAGGGGTGACCGGGCCAGGCGCCTGGTCGACCGGGGGCGGAGCGGGGACCGGAGCAGTCGCCGGACGCACGGGCTCCGGGGCCGGCGCCGGCACAGGCGCCAAGCGTACGGGCTCAGGGGCCGGCACAGCCGGAGGTGCTGGCGCGACCGGGGGCGCGGGATCAACGGGCACCTCGGCCTCACGAACCGCGCCGACGCGCTCGCCGGTGGAGGCGGTGACCAGGACCGGCCGGCCGGCCGAGACGCCGGACGCCGCCACCGTCGTCGCGCCGGTGCTCGGGTCCGTGGTGACGACGGTCCAGGCGGTCTGCTCGTCGCTGTCCGTGCTGCGGCTCCGCTCCGTCGAGGGGCGGTTCTCCGGCGTACCGTCCGCCGTCGAACGGTCCGGCCGGCGCTCTGTGGCCGCCGGCTCCGGGGCGCGGTCGACAGGACGGGCGTCGGAGGGGCGCAGCAGGCGGGGCTCGGCGGCGGCGGCCACCGCGGCCCGGGCGGCGCGCTCGGCGTTCCCGCGATCCTCGACGGGTCGCTGCTCCGCCGCGGGCGCTTCCCGAGCCGCCGGGACGACCTTCGCGCGGGGCTCCGGCTCCGCATCGCGCAGGCTCTTCGCCGTGTCGGCAGCATCGCGCTCGACGTCCGGCGTCGAGCTCGCGTCCGGCGTCGGAGCCGGCTCCGCGATCGGCTCCTGGGTCGGCTCCGGCTCCGGCTCCGGCTTCGCCGGGCCCCCTGGCTGCTCGACAGGCTCGGCGTCCACCGTCGCGGCAGGCTCGGCATCCACCTTCCCGGCCGCCTCGGGCGTGGCGTCCGGCGTCACCTCACGCTTCGCCGGGCCCGCGGCCTGCGCGGGCACCTCCGAGGCCGGGCCCCGGCGGTCAGGCCCCGACACCCCGGCCTTCGTCGGCTCGGCCTTCTTCGACTCTGCCCTCGTCGGCTCGCCCTTCTTCGACTCTGCCTTCGTCGGCTCGGCCTTCTTCGGCTCGGCCTCAGCCTTCTTCGGCTCAGGCTCGACCTTCGTCGACCCGGAGCCAGGGGTGGCCTCGGCGCGGCGCCCTGCCGACTGCTCGCGTGGCTGCGGGGCCGCTGCGATGCGAGGCTGCGACGCCGCCCAGGGCTTCGGCTCCGCCTGCTCGCCAGGCGACGGCGTCGGGGACGTCGACGGAGGTGCGGTCTCGTCGTCACCCGTCAACCCGGACCACGAGAAGTCCCAGCTGCTGGACGTGCCCCACGGCGTCTCGCCCGACGACGCCGAGCGGTCGCGGCTCCCGGACGGGGGGACGGCAGCCCCGGAGCGCTCGCTCGCGGGTCGCGGCGTCTCGCCCCCGGACTCACCAGCACCCTCCGGGCGGGCGTCGGGCGCGGCGACGGTGGCCGGGACCTCACCGCCGGGCGACGTCTCGCCCCGCAGCCGCACGCCGCTCTTGCCGTCAGCCTCGGGGTCGGCGGGCCCACCGTCGCTCGACGGCGCGGTCTGCGCTGAGGCCGGCGCGGTGATGCCGAAGGCGGACTCCTCGGCCGACGCCGGCCCGGCGCCGTCCCCCGCGCCGTGGGCACCGGAGGCGATGGCGAGGCCGAGGGTGGCCCCCACGGCGAGCAGGCCGCCGTTCTGCCAGGCTCGCGTGCTGGGTGGCGTCAGCTTCGTCGACATGCGGCTCCTCTGGTCTTTTCTCGGTCCGCCCTGAAGAGCGACCTGATGAAGATCAGCAACGTAACAGCGCCCCATTACCACACGATCCGCAAGATCCAGTGACAGATGTTGGCCGGCATCTCCCATTCGGTCCTGCCGAGCCGACGGACACTCCTCGGCATGAACGTCCTCAACCGCCGCCGCGGTGTCGCTGCGCTTCTCTGCGGTGACTCTCTCGACCTCTGGAAAGCGCCTTGTCGACCGGACACCCCCACCGCGGAGGGCGACAACCCGCTCCACCCCAGCGCTCACACCGCACCCGCCGGCTCGCGCCGGCGGGCTGCTCGGGAAGACGGCCAGCCACGAGCCGCTGCTGTTCTCCGGGCGCAAAGCTCACCCGATCAGCCCCGCCGGCTTCACCTCTCCGGGCTATCCCCCTGCGCTGGTGTGACCGGTGACGAGTGCGCAGACCGCTCTGGTGCGTCGCGGAGCGATGTCCTCACGGTGAGGCGAAGAGCTTCTCCACGCGTCACGACGTTACTTCTTCGGAGCCTTTCCCTGCTTCTCGTCGATGAGTGGGCACCGACCAGCGGGGCCCGTCGCACGGGAGGGCGGGGCAGCCGCAGCCGCCCCGCCCTCCCGTGCCGCCCGCACCGCGCGGTGCAGGCGCTCCGGATCAGGCGTTCGTCGGGAAGTGCATGTCGACGCCGCCGGTCGCCGTGGCCGACGGCTCGGGCCAGCGGCTGGTGATGACCTTGCCGCGGGTGAAGAAGTGCACACCCTCGACGCCGTGGGCGTGGGTGTCCCCGAACAGGCTGTTCTTCCACCCGCCGAACGAGTAGTACGCCATCGGCACCGGGATCGGCACGTTCACGCCGATCATGCCCACACTCACCCGGTTGGCGAACCGCCGGGCCGAGGAGCCGTCGGCGGTGAAGACGGCGACGCCGTTGCCGTAGGGGCTGTCGTTGACCAGCGTGATGGCGTCCTCGAGGGTGTCGACCCGCAGCACCGAGAGCACGGGGCCGAAGATCTCGTCGACGTACGCGCTCGCGGTGGTGGGCACGCGGTCCAGCAGCGTGGGCCCGAGGAAGAAGCCGGCGTCCTCGCGGTCCGCGCCGTCGGGCGCCGGTGCCTCGGAGCCGTCCCCCGCCAGCCGGCGGCCGTCGACGACCACCTCCGCGCCGTCCGCGCCGGCGCCGGCGACGTACCCGGCCACCTTGTCGCGGTGCGCACCGGTGACGAGCGGGCCCATGTCGGACCCGTGGCGACCATCGCCGATCACCAGGGCGCGGGCGCGCTCCGCGATCTTCTCGACCAGCGCGTCGCCCACGTCGCCGACGGCCACGAGCGCCGAGACGGCCATGCAGCGCTCGCCGGCGGAGCCGTACCCGGCGCTCGTCGCGGCGTCAGCGGCGGCGTCGAGGTCCGCGTCGGGCAGCACCACCATGTGGTTCTTCGCGCCGCCGAGCGCCTGCACGCGCTTGCCGGCGGCGCTCGCGCGCTCGTAGACGTGGCGGGCGATGGGCGTGGACCCGACGAAGGACACCGAGGCCACGTCCGGGTGGTCCAGCAGGCCGTTGACGGCGCCCGCGTCGCCCTGCAGCACGGTGAAGACGCCGTCGGGCAGCCCGGCCTCCTTCCACAGCGCGGCGATCCACAGCGCGGCGGACGGGTCCTTCTCGCTCGGCTTGAGGATCACGGCGTTGCCCGCGGCGATGGCGACGGGGAAGAACCACATCGGGACCATCGCGGGGAAGTTGAACGGCGAGATGATCGCGGAGACGCCGAGGGGCTGGCGCACCGAGTGCACGTCGACCCCGGTCGAGGCGTTCTCCGTGAACCCGCCCTTGAGCAGGTGGGGGGCGCCGCACGCGAACTCGACGACCTCCTGCCCGCGGGCGACCTCGCCGGCGGCGTCGGAGAGCACCTTGCCGTGCTCCGCGGTGATGATCGCGGCGAGCTCCGGGGCGCGGGCGTTCAGCAGCTCACGGAAGGCGAAGAGCACCGTGGTGCGCTTGGACAGGGACGTCGACGCCCACCCCGGCGCCGCCCTCGACGCGGAGGCCACCGCCGCGTCCACGTCCCCGGGGTCCGCGAGCGCCACCTGGCGCGCCACCTGCCCGGTGGCCGGGTCGAACACGTCGGCCGTGCGCGTCGAGGCGCCGCGGGTGGCCTGCCCGTCGATCCAGTGCCCGACGACCTCCGCGGTGTCGGGGCGGGCGTCGCCCGGCAGGGTGGTGCTGGTGGTCTGTGTCATGGAAGTGCTCCTTCGGCTCCGTCGCTAGGTCACGGGCATCGTGGCAGGTCGCCGCGCCGCGGCCAAGAGCGCGGTGCCGGCGCGCCCCGCACGGCTCATCCGGCGACCGAGGCCTCAGCCGGTGTCGCCGCGGGCCCGCCGACGCGAGACCACGACGATGTCGACGACCGAGACGACGATCAGCACGACGGCGACGACCTCCAGCCACACCGGGCCGCCGTTCGCGAGCGCCCGGAGCCCCAGGGCCGCCCACAGCAGGATCCCGAAGGACGCCAGGACCAGCCGGACGACCAGCGGGCTCCTCGCCGTCCTCGCCTCGTCGCCGGCTCTGTCGCGGTTCGCCCTCATCCC
>JARICT010000122.1 GCA_029257185.1 Quadrisphaera sp.
CCGCCGCCGCGTGCCCGGAGCCGTCCACACCCACGACCACCGGCGCCCCCGGCTCCGCGGGCTGGTCGTCCCCGCGCACCACCACGACGGGGCACGCGGCCCTCGACGTCACGGAGAACGCCACCGACCCCAGCAGCGCGCCCACCACGACGCCTCGCCCGCGGTGGCCCACGACGACCAGGTCGGCGCCCCCGGACGCCTCCACGAGGGTGGCGGCGGGAGCCGTGAGGTGCACCTCGGTCAGCACCTCCAGGCCCGAGCCCACCCCTCCCGCCTGCCGGGCCAGCGCCGCGCCCTCCTCGACCAGGGCTTCGCCCCACGCCTGCGCGTCGCGCGAGAGGATCGCCGGGGTCGCCAGGACGGGGCCGACGACGTCCGCGGCGAACACCACCCGCAGGACCGCCCGCCGCGACGCCGCCTCGGCCGCGGCCCACCTCACCGCCGCCCCCGCGCCCGACGACCCGTCGTAGGCGACCACCACGCCCTGCTGAGCGCTGCTCTCCCCGGACCGTTCCGGGGACCCACCGTGCGTCGACGTCATGGGAACCACCTCCGCCCCCAGGATCGACCCGGGGCAGCACGCCGGGCAAGAGACCGAGGTCCCGACCGCTGGCGGACCGCCGCGGTTGCTCCACCCCGCCGCCTGTTGCGACACTGTCGCAACAGGGACGGACGAGCGCGAGGACGACGGATGTGGACGGACGAGCAGACGCCGTGCGGGCGATGACGGGGCGGCGCGCCGCGGCGTGGGTGCTGGCAGCCCCGCTGGCGCTGAGCCTCGTCGCGTGCAGCGGCGGCCAGGGGGCAGCGGGCGGCGGGGCTGCGGGCGTCCAGGACGCGGCGTCGTTCACCTACGCCGAGAGCCAGAGCCCCGACACCTTCAACCCGGTGATGCAGGACGAGCACACCGACCCGGTGACCGAGATGGTCTTCCGCGGCCTGGTGGGCCACGACGCGCAGAACCAGGTGGTGCCCGCGCTGGCCACCGGCTGGACGGTGTCCGCCGACGGGCTCACCTACGAGCTCGCCCTGCGCGACGACGTGACGTGGCACGACGGCGAACCGTTCACCTCCGCGGACGTGGTGTTCACCCTCGACGCGGTCCGCGACCCGGGCAGCGGAGCCGCGACGCAGCACAAGCTCGCAGCCCTCGACTCCGTCGAGGCGCTCGACGACACGACGGTGGTCATCACGCTCTCCCGCCCCGACGCCGCGCTGCTCGACGACCTGGCGATGGGGATCCTCCCCGAGCACGTCCTCGCGGGCGAGGACATCACCGACCCCGCGTTCGGCCGGGCTCCCATCGGCACCGGGCCGTTCGAGCTCGTGGACGTGGAGACCGACCAGTTCGCGAGGCTGGAGGCCAACGACGCCTTCTACGGCGGCGCGCCCCGGCTGGACGAGGTGATCATCACCTACGTGCCCGACGCGAGCGCCCGCGCCGTCCAGCTGGCCACCGGCGAGGTGGACGCCGCGTACGTCGAGCCGCAGCAGGCCGCGGCCGTGGAGGAGGACGAGGACCTGCGCCTGGAGGTCTGGCCCACGGCGGACTACCGGGCGCTGATGATCAACATGGACGACCCCACCCTCGCCGACCCCCGGGTGCGCCGGGCGTTGAACCACGCGGTGGACCGGGACGCCCTCGTGGACGGCGTGCTGCTGGGGTACGGCGAGCCCGCGACCGGCCCGCTGCGCGGACCCTACGAGCAGCCCGGCGCAGCGCCGTCCACGTTCGACCCCGCCACCGTGGGACGGCTGATGACCGAGGCCGGCTACGCCCGTGGCGGCTCGGACGGTGCGGGGCCGTGGACGAAGGACGGCGAGCCCGTGTCCTTCTCCGTCTCCACGTTCGCCGAGGACGACCTGCGGGTGGCCATGGGCGACGTGGTGACCACCCAGCTGAAGGAGCAGGGCTTCGACGCCGTGGCCGACCCGCAGCCGCGCGACGCCGTGACGTGGGAGGACCTGGACACCTTCGTCATCGGGTGGGGCACCCCCTACCACCCGGACACCTCGCTCTACTCACCGTTCCACTCCTCGCAGGTGCTCGCGCAGGGCGGCTCCAACCTGGGCAGCTACGTGAACGCCGACGTGGACGCCGCGCTGGACGCCGGCAGGACGGCGCGCGACGAGGACGCCGAGGCGCAGGCGTACGGCCGGTTCCAGGAGGCGATCGCCGAGGACCCGCCCTACGTGTGGCTCGCCTACCTCCAGGCGCTCAACGCCTTCCCGGCCGACTTCGCCGGACCGCAGGAGCGCACGCTGGAGCACCACGGCTACGGGCTGTTCTGGAACGCTGAGGACTGGCGCTGGGAGTGAGCCCCGCCGGCTGGTTCGCGCGCCGCGCTGCCGGCTCGCTGGCCGTGCTCGTGGCCGTGTCCCTGCTGTGCTTCGCCCTGCTGGACCTCGCCCCCGGCGACCCGGCCCGCGCGGTGCTGGAGGCCCGCAGCGGCGGCCGCGTGCCGCCGGCGGCCGCGGTGGAGGCGCAGCGGGCCGCCATGGGGCTGGACGAGCCGCTCCCGGTGCGCTACCTGACCTGGGCGGGCGGCGCCGTGCGCGGCGACCTGGGCGTCTCGACCATCACCGGGCGGCCGGTCGCCGAGGTCGTCGGCGAGGCGGTGCCGTGGACGCTGCTGCTCGCGGGCGCCGCGACCGTGCTCAGCGTCGTGGGGGCCCTCACCGTCGGCCTGCTGGCGGCGACGACCCGCTCGCGCTGGTTGAGGCGGGCCGTCGAGGCCTTCGTCCTGGTGCTCGGCGGCACCCCGGGGTTCGTCACCGGTCTGGTGCTGCTCTTCGTCTTCGCCGCCCGGCTGCAGGTGCTGCCCTCCGGCGGGGTGGGCCGCCCGGGGCAGGCGCTGACCCTCGGCGTCGTCACCGCCCACCTGGTGCTCCCGGCGGCCGCGCTCGCCTTCGGCCACCACTTCGGGGTCTACGTCCGCCTGGTGCAGTCGGGGGTCTCGCGCATCGCCGCCGCCCCGCACGTGGACTCCGCGCGGGCCCGCGGGCTCCACCCGGCCGTCGTGGCTCGCCGCCACCTGCTGCGGCCCGGCCTCGTCCCGTTCGTGACGCGGCTGGGGGTGGGCACCGGGGGGCTGCTCGCCGGCGCCTACGCCGTCGAGGTGATCTTCTCCTGGCCCGGGCTCGGCCGGCTCGCCATCGACGCCGCGCGCTCGCAGGACTTCACGGTCCTCACCGCGGCCGTCCTGGTCACCGCCGTGTGCGTGCTCGCGGCGAACCTCCTCGGGGAGCTGGCGGCGTCCTGGCTGGACCCGCGGGTTCGCCTGGTCGGGGCCACGGCGTCCACGGCGCCCGGCCCGCCCGACGCGCCCGGATCCCCCACCGCACCCGCCGCGCCCGACGCCGCGCGGGCAGAGGTGCTCGCCGATGCCCGCTGACGTCGCCGTCCGCCGGCGCCCGGGCGCCCTGCTCACCGCGCGCCTGCCGTCGCCCCGGCCCGCGGTGTGGGCGGCCGTCGCCGTGCTCGCCGTGCTCGGAGCGGCCAGCGCCGGCGCGCCGCTGCTCACCGACCTGGACCCGCTGGCCACCGACACGGCCGCCCGCTCCCTGGCGCCGGGCTCACCCGGGCACCCCCTGGGCACCGACACGCTCGGCCGCGACCTGCTGGCGCGCCTGCTGCACGGCGGGCGCACCTCGCTGCTCGTGGGTCTCACCGCGGCGGCCGTGACGGTGGTCCTCGGCGTCGCGCTCGGCGCGGCGGCCGCGCAGGGCCCGCGCTGGCTCGACGCCGCCATCACCCGCGTCGCGGACACGATGCTCGCCCTCCCCCTGCTGGTGGTGGTGCTGGCGCTCAGCGCCGTCCTCGGCGGCTCCCTCACGGTCGTGGTCCTCGCCATCGGGCTCACCGCGTGGATGCCCGTGGCGCTGGTGGCCCGCGCGGAGCTGCGCTCGCAGCGCGCCAGGGGCTACGTGCGGGCGGCCCGCTCGCTCGGCCTCTCGCCGTGGCAAATCCTCACCCGCCACTCCCTGCCCGGGGCGCTGCCCCCCGTCGCCTCGATCGCCGCGTTCGAGGTGGGGCACGCGATCCTCACCGAGTCCACGCTCAGCTTCCTCGGGGTGGGGGTCCCGCCGAACCGGCCGGCGTGGGGCACCCTGCTGGAGAACGCGCAGTCGCACCTGCTCACCGGGCAGTGGTACACCGTCGCCCTGCCGGCCGCCGCCATCGTCGTGACGATCGTGTCCGTCAACGTCATCGCCTCCGCCGTCGGCGGCGAGCAGGGGCGGGCCTGGTGAGCGCGGTGCTGACCGCCCGAGACCTCCGCGTGCGCCTGCCGGACGGGACCGCGGCGGTGGACGGCGTCGACCTCGACGTCCGCCCCGGCCGGCTGCTGGCCCTCGTCGGCACCAGCGGGGCGGGCAAGAGCCTCACCGTCAGGGCGCTGGCGCGCCTGCTCCCGCCGGGCCTGGCGGCGACCGGCCGCGTCGAGCTCGACGGTCAGGACCTGCTCGCCCTGCCCGGGCGCCGGCTGCGGGCCCTGCGGGGGACGCGTCTGGGATGGGTGGGGCAGGACGCCACCGCGAGCCTGAACCCCACCGTCACCGTCGGTACCCACCTGAGCGAGACCGTGCACGCTCAGGGGCGACGGCGCGGGCGCGCTCTCCGGGTCGGTGAGCCGGGCCGAGGCCCCCGGCGCGGAGCTGCGACCCCGGGGGCCTCGGCCCGGTCCAGCGGCCTCGCGGCGCTGGCCAGCGCCGGGCTGCCGGACCCCGACGCGCTGTGGGACGCCTACCCCTTCGAGCTCTCCGGCGGGCAGGCGCAGCGGGTGGCCATCGCCCTGGCCGTCGTGGCCGAGCCGGCGGTGCTGCTCGCGGACGAGGTCACCTCCGCCCTGGACGTGGTCAGCCAGGCGGAGGTGATGGGCCTGCTGCGCGCGCAGGCCGAGGCGGGGCGGGCGGTGCTGGTGGTCACGCACGACCTGCGGGCCGCTGCACGCCACGCCGACGACGTGGTGGTCCTCGACGCGGGGCACGTGGTCGAACGGGGGTCGGTCACCGAGGTGCTCGCCGCTCCGGCGACGGCGCTGACCAGGGCCTGGGCCGGTGCGGGCACCGCGGGCCGTCCGTGACAACGGTGCTGGAGTGCCGCGGCGTCGAGCGGGTCCTGCGCGGCCGCGGGCGCAGCACCCGCGCGCTGGCCGGGGTGGACCTCAGCGTCGAGCGCGGCGAGACGCTCGCGGTGGTGGGGCGCAGCGGCTCGGGCAAGTCGACGCTGGTGGGGGTCCTCGCAGCCCTCGACCGGCCCGGGACCGGACAGGTGCTCGTGGACGGGTCCGACGTGTGGGCGCTCCCGGCCCGCCGGCGCCGCGAGGTGCGCCGGCGGGTCGGTCTGGTCTTCCAGGACGCGCTCGCCTCCTTCGACCCGCGCTGGACCGTCGGGCAGGTGGTCGCCGAAGCCCTGGTCGGGCGGGCGCCCCGGTGCGTCCCCGAGCTGCTCGAGGACGTCGGCCTGGACGCCTCGTCCGCCGCGCGCCGGCCCGCCACCCTCTCCGGCGGGCAGCGCCAGCGCGTGGCGCTGGCCCGGGCGCTGGCCGCCGAGCCCCTGGTCCTGCTCGCCGACGAGCCCACCAGCGGGCTGGACGTGCTGGCCCAGGAGCGGGTGGTCGACCTGCTGGCCAGCGCCCGCGAGCGGTACGGCCTGACCGCGGTGCTGGTCACCCACGACCTGCGGATCGCCCGCAGGGTCGCCGACCGGGTGGTCGTGCTCGACCACGGCCGCGTCGCGGAGGTCGTGCCCGTCGGCGGCCTCGACGCGGCCGAGCACCCGGCGACCCGTGAGCTGCTCGACGCCGTCGCGGCGCCCGGCCGGCGGGAGCCCGGCCCCGCAGCTCCCGGGCCACCCCTCGTGCCCTGAGCGTGGCCACCGCCCGACGCGAACGCTGCGCCCGGTCCGGTCAGCGGTCCCCGTCGGAGCGCACCACGGCCACCGGGCAGGACGCCGCGTGGATGGTGGCGTGGCTCACCGAGCCGATGAACAGCCCGCCGACGCTGCTGTACCCGCGCGCACCGACCACGACGAGGCCCGCGTCGACCGAGGCGTCCGTCAGCGCGCTGTCCGGGCGGTCGTGGACCACGGACACCCCCACCTCGAGCCCGGGGTGGGCGACGCGCGCCCGGGCCGCCGCGGCGTCGGCGCGGCGGCCCGCCTCCTCCTTGGCCCGGGCGGTCACGTCGGGGAGGAACCCGGTCTCGAAGGCGCTGCCCCCGGCACCGGACTCCGGGAGCCGCCACGCGACGAGCGTGACGAGGGCGGCGCCGAGGCGCGCGGCCATCCCGGCAGCGACGTCGACAGCGGACCGGGCGCCGGCCGAGCCGTCCACCCCGACCACCACGGGCAGCCCCGGCCCGGGTCGCCGGGGGTGCTCACCGCGCACGACGACGACGGGGCACCCGGCCCGAGAGGTCACCGAGAACGCCACCGACCCCAGCAGGGCGCCGACGATGGCGCCGCGACCCCGGTTGCCCACCACCACGAGGTCGGCGGCTGACGAGACCTCCACCAGGGCGGCGGCAGGGCCGGTCAGGTGCACCTCGGTGACCACCTCCAGGCCAGCACCCTCGCCCTCCACCTGCCGGGCCAGCGCCGCGCCCTCCTCGGCGAGACCGTGGCCCGCCGCCCGCGCGTCACGCGAGAGGACCGTCGGGGTCGCCAGGACCGAGCCGATGACGTCAGCGGCGAAGAGCACCGTCAGCCGCACGCCCCTCGACGCTGCCTCCAGAGCGGCCCACGTCACTGCCGCGCCGGCACCGGCGGACCCGTCGTAGCCCACCACCACACCACGCCGCTCCTGACCACCGTCAGAGCGTTCTTCCAGACCACGTCGCGCAGTCGCCACGACAACCACCTCCGCCACCATCGTCCCCCGCCCCGCGGGGCGCGGACCGGTGGCCCGGCCACCGCGCCGTGGGCAGGGGCTCCCCTCCTCGTCCGTGCTGCCGGCCGGCAGACCCGCAGCACGCTCCGGTCAGAGGCCCTGGTCGGTGCGGACCACCAGCACCGGGCAGGACGCCCGGTGGATGGTGGAGTGGCTGACGGAGCCGAGGAACAGCCCGCCGACGCTGCCGTGCCCTCTGGCGCCGACGACGACCAGGCCGGCCCCGGCCGACGCGGCGGCGAGCGCGGCGGAAGGCCGCTGCTGGACCGAGCGGACGTCCATCGCGAGCCCTGGCGCCACCTCGTCCACCCGGGCGACGGCCGCGTCGAGGAGCCGCTGCACGGAAGCCCGCGCCCGCACGGTCGCGTCGGCGATGTAGGCACCGCTGCCGCCGCCGCCCCCGGCGGCCAGCGAGTCGGACGGCTGCCAGGCCGCCAGCACCACGAGGTGGGCGTCCGCCCGAGCGGCCGCGCGGGCGGCGACGTCGACAGCCGCGCGGGCGCCTCGGGAGTCGTCGACCCCCACGACGACGGGACCGCCCGGGCCCACCCGGGGAGGGTTCATCCCCCGGACGACGACGACCGGGCACGCGGCCCGTGCGGTCACCGAGAACGCCACGGAGCCGAGCAGGGCTCCTGCGACCGGGCCCCTGCCGCGGTTGCCCACCACGACCACCTCGGCGCCGTGCGAGGCCTCCACGAGCGCAGCGGTGGGGCTGGTGAGGTGCACCTCGCCGTCGACCACCAGGCCCGCGTCCGGCCCGGCGGCCTCCTGGGCCAGCTCCGCGCCCTCGCGGGTGAAGCGCTCGCCCTTCTCGCGCGCCTCGCCGGCCAGGCTCCCGTGGCTGATGAAGTGGACGTCGTCGATGTCGGCGGCGTAGAGCACCCGCAACCGGGAACCTCGGGAGGCTGCCTCCCGCGCGGCCCAGGTCAGGGCGGCCCGCGCGCCCTCCGACCCGTCGTAGGCGACGACCACGCCGCCCGTGCCACCGTCGGTCTCGTGGGCCCCGTCCTCGAGCCCGTCCTCGGGCCCGTCCTGCGTCGTGGTCATGTGACCACCTCCTCAAAGGTCACCGTCATCGTGGTGCACACCGGGGCATCGCGCCAGGGACCGAGGTGCGTGGTGCTCAGAGCACCTTGGACAGGAACGTCTTCGTCCGCTCGTGCTGCGGGTTCGCGATGACCTCCTGCGGGTCGCCCGCCTCGACCACGACGCCGTCGTCCATGAACACCAGCGTGTCGCCGACCTCGCGGGCGAAGCCGATCTCGTGGGTGACCACCACCATGGTCATGCCGCTGCGGGCCAGCCCACGCATCACGTCGAGCACCTCGCCCACCAGCTCGGGGTCGAGCGCCGAGGTCGGCTCGTCGAAGAGCATGAGCTTCGGCTCCATCGCCAGCGCCCGGGCGATCGCGACGCGCTGCTGCTGGCCCCCGGAGAGCTGGCTGGGGTAGGAGTGCACCTTGTCCCCGAGACCGACCCGCTCGAGCAGCTCGGCGCCCTTGGCCCGCGCCGCGGCCCTCGAGACCCGCTTGACGCCGACGGGCGCCTCGACGACGTTCTCCAGGGCCGTCATGTGCGGGAAGAGGTTGAAGCGCTGGAAGACCATGCCGATGTCGCGGCGCTGCGCCGCCACGTCACGGTCGTGGAGCTCGTGCAGGCGCCCGCCCTTCTCCCGGTACCCGACGAGCGAGCCGTCGACCCAGAGCCGTCCCGCGTTGATCTGCTCCAGGTGGTTGATGCAGCGCAGGAACGTCGACTTGCCCGAGCCCGACGGTCCGAGGATGCACATCACCTCACCCGGGTGGACCTCCAGGTCGATGCCCTTGAGCACCTTGACGTGGCCGAAGGCCTTGCACACCGCCTCGGCGCGCACCATCGGCTCCCCGCGGGTGCCCGGCGCAGGCCCCCCCGGTCCGGAGGACGTGCTGCTCGCGACCGTGCTCATCGCACCGCTCCTGTCTCTGCCGCGCGGCGCGCACCGCGCTGCGCCCGGGTCTCCCGCGTGCCTACGCCGCGGTTGAACCGCTTCTCGAGGAAGTGCTGACCGACCATGAGGACGCTCGCCAGCGCCAGGTACCAGAGGATGGAGGCGACGGCCATGGGGATCACCTGGAAGGTGCGCGCGCCCACCGCCTGCAGCTGGAAGCTCAGCTCGGTGGTCACCGGCACCGCGATGAGCAGCGAGGTGTCCTTGAGCATCGCGATGAGCTCGTTGCCGGTGGGCGGGATGATGACCCGCATCGCCTGCGGGAGCACGATGCGCCGCATGGTGCGTCCTCGGCCCATCCCCAGGGCGCTCGCCGCCTCGGCCTGGCCCGGGTCCACCGCCTGGATGCCGCCGCGGACCACCTCGGACATGTAGGCGCCCTCGGAGAGCGCGAGGCCGAGCAGCCCGGCGATGAAGC
>JARICT010000165.1 GCA_029257185.1 Quadrisphaera sp.
GACGGCTCCCTGGCGGCCGGTGACGATGACGCCGCCCTGCGAGGCGACGAGCATCGTGTCGAGGGCGTCGTTGAGCGTGGCGCTCCGGCCCACGACGGGCAGGTCCTCGTCGATGGTCGGCGGTACCCGGCCGGACCGCTCGAGCTCGCTCAGGGACGGCCACGCGACCGGGCGGTCGCGCTCGTCGACGACGATCACGTACTTCTGTCCCGCCGCGGTGGCCTCGGCCACGACGGCCGCCGGGTCGCTCCCGACCTTCACCATGAGGGGGTGGAGGAGCTCGGCCTGGTGCACGCGCTTGAGGCTGAGCGCCTTGAGGGTCGCGCCGGCCCCGATGAAGTCGGCGACGTAGTCGTCCGCGGGGTCGGCGAGGATCGCCTCGGGGGTGTCGTACTGGGCCACCCGGGCGCCCACGTCGAAGATGACGATCTTGTCGCCGAGCTTGACGGCCTCGTCGATGTCGTGGGTGACGAAGACGATGGTCTTCCCCAGCTCCTCCTGGATCCGGATCAGCTCGTCCTGCAGGCGCTGACGGGTGATCGGGTCCACCGCGCCGAACGGCTCGTCCATGAGGAGGACCGGCGGGTCGGCGGCCAGCGCTCGGGCGACGCCCACACGCTGCTGCTGCCCGCCGGAGAGCTCGCGCGGGTAGCGGTCGCGGTACTGGTCCGGGTCGAGCCCGACGAGGTCGAGGAGCTCGTCGGTGCGCTCGGCGATGCGCTGCTTGTCCCACTTGAGCATCTTGGGGACCATCCCGACGTTGGTCCCCACCGTCATGTGGGGGAAGAGGCCGCCGGCTTGGATGACGTAGCCGATGCGCCGGCGCAGCTCGTCGGGGTCCTGGTCGGTGACGTCCTCGTCACCGAGGTAGATCCTGCCGCCGCTGGGCTCGATGAGGCGGTTGAGCATCTTCAGCAGGGTGGTCTTGCCGCAGCCCGAGGGGCCGACGAACATGACGGTCTGCCCGGCGGGGATCTCGAGGTCGACGGACTCGACGGCAGCCGTGCCCTTGTCCGAGTAGCGCTTGGTCACGCCCTCCAGGACGATCTTGACGCCGCTGATCGTGCGGCCGCCCTGGTCGTCGCTGGAGTGCTGGTCGGTATGGGTCATGGTCTCAGACACGGATACCCCTCGAGGTGGTCAGGCGGCCGACGACGACGAGCAGGACGTCGACGATCACAGCGACGACGACGACCGCGAACGTGCCGACCAGGGTGGAGTTCAGGGCGTTGGCGCCGCCGAGGCGCGAGAGGCCGGTGAAGATGAAGGAGCCCAGGCCGGGCCCCAGGACGTAGGCGGCGATGGCGGCGATGCCCATCACCATCTGGGTGGAGGTGCGGATGCCGGCGAGGATCACCGGCCAGGCGAGCGGGAGCTCGACCTGGAGGAGGGTGCGGACCCGGCTCATGCCCATGCCGCGCGCGGACTCCACGAGGGACTGGTCCACCTCGGTGAGCCCGACGACCGCGTTGCGGAGGATCGGCAGGGTGGCGTAGAAGGTCAGGGCGATGAACGCCGGGGCGATGCCGAAGCCGAAGGGGACGAGCAGCACGCCCAGCAGGGCGAACGAGGGGATCGTCAGCCCGATGGCGGAGAGGCTGTTGGCCGCGGACGTCCCGGCCTTGCTGCGGTAGACGAGCATCGCGACGACGACGGCGATGAGCGCGCCGACCGCGACGCACTGCACGACCAGGCTCGCGTGCTGGAACGCCTGGACGGCGATCTGCTCGCGGCGGTCGAGGATGTACTGCCACATGGGCGGGTCCTCCCTGACGTCCGCGCGGGGCACGGACGAGCGACGATCCGGGGGCCAGCAGGGTCATACCACTGCTAGGGGCCGACCGTCCCGCGGCTGCGGGTCCCGGTGGCGGGTGTGGTCCCGCCGGGCGAGCGGACCAGCTCCGGGGTCCGCTCCGTGGTGCGTCATCAGGGTGCCACAGGAGATCGCCACGGAGAGGTCCGGGCGGCTACAGATGGGTAACAACCCTCCCCAGGGTCGCCCAGAGTCACTCTCTGTTGTTAGCGATCATCTCTGCGTACCACCTCCGCTGTCCTTGACCGTCCGCGCCTGGGTCTCGGGGTCCACGTGGACGATCCCTGAGCGCTGGGAGTACCTGTGGGCCCACTCGAAGTTGTCCAACAGGGACCACACGAGGTACCCGCGCACGTCCGCACCAGCGTCGACCGCCGCCGCGACGGCGCCGACCCAGGGGCTCGCCGCCCCGTCCCCGTGACCGTCAGCACCCTTGTGATCGCCGTCGCGCACGAAGGACCATCCGGTGACGGCGGCGGTGTCCTCCAGGACGTCTGCCGGGTACCTGCCGTGCAGCACGGGGTCGATGACCACCCGGTCCTGCAGGCCGTCCACCTGCCGTACGGCGTCCGCGTCCTCCGGCGACGCGGTGGCCGGGAGGAAGCGGCCGAGGTAGGCCGCGCACCATGGCTCGTTGAGCGTGATGGCCATGGTGGGACGGTCACCGAGGTGCTCGGCGACGACGGCGGCGTACTCGCCGAACCGCTCCGCCGTGGCGGGGTCCGCCCAGCCGCCCGCGTTCTCGAGGACCTGGGGGAGGTCCCCGTGGTGGAGCGTGGTGGCCGGCGCGATGCCGGCACCGTGCAGCTCGTCGAGGAGACGGTGACGCCCGGGGTGATGCGCGGCCACGCGAGGGAGAACCGGTAGGCCTCCACGCCGAGGTCCGCCATGATGGCCACGTCGGCGGCGGAGCGGTGGTGGTGGTCGTCGGCCACGTCACCGGTGTCACCGCCGAGGGTGTTCCGCGGCGCGTGGCTGACGGTGTCCCAGATGCTCGGCGTCCGTCCGCCCTGCGCCACCGCCCCCGCGATCTGGTAGGAGGCGGTGGCGACGCCCCACGCGAAGGTCTCGGGGAAGCGGACGGGTCGCGCGGTCATGGGGCTCCTGGGCCATGGCAGGCCCTGACGGGCCGCGACGGGGCGGCTGCTCGGCCGGCGGCAGCGTGGTCAGCTGCTGGGCGGGGACAGCACCGAGCTGACGACGTTGATGGTGACGTTCTCGGCCCCGATGCCGCCGCACGTGATCGCGGTCTCCCCGTCGACGACGTACGTGCCGTCCGCGCCGGTGATGCTCACGTCGGAGCCGGCCAGCGTCGGGAAGCTGCCGGGCAGCTCCTCCTCGGTGAGCCGCTCGCGCACCACGTGGTACTGCAGGACCTTCGCCAGCTCGTCCGGCTTGAGCAGCAGGCGCGGGTTGGAGGAGATCAGCGCGGTGAAGGCGGTGTCCGTGGGGGCGAACACCGTGACGTCCCCGGCCTCCTCGATCTGCTGCTGCACCTGGGAGCCGTCGACGGCCGAGGCGAAGGCGGAGAGCTGCGGGAACTGCCCCAGCACGTCGGTCAGCGAGGCGTCCTGCGGCACCTTGCCGCCGTTCGGCAGCGACGAGCAGCCCGCACCGAACGGCTCACCGGCGGCCGCGGCGGGCTTGGAGGCCGAGGAGCTCGGCGAGGCGCTCTCGGTCACGGTCTCGGTGGGCGCGGGCTCCGGTGTCGGGCTCGAGCAGCCCGCGAGGAGAAGGCCCCCGCCGGCGAGGGCGGCGAGCAGCGCCGCGGTGCGCGGGCGGCTCCGGTCGGTGGTGACGCGGCGGACAGTCATCGTCGGCTCCTCATCTGCCAGCACCTCGACCATGCGCCGAGGTGCAGGAGCACAGTGTGGCCGACGGTGACCCCCGTCCGCACGCCGCCCGGCCCCGCGCCGTGAGCGTGGCTCCGGTGTGGCGTGGCGCTCAGGGGTCCTGGCGGGTCCTCGGCATGCCGAGCACGACGCGAGAGACGCTCCCACCGCCGGCGTTCGCGCTGGGCGGCGCGCACGACGCGGCTGCCCGCCGGTCGTGGGCGTCGCCGGCCCGGGTGCGGCGCACCGACCAGCCCGCCGGCGCGTCGGCCATGAGGTGGTGGGGGGCCGCGGAGGTGACCACCACGTCGACGACGTCTCCGGGCCGGGGCACGGCGCCGCCGTCGGGCACCCGTGCGTGGACGAGGCGGCCGTCTCGGGCGCGCCCCGAGATCCGGTGGTTCTCCGCGTCCTTGCGCCCGACGGCGTCGCCCACGAGCACCTCGACGCGGCGCCCCACCTGCGCGCGGGCCCCCGCGAGCGCGCCCTCCTCGACCGCCTCGACGAGGCGCACGTACCGCTCCGAGACCACCTCCGGGGGGACCTGGTCGCCCATCGTGGCCGCCGGGGTGCCGGGGCGCGGGGAGTACTTGAAGGTGTAGGCGGAGGAGAACTGCGAGGCGCGCACGACGTCGAGGGTGGCGGCGAAGTCGTCCTCGGTCTCGCCGGGGAAGCCCACGATGATGTCGGTGGTCACCGCCGCGTCCGGCATCGCGGCCCGCACCCGGTCGAGGATGCCGAGGAAGCGCGCCGAGCGGTAGCTGCGGCGCATGGCCCGCAGCACCGCGTCGGAGCCGGACTGCAGCGGCATGTGCAGCTGCGGCATGACGTTGGGCGTCTGCGCCATCGCCTCGATGACGTCGTCGGTGAAGGAGGCCGGGTGCGGGCTGGTGAAGCGCACCCGCTCGAGCCCCTCGACGCGGCCGCAGGCTCGCAGCAGGTCGGAGAAGGCGCTCCTGCGGGCCGACGCGTCGTCGAAGCCCACCCCGTAGGTGTTGACGTTCTGCCCCAGGAGGGTCACCTCGAGGGCGCCGTCGGCGACGAGGGCCTCCACCTCGGCGAGCACGTCGCCGGGCCGGCGGTCCTTCTCCTTGCCGCGCAGCGACGGGACGATGCAGAACGTGCAGGTGTTGTTGCACCCCACGGAGATCGACACCCAGCCGCTCGCCGCGGACTCCCGCGCGGCCGGCAGCGCGGAGGGGAAGGTCTCCAGCGCCTCGAGGATCTCCACCGCTGCCTCGCCGTTGTGGCGCGCACGGTCCAGCAGGGCAGGGAGCGACCCGGTGTTGTGGGTGCCGAAGACGACGTCCACGTGCGGGGCTCGGTCGACGATGCGCTCGCGGTCCTTCTGGGCCAGGCACCCGCCGACGGCGATCTGCATCCCGCCGGGGCGCCCGGCCTTCACCGAGGCGAGGTGCCCGAGGTTGCCGTACAGGCGGTTGTCGGCGTTCTCGCGCACCGCGCAGGTGTTGATGACGAGGACGTCGACGTCGTCGTCACCCGCCGCGGCCTCGCTCGCGCGGGCGTAGCCGGCGCCCTCGAGGAGGCCGGCCATCCGCTCGGAGTCGTGGACGTTCATCTGGCACCCGTAGGTGCGCACGGCGTAGGTGCGGGCGGGCTGTGCGGGAGGGGGACCGGAGGACAGCTCCGGGGCGAGGGCGGCGACCACGGCCTCCATCGTAGGGATCGCCCGCGGCGCCCGCCGCGGCCCGCGGACGGCGCGCGAGAGGTGACGACGGGGCAGGCGGTGGAGACTGGGCCCGTGGAAGAGCCCGCGGCCGGCGCGCCGGCGACCGTCGAGCCCCTGGGCTCCGCCCCGACCTTGCACGGCCCCGTCATGATGAACCAGCGCTGGCTCGACATCGCCTTCCTGCACTGGGCGGTGGACCCCGCGCGGGTCGCGCCCCTGCTCCCGCCGGGCGTGGTGCCCGACGTCCGCGAGGGGCGCACGTGGGTGGGGCTGATCCCGTTCCGCATGGTCGGCGCCGGCCCCGGCCCCCTGCCGGGGGTGCCGTGGCTCGGCACCTTCCTGGAGACGAACGTGCGCTTCTACACCGTGGACGCCACGGGTCGCCGCGGCATCGTGTTCGCCTCCCTGGACGCGGACCGCCTCGCCGTGGTCGCCGGGGCGCGGGCGACGTTCGGCCTGCCGTACCGCTGGTCGCAGATGGCGTACGACGAGCGCGCCGTCGGCGGGGCCGCCGAGGTGGTCTACCGGACCTGGCCGCGGCATGGGCCGCTGTCGTCGCTGCCGACCTCGCTCGACGGCTCCCCCGCTCCCGGCGGCGGGCGCGGCGGCACCCGGATCCACCTGGGGCTGGGCGGTGCGCCGGCGCCGCGCCACGACGACCTGGCGGACCACCTCACGGCGCGGTGGGGGCTGCACGTGCGTCACCTGCGCCAGGACTGGTACGTCCCCAACACCCACGGCGCCTGGCCGCTGGAAGAGGCCACGGTGCTCGGGCTGGACGACAGCCTGCTGGCCGGAGCCGGGTTCCCGGACCTCGCCGCCCGGACCCCGGACAGCGTGCTGTTCTCGCGCGGGGTCCGCACCGAGTTCGGCCTCCCCACGTCGAGCCGCCGCCCGCGACGCTGAGTGACGGGCTGCTCTCCTGGCGGCCGTCAGGTCACGAAGTGATCACGGTCGTGCCCCGGTGGGCCACCCCCGGTGCCCACAGCCGGGCTCGTGGCCCTACCGTCCCCTGACATGAGCACACCGCTGACCGACGAGGGCCAGGTACCGGCCACCGGTCGCCCGCTCGTCGTGCTCGACGACGTCCAGAAGCACTTCGGCCCGCTGCACGTGCTCAAGGACATCAACCTCACCGTGCACTCCGGCGAGGTGCTGGTGGTCATCGGGCCGTCCGGTTCCGGCAAGTCGACGCTGTGCCGCACCATCAACCGCCTGGAGACCGTCGACTCCGGGTCCATCACCCTCGACGGCCAGCCGCTGCCCGCGGAGGGCAAGGAGCTCGCCACCCTGCGCGCCGACGTCGGCATGGTGTTCCAGTCCTTCAACCTCTTCGCCCATCTCTCGATCCTCGACAACGTGACCCTCGGGCCGATCAAGGCGCGCAAGGTCTCGAAGTCCGCGGCGCAGAAGCGCGGCAGGGAGCTGCTCGACCGGGTCGGCATCGGCAACCAGGCTGACAAGCTGCCCGCCCAGCTCTCCGGGGGCCAGCAGCAGCGCGTGGCCATCGCGAGGGCGCTGGCCATGGACCCCAAGGTCATGCTGTTCGACGAGCCCACCTCCGCCCTCGACCCAGAGATGATCAACGAGGTGCTCGACGTCATGACGACGCTCGCGCAGTCGGGCATGACCATGGTCGTCGTCACCCACGAGATGGGCTTCGCCCGCAAGGCCGCCGACCGTGTGGTGTTCATGGCCGACGGCGAGATCGTCGAGCAGGCCGAGCCCGAGACGTTCTTCACCGCGCCGACGTCGGCGCGGGCGAAGGACTTCCTGTCCAAGATCCTCACCCACTGACCCGTCCGCGTCCCCGCGGCGCCCGCCTCCCGGCGCGCTGACCGCTTCTCACCGAGGAGAGACCCATGAGAACCCACCGCACCGCCGTCGCCGCCGCCATGGCCGCCGCCGCCCTGACCCTCTCCGCCTGCGGCGGCGGCTCCGAGGGCTCGTCCGAGGCCGGGGCCACACCCACCGACGCCTCGGAGTTCGAGGCCGGCTCCACGATGGCGACGCTGGCCGAGGCCGGGACCATCAAGATCGGCACGAAGTTCGACCAGCCCGGCTTCGGCGAGAAGGGCCTGTCCGGCTCCCCCGAGGGCTTCGACGTCAAGATCGGTGAGTACGTCGCCGGCAAGCTGGGCATCGAGCCCGACGCGATCACCTGGGTGGAGGCCGAGTCGGCGCAGCGGGAAGACCTCATCGCCAACGGCGACGTCGACATGATCGCCGCGACGTACACCATCAACGACAAGCGCAAGGAACGGGTCGGGTTCGCCGGGCCCTACTACGTGGCCGGCCAGCAGATCATGGTCAACAAGGACAACGACGCCATCAAGGGTCCCGAGGACCTCGCGGCCAACCCGGACCAGAAGATCTGCTCCGTGACCGGCTCCACCCCGGCCGAGACCATCCGTGAGTACCTCGCCGCGCCCGACCAGCTCGTGGAGTTCGGCGGCTACGACGACTGCGTCACCGCCATGGGCACCGGTCAGGTGGCGGCCACCACCACCGACAACGTCATCCTCCTCGGCTACGTCTCCGACGAGCCCGACAAGTTCAAGCTGGTCGGCAAGCAGTTCACCGAGGAGCCCTACGGCATCGGGTACCCCAAGGGCGACACCGCGTTCTGCGAGTTCATCAACGAGGCGCTCACCGAGGCCTCGGAGGACGGCTCGTACGAGGAGGCGTGGACCTCGACGGCCGGCAAGGCCGAGGGCGCCGAGACCCCGGAGCTGCCCACGCTCGAGGACTGCGGCTGAGCCGGAGGTGACCCGGCAGCGCGGCGGATCGGCGGAGGAGGTGGGCTGAGTGGACGTCGTCACCGACAACTGGGACCTGTGGGTCAGCGGGTTCGTCCGATCGCTCGGCATCATCGGCTGGGCGCTGGTCGGCTCGCTGGTCCTCGGGACGGTCGTCGCCGTCTGCCGCGTCTCCCCCATCCCGCTGCTGCGCGGGTTGGGCACCTTCTACGTGTCCGTCTTCCGCAACACCCCGCTGGCGGTGCTGCTCTTCTTCATCGCCTTCGGCATCCCCGCGGTGGGCATCAACGCCAGCTTCTACGTGTTCGGGACCGTCGGGCTCACCGTGTACACGGCGGCCTTCGTCTGCGAGGCCCTGCGCGGCGGCATCAACACCGTCGCGTCGGGGCAGGCGGAGGCGGCCCGGTCCGTCGGTCTGAACTTCGGCCAGACGCTGACCCTCGTGGTGCTGCCCCAGGCCCTGCGCGCCGTCGTGCCGCCGGTCGGCAACGTGCAGATCGCCATGATGAAGAACTCGGCCATCGTCGGCGCCGCCGGGGTGGGCGGGGACCTGTTCAGCGCCTACAACCGGCTGACGAGCGCCCAGGGCTACGCCTTCCTCCCCACGGTGACGGGCATGGCGGTGGGATACCTGCTCATCACCCTCACAGCCGGAGCGCTGCTGGCGCTGGCCGAACGGAAGCTGGCGGTGGCGCGATGAGCAGCTCGGTCCTCTTCGACGCCCCCGGGCCCAGAGCCCGGCGGCGGGTGCTCATCGCCAGCATCGTCGCCGCCGTCCTCATCCTCGCGGGGTTGACGCTGGTGGTGCTGCGGCTCGTCGACGCCGGTCAGTTCTCCGGCGAGCTGTGGGCTCCGCTGGTCAACCCGGGGACCGAGGAGTTCCCGCTGGTGTGGGGGCTCATCGGCTCCGGGCTGTCGTTGACGCTGCGTGCCGCGGGCGTCGCCATGGTCGCCTCGCTGCTCATCGGGGTGGTGATCGCGGTGCTCCGCCTGCAGCTGGGCCGCATCGCCCGGATCCCCGTCGTGGGTGTCGTCGAGCTGCTGCGTGGGTTGCCCGTGGTGGTGACGATCGTCTTCGCCAGCGTCCTGCTCCCGATCATCGGCCTCGACGTCGACCAGTTCTGGTTCCTCGTCGTGGGGCTGACGGCCTACAACTCCGTGGTCATCAGCGAGATCCTGCGCGCCGGGGTGATCACCCTGCCCCAGGGTCAGAAGGAGGCCGCGCTCGCCGTCGGCCTCACCCGCGGGCAGACCATGCGCCTCGTCCAGCTGCCCCAGGCCTTCCGGTCGATGCTCCCGGCGCTCATCAGCCAGCTCGTCGTCATCCTCAAGGACACCGCGATCGGCTCCATCGTCCTCACCGGGCTCGAGGACACGCTCTACCAGGGCGACCTCATCCGACGGAACCTCGACAACCCGCTGCAGACCTACGCGGTCATCGCGCTCATCTTCATCGTCCTCTGCCTGCTGCTCAGCCGCCTCGCCGTCTGGGTGGAGAAGCGGCTGTCGCGGGGGTCCAAGAGCAGCCCGGTCGACGAGGACGACGAGGTCACAGCGGCCAACGCCACCTGATCGCCGCTGTCGAGCGGGGACCCGGTGCGGTCGCGGCACCTCGACCGGGGAGCTGGTGCGGCGCGCCCTCTCCAACGGGGAGCAGGTGCTACGTCTCCCCCTCGAGCGGGGAGTAGGTGCCGGGTCTCCCGGCGTGTCGCCCGCTGCTGATCCCCGCTCGACAGACCTCGGCACCATGGACGGGGGTGGTGGGGACCACGCGGTGACGACCGCCCGGACCGGGCGGCGAGGAGCTGAGCTGCCCGCCTCTCCGTCACGACTCGTCAGGTTGCCCGTCGCCGTCGACGGTCCGGCGATCGTCGCCCTCACCGCTCCCAGGGGTCTGCTCGAGCGCCTCGCGCACCACAGCCATGGCCGTCGCGCCGTCGTAGCCCTTGCGGGCGAGCATCCCCACCAGGCGCCGCGTCGCGGTGGCCCGGTCGAGCTGGGTCATGGAGCGCAGCCGGCGCTCGACGAGCTCCGCGGCCGTGGTCCGCTCCAGGTCGGCGTCAACCTGGTCCAGCGCCCGGCTCGCCTCGGCGTCGCCCACGCCGCGGCGCTTCAGCTCGTGAGCCAGACCGCGCCGAGCCAGGCCCTTCGTGGACTGCTTCGAGCGCACCACCAGGTCGGCGTAGACCTGGTCGTCGATGAGCTGCAGCTCGGTGTACCGGTCGAGGACCTCCCGCGCCACGTCCGCCGGGACGTCCTTCTCGGCCAGGCTCCGGGCGAGCTCGGCGCGGCTGCGGGGTGACGCGGCGAGGCGGCGCAGGACGATCGTGCGGGCTCGTGCCCGCTCGTCGCTCTGCGCCGCCTCGTCCATCCTGCTCCTGCTCTGCGCCTCAGGGTGCTGCGAGCGCCTCAGAAGTCCACGGTGACGACGTTGCCGTCCTTGTCGGTCGCGCCGTTCTTCCCGTCCTTGGTCTCCTGGGCGACCTCCGGCTGAGGGCCGACGCCGAGCTTCTCCTTGATCTTGCGCTCCAGCTCGTCGGCGAGGTCGGGGTTGTCGCGCAGGAAAGCCCTCGCGTTCTCCTTGCCCTGGCCCAGCTGGTCGCCCTCGTAGGTGTACCAGGCACCGGACTTGCGGACGAATCCCTGCTCCACGCCCATGTCGATGAGCCCGCCCTCACGGGAGATGCCGATGCCGTAGAGGATGTCGAACTCGGCCTGCTTGAACGGCGGCGAGACCTTGTTCTTCACGACCTTGACGCGGGTGCGGTTGCCGACGGGCTCCGTGCCGTCCTTCAGCGTCTCGATCCGACGGATGTCGAGGCGGACCGAGGCGTAGAACTTCAGCGCCTTCCCGCCGGTGGTCGTCTCGGGGCTGTTGTGGACCATCACCCCATCGACGAAGTAGTTGTGCGTGCCGTCGACCTGGATGTCGAAGCGGTGCATGGAGCGCGTCTGCGGCTTGACGTGCACGTCGAGCACCTTGGCCGGGACCGGGCGCGTGGTGGGCTCGATGAGCTCCGGCTCCACCGCGAACCGACCCTGGAAGCGCGGGAGCAGCTTGTGCTCCATCGACGGGTGGACGAACGGTGCCACGATCTCCATGAAGCGGTCGGTCCCGGCCCGGGTCATCGTGATGGTGGCCTGCTGCGCAGCGCCTCGCGGTGCGAGCCGGCAGTCGACGCCGTAGGTGTCCCGGAGCATCGAGGCCACCCGCTCCTGCGAGGGCTCGCTCATCGCCTGGACGCAGATCTCGATGCGGCCCGAACCACCCTCGGTCCTCGCCTGCACACCCTTGGAACGGAGGGAGAAGCCGCCGTCGTCCATGTACCAGACCGCGAGCGCCAGCGGGGTGAGGGTCTTGAGGTATTCCTCCGTGAGGTGCTTCTTGCCGTCACCCCAGTAGACGACCTCCCTGAGCTCCGCGAGCTCGGGGAGCGGGGTGATGTCGACGTGGACCGCGCCGTTGGGCCGGACCGTGCGCGTCTGCTCGATGTTGCCGAGCATCGACGCCTTCCAGTCCACGTAGTCAGCCTGGGCGGAGCCGTGACCCATGCGATAGCGGACCCCGTGGCGGCCACGGGGGTTGGGGGCCAGGTGCCCGTCGCCCATGAGCCCGCCGAGGATCGTCTGCGACTGCTGGGGGGAGAGCCTGACCTTCTCGGCGACGAGGACGCGGTCGCCGGCCAGGAGCTCGCCCGCCTCACGCCAACCACCCGGCGTCCGCACCAGGTGGTTCTCGGTGGCGGCGAACTGGGAGCGTCCGTTGCCACCGGACTTCTCGGCGGTGATCTGCAGGAAACGCTCTGCTGGCCCGTTGTCGTACCAGTCGGTCACCTTCTTGGGCACGACCTTGTCGAGCCGCGCGTCGTAGCTGAGCACCTCGACGTCCAGCTTCTGGTTGACGATCTTCCCGATCTTCTCGGTGCTGCCGTCGGCCAGCGTCACGCGGGTGGAGTAGGAGAAGCAGCCGAACATCACACCGATTTTTTCCCGCAATTGGTTGATGAACACCGCAGTCGTCCCGGAGTTGCTCAGCGCACCGGTGATCTTGCGCAGCGCCTGCGACATCAGGCGGGCCTGGAGGCCGACGTGACTGTCGCCCATCTCGCCCTCGATCTCCGCGCGCGGCACCAGGGCGGCGACGGAGTCGATGACGATGATGTCGATGGCGCCGGAGCGGATCAGCATGTCCGCGATCTCGAGCGCCTGCTCCCCGGTGTCCGGCTGGGAGACCAGCAGGGCGTCGGTGTCCACGCCGAGCTTCTTGGCGTACTCCGGGTCCAGCGCGTGCTCGGCGTCGATGAAGGCCGCGATGCCCCCACCCTTCTGGGCGTTGGCCACCGCGTGCAGGGCGAGCGACGTCTTGCCCGAGGACTCCGGGCCGTAGATCTCGACCACGCGGCCCCGGGGCAGGCCCCCGATGCCGAGCGCGACGTCGAGGGCGATGGCGCCGGTGGGGATGACGGCGATCGGCGGCCGGACGTCGTCGCCCAGGCGCATGACCGAGCCCTTGCCGAAGGACTTGTCGATCTGCGCGAGGGCTGCGTCGAGGGACTTGGTGCGGTCGGGTGCTGGTGCGGGCA
>JARICT010000054.1 GCA_029257185.1 Quadrisphaera sp.
CACCACGAGGCTGCCCGGGGTCTTCCTGGCCGGCGAGGTCGTCACCGTCCCCGGCAAGTGGAAGATCCCCACGATGGAGCAGGCCGCCGTCTCGGGCCGCCAGGCGGCGTCCGCGGTGCTCGAGCACGTCGGGGTCGAGCACCACATCGACATCGAGGTCGCCGAGCTCGAGAAGACCGCTCAGGCGCGGTGGGCCGCGGGGTTCCTGCGCGGGGTGACCGCGATCACGGACCGTCTGCCCCAGCGCTGATCCCGCGGCGCTCGGGCGCGCACTGCGTCACATCTCGATGATCTGACGCAGCACCGTGCCGCCGGCGAGGTCGTCCATCCCGGCGTTGATCGCGTCCAGGGCGATCCGCGAGGTCACCAGCTCCTCGACGGGCAGGCGCCCCTCGCGCCACATCTGCGCGTAGGTGGGGACGTCCCGGGACGGCACGGACGTGCCGAGGTAGCTGCCGACGACCGTGCGGGCCCCGGCCACCAGCGCCAGCGGGGAGACCGACGCCCGCGCGTCGGGCGACGGCAGCCCGACGGTGACGGTGCGCCCGCCCACCCCGGTGAGCGCCAGCGCGGTCTCGAAGGCGCGGGCGTTGCCGGCCGCCTCGACGACGACGGGCGCGTCGACCCCGTGCTCCACCGCCTCCGCCGGCGTCCACGCCTGCACGGCTCCCAGCTCGCGGGCGCGGTCGAGCTTCTCGGGGACGGCGTCGACCCCGACCACCGGCCCGGCGCCGTGGGCGAGCGCCACGAGCAGCGCCGACATCCCCACACCGCCCAGGCCGACGACGATCGTGGTCTGCCCCGGCTCGGGCCTGCCGGCGTTGAGCACGGCCCCGCCGCCGGTGAGCACCGCGCACCCCAGGACGGCGGCGATCGCCGGCGGGACGTCGTCCTCGACGGGCACCACCGAGCGGCGGTCCACCACGGCGTGCGTCGCGAACCCGGAGACCCCCACGTGGTGGTGGACGTCGGAGCCGTCCGCGGCGTGCAGTCGGCGGTCACCGTTCAGCAGGGTCCCGGCGTTGTTGGCGGCGCTGCCCGGGGTGCACGGCACCAGGCCGTCGGTGGCGCACGCGGCGCACTCCCCGCACCGGGGCAGGAACGTCATCACCACCCGGCGCCCGACCATCCCCTCGTCGCCGCCGGGTCCGACGCCCTCCACGCGGCCGCACGCCTCGTGGCCCAGCAGCATGGGCAGCGGACGGACCCGGTTGCCGTCGACGACGGACAGGTCCGAGTGGCACAGGCCCGCCGCCTCGATGCGCACCAGCAGCTCGTCGGGCCCCGGCTCGTCGAGCTCGAGGTCCATCACGGTGATCGGTCGGCTGTCCGCCCAGGGCCCGGACCGGCCGGTCTCGGTGAGGACCGCTCCGGTGATCTTCACGACGCGCTCCCGGTGGCCGGCGACCCAGCGCCACCGGTCGCGTCGCTGCGTCGGCGTGCGGAGGCGAGCGCCGCCCCGACGTCGTCGCCGGCGCGCAGCGGTTTCGCGGCGAAGACGCCCTCGTGCGCCAGGACCGGGCGGCGGTCACCGGCGAGCTCGGGGTGGCGGGCCTCCTCGCGCTCGCGGCGCTGGGCCACCTGGCGCCAGCCGTCGAGCACCGAGGGGTCGCCGCCGGCCACGCCCTCCCAGCTGCGCGGCATGGCCTCGCGCGGGGTGCCGGCGCTCGCCCCGCCGAGGCGCACGGCCGCCGGACGCGGCTGCGCCGTCGCGCCACAGGACGGGCACGGTGGCGCCGGCGAGGCCATCGTGGCGACGCCCGCCTCGAAGCGGTGGCCTTCGGCGCACGTGAAGTCGTAGAGCACCATCAGCGGTAGACCCCCTCGGGCGAGAGGCGCATGGCGTCGTACTGCCCGGCGTCGTGACCGAAGATGATCTCGGCGCCGGTCTGCTCGACGATGCCGCGCAGCTTCTCCACCGACTCCAGCCACCGCAGGTTGTCCCACACGATGGCCGCGCCGACGGCGGGCGGGCCCCAGCTCTCGGAGAGGTAGACGGCGTCGGAGGCGAAGATCTTCGTGCCCTCCTCCGGGAGGTCGACCTGCAGCGACATCGTCCCCCAGGTGTGGCCGGGGGTCTGGATGAGCTTGACGCCGGGCAGCAGCTCGACGTCGCCGCTGACGGGCTCGAGGTCGAGGCCGGCGTAGTCGCTGACGATGTGGGCGCCGGCCGAGTAGCCCTCGATGGCCCGCGCCCCCTCGATCTCGTCGCTGCTGGCGAGGATGCGGGTCTTGCCGCCGGCGAACAGCGAGGCGTTGGCGGCATGGTCGAAGTGCAGGTGGGAGAGCACCAGGAGGTCGATGTCGGAGGGTGCCAGCTCCAGGGCCGCGATCGCCCCGTCGAGGTAGCCGGGACCGGCCGGGTCGTCGGTGACGGGGAAGAAGTCGTGGAAACCGGTGGGCTCCCAGCGCTGCTCCCAGTCGCGGGGGACGCCGGTGTCCCACAGCACGCGGCCCTCGGGGTGGTCGATGAGCACGGCGTGCGTGGGGCAGTCGACCCACGGCGGCGGCGCGTCGCGGTGGTGGCGGTCGACGATGGTCTGCCCGCCCTTGAGCAGCAGCCAGGTCTGGTCGGTCTGCATGACGCCCGTGGGCAGGATGCGGACGGTCATCGGCACGGTCATGGGGCCACCTCCGTC
>JARICT010000111.1 GCA_029257185.1 Quadrisphaera sp.
GCGCTCGCCCTCCTCGGCGACCCCCACCTGGCCGCGCCGGTGATCCACGTGGCGGGGACCAACGGCAAGACGTCCACGGTGCGCTACGTCGAACGGCTGCTGCGCGAGATGAACCTGCGCACCGGCCGCCTGACGTCACCGCACCTCGTCAGCGTCACCGAGCGCGTCGCGATCGACGGTGAGCCGCTGTCCGACGAGGCGTTCGTCGCCGCCTACGAGGACGTCGCGCCCTACGTCGAGATGGTCGACGGCCGGCTGCGCTCCGCGGGCGAGGTGCCGCTGACGTACTTCGAGGTCCTCACCGTCCTCGCCTTCGCCGCGTTCGCCGACGCCCCCGTGGACGTCATGGTGGTGGAGGTCGGCCTGGGAGGGAGGTGGGACGCCACCAACGTCGTCGCGCCCGCCGTCGCCGTCATCACGCCGGTCTCGCTGGACCACACCGACGTCCTGGGGGACTCCCTCGAGGAGATCGGCGCCGAGAAGGCCGGCATCGTCAAGTCCGGCGCGGTCACGGTGATGGCCGCGCAGCCGGACGAGGTGGCCGACGCCGTGCTGTCCGCCGCGGTGCGCGCCGACTCGCCGACGGTGCGCGAGGGCGCCGACTTCGGCGTGGTCGCGCGGACCGTCGCCGTCGGAGGTTCCCTCCTGACCGTCCAGGGGCTCCGGACCCGCTTCGACGACGTGCTGCTGCCCGTCCACGGCCGCCACCAGGCCTCCAACGCGGCGCTGGCCGTGGTCGCGGTCGAGGCCTTCCTCGGCGGCGCCAGCGGGAGCGGCTCGGCCGACGGGGTGCTGGAGCCCGAGGTGGTGCGCACCGCCCTCGCCGACGCCAGCGCGCCGGGCCGCCTGGAGGTGGTGCGCACCTCGCCGGTGGTGCTCGTCGACGCCGCGCACAACGTCGGAGGTGCCCAGGCCCTCGTGGCAGCGCTCGAGGAGGAGTTCGACCTGCGCCCGCTGGTGGGCGTGGTCGCGGTGCTGCGCGGCAAGGACGCGGTCGGCCTCCTGGACGTCCTCGAGCCGGCGCTGGCCAGCGTCGTCATCACCTCGTCCGCTTCTCCGCGGGCCATGGACGTCGACGAGCTCGCCGAGATCGCCGAGGAGGTCTTCGGTGAGGACCGCGTCCTGCGGGCGCCCCGCCTGGACGACGCGCTCACCACGGCGGTCGACGCCGCCGAGTCCGGTGAGGGCTCCGACGCGTCGGGCATCGGCGGCGGCGTGCTGGTGACCGGCTCGGTCACCGTCGTCGGCGAGGCGCGGACGTTGCTGAGGGCGGACCGGTGAGCGTCGCCGGGGACGGGCCCGGCGACGACGGCACGGGGGGGAGCGCGGACGACGGCGAGCTCGTGGTGCCCCCGCCGAACATCACCGTGCGTCTCGCGGCGGCCGCGCTGGGGCTCGAGGCCGTCGTCGTGTTCTTCGCCGCGCTGGTCGCCGTCGGGCTCACCGTGCCGGGCGACGGCGGGCTCTCGCGCACCGCCCTGCTCGTCGGGGGCGTCGTCCTCGCGGTGGTGTTCGTCCTGGCGGCAGGCATCGTCCGACGGCCCGGGGGGATCGCGATCGGCTGGGTGCTCCAGCTCGTGCTCGTCGCCCTGGGCCTCGTGGTCCCGGTCATGTTCGTCATGGGCGTCCTCTTCGCGGCCATGTGGCTGTGGTTCCTGCGCATCGGGACGAAGATCGACGGGGACCGGCGGCGCTGGGCCGCCGACCTCGCCGCCGGGGGCACCGGACGCGACTGAGCGCGGGGAACCTCGCACCGCTTCCCTCGCACGGAGGCAGCCCGTGGCGGCCCGCGACCCGCGCGTGGCAACATCCGAGGCATGAGCTCACCGACGGCCCCGGAACGCACCCTCGTCCTCCTCAAGCCCGACGCGGTCGCCCGCAACCTGCGCGGTGAGGTGCTCCGTCGGATCGAGGGCAAGGGCTACACCGTCGTCGAGATGGTCCAGCGCACCGCCACCCGTGACGAGCTCGCCGTCCACTACGCCGAGCACCGGGAGAAGCCCTTCTACGAGGGGCTCGTGGACTTCATGCTCTCGGGGCCGGTCGTGGCCCTGGTGGTCGAGGGCCACCAGGTGGTCCAGGGCTTCCGGAGCCTGGCGGGCGCCACCGACCCCACGAAGGCCGCGCCGGGCACCATCCGCGGTGACCTCGGCCGCGACTGGGGCAACGGCCCGCAGGAGAACATCGTCCACGGCTCGGACTCCGTCGAGTCTGCCGTGCGCGAGCTCGAGATCTGGTTCCCGGGCTCGTGACCACCACCACCGCGGGCGCCGACGCCTCTCCGGAGGCGGGCTCGGCCATGACCTACGTGCTGGTGGACGGCGAGAACATCGACGCGACCCTCGGCATGTCCCTGCTCGGTCACCGGCCCTCGCCGGACGAGCGCCCGCGGTGGGACCGGCTGCTCTCCTTCGCCGAACGGACGTTCGCGCAGCCGACGAGGGGGCTGTTCTTCCTCAACGCCAGCTCCGGCTCGATGCCCATGGCGTTCGTGCAGGCCCTCACCGCCATCGGCTACCGGGCGATCCCGCTGGCGGGGTCCGGCGACGAGAAGGTCGTCGACGTCGGTATCCAGCGCACGCTCGCGGCCATCGGTGAGCGCGAGGGGGACGTGCTCCTCGTCAGCCACGACGGCGACTTCATCGACGAGGTGCGCGACCTCCTCGACGTCCCCTCGCCGAGCGGGGCGCGCCGCCGGGTCGGCGTGGTGGGGTTCCGCGAGTACGTCAACATCCGGCTGGCCTCCCTCTCCACCCACGGGATGAGCGCTCCGGACGAGTCCACCCGGGGCCTGCGCCTCTACGACCTCGAGTCCGACGTCGACGCGTTCACCACCCTCCTGCCCCGGGTCCGGGTCATCCCGCTCGACTCCTTCGACCCGGACCGCTACCTCTGAGGCGGCGCCGGGGCGGCGCGCTCTGATCTCCACCGAGGGCTCTGTGACATAGTGCGGACGGACGCACGGCAGCCCACACCTGCCGGGTGACCCGACCTCACGCGTCATCGGACGTCGGCTCGCCGGCGCCGCCGCACCCCCAGGGGGTGGCTCGGCAGGCGCGGTTGGTCACGTCGCGGTGGTCGCGGCACGACCGGGACCACCGGGGGCCGCAGGCGCGAGGTCGAGCCGCAGGTCGATCGGCAGGCGCCGTCCCGGCGCCGCCACCTTCCTGTCGGCGACACCAGGCTTCCACCGCCTCGGCGGTGGGTGAGTGCGGGAACGGACGCGGTGTGGCGCTCCGACCCGCGAGGGAGTCCCATGGCGCAGGAGAGCAGCTCGGAGAACCAGGACGGCACGACCGCGGACGGAGCAGCAGCTCCGGCCCGCCGCCCCCGCCGCGGGGCGAGCGCACCGGCGGGCCCGCCCGTCTTCGCCCCGCCGACACCCGTCGAGCCCCCCCAGGACGCGACCGTCGATCAGCTCGGAGCGTCAGGGCGCAGCGAACCGTCCGACCAGGCCGAGCAGCCGGAGGACGAGGGGCACGGCGGGAGCGAGGCTGACGACACCGCTCGCCAGGGCGAGACCGGTGCGGGTGAGCCCTCCCGGCCGGTCTCCACCGCGCTGCTCTTCCAGGCACCGACGGCCACCCGTTCGCCGCGCCCCCGCCGCGCGGCCAGCCGGCCAGCGGGCGCGCCGGACCCCGCTGCGGTCGAGGCGGCCAGCAGCCCTGCCCCCGACGTCGATGCCGGCGCCCCCTCGGACGGCGACGACTCCCGCTCGTCGGGCCGGCAGCCCGCGAGGGGCCAGTCCTCGCAGGGCCAGTCCTCGCAGGACCAGCGCTCCGCGGACGAGGACCAGGAGGACCAGGCGCCGCCGCGGGCTCGCCGGTCACGTCGGTCGCGGTCCGGCGGTGGGGACACCGCAGCCCAGGACGGTGAGGCCCGGTCGGGCTCGTCGTCCTCCGCCCAGCAGCAGGCAGCCCCGGCGCGCGAGACCTCAGCGGCCCCGTCGCGCAGCAAGACCACCAGCAAGACGACCAGCCAGGCCCCGGGGTCGGGTTCGAGGCGCTTGTCGCCGGGGTCCCTCGCCCCGCCGAGCGAGCCCGAGCCCGGCGCCGGCGCCGAGGACGACGTCCCGCTGGGCACCCCTCCCGCGCCGGAGAGCAGCGAGACCGCCGCGAAGATCCGTCAGCCGGGCGACGTCGACCTGGGGACGGAGCTGGCGCAGCTGCGCGGGCGGGGCTCCGGCTCCCGCTCGGACGGGGGCGGAGCGCCTGCGGCCCTGGACGACATCGCGCTGCCCGACGACGCGGCGAGCCGTGGCAGCGGTGCCCAGCCCGACGGGGACCCGGGAGGGGACGAGGAGCCGGACGACGGCTCGTCGGGCTCGAGCGAGGACAACGAGGGGAACGGCTCGCGCTCACGCCGGCGTCGCGGTGGCCGCGGCCGTCGTCGTCGCCCGGGGGACGGTGACGACGCGACCGACAGCACGTCGGACGACAGCGATGGCGCAGACAGCGACCAGCACGGCACCGACGACGACCACGGCTCGGACGGCTCGGACGGGTCGGACGATGCCGACAGCGACGAGCAGGCCTCCTCAGGCGGCTCCGGGTCCTCACGCCGGCGTCGTCGCCGTGGCGGCTCGTCCAGGGGGTCGAGCGGGCCCCAGGACGATGACGCCGGTTCGGAGACCTCGGGCGAGCCGGGTGAATCGGGTGATTCGGGCGACGCGGGTGACTCGGGCGACGCGGGGTCCGACGACGACGAGCCGTCCGAGGACGACTCCTCCGACGGCTCGTCCTCCAGCGGCTCGAGCCGCCGCCGCCGCCGTGGCCGGGGGCGCTCGAGCGGTTCCAACGGCTCGGGCGGCTCGGGGTCCAACGGCTCGGGAGGCTCCAGCCCGTCGCGGTCCTCGGGCTCGTCGGGCACCAGCGACGACGACGTCACGGCCATCAAGGGGTCCACGCGCCTGGAGGCGAAGCGGCAGCGGCGCCGCGAGGGCCGCGAGACCGGCCGTCGCCCCAAGGTCATCTCCGAGGCCGAGTTCCTCGCCCGCCGCGAGTCGGTGGAGCGGACCATGGTGGTGCGCTCGCTCGAGGGCCGCACCCAGGTGGCGGTGCTCGAGGACAGCGTCCTCGTCGAGCACTACGTGGCGCGCAAGCAGCACACGTCGATGATCGGTGACGTCCACCTCGGCAAGGTGCAGAACGTCCTGCCGTCGATGGAGGCCGCGTTCGTCGACATCGGCCGCGGACGCAACGCCGTCCTGTACGCCGGTGAGGTGAACTGGGAGGCTGCCGGCCTCACAGGGGCCTCCAAGAAGATCGAGACCGCCCTGAAGTCCGGCGACTCCGTGCTCGTCCAGGTCTCCAAGGACCCGGTGGGCCACAAGGGCGCGCGCCTGACCAGCCAGGTCTCCCTGCCGGGGCGCTACCTGGTCTACGTGCCGGGCGGCTCGATGACGGGGATCTCGCGCAAGCTCCCCGACACCGAGCGGGCCCGGTTGAAGAAGATCCTCAAGGAGGTCGTGCCCTCCGACGGGGGCGTCATCGTGCGCACCGCCGCCGAGGGCGCCTCGGAGGAGGAGCTGAAGCGTGACGTCGAACGCCTCGTGGGGGAGTGGGAGCGCATCTCGGCCCGCGCCAAGAAGGTCGGCGCCCCGACCCTCCTCCACGGTGAGCCGGACCTGACCATCAAGGTGGTGCGGGACGTCTTCAACGAGGACTTCGCGTCCCTCGTCGTCGACGGGGACGCCGCCTGGGCCGAGATCAAGCCCTACGTCGACGCCATCGCCCCCGACCTGTCCGAGCGCGTCACCCAGTGGTCCGGGCCGGAGAGCGCCTTCGCGCACCACCGCGTGGACGAGCAGATCGCCAAGGCCCTCGAGCGGAAGGTGTGGCTCCCCTCGGGCGGCTCGCTGGTCATCGACCGCACCGAGGCCATGACGGTGGTCGACGTCAACACCGGCCGCTTCACCGGTTCGGGGGGGAACCTCGAGGAGACGGTGACCCGGAACAACCTCGAGGCCGCCGAGGAGATGGTGCGCCAGCTGCGGCTGCGCGACATCGGCGGGATCGTCGTCGTCGACTTCATCGACATGGTGCTCGAGTCCAACCGCGACCTCGTGCTGCGCCGGCTGGTGGAGTGCCTGGGGCGCGACCGGACCAAGCACCAGGTCGCCGAGGTCACGTCGCTGGGCCTCGTGCAGATGACGCGCAAGCGCGTCGGCCAGGGGCTGCTCGAGGCCTTCTCGGAGCCGTGCGAGCACTGCTCGGGCCGGGGAGTGATGCTTCTCGACGAGCCGCTGGACGACGACGGCACCGGCAGCGGCGGGTCCGGCTCGAGCAACGGCCCCAGTGGTGGCTCGGGCCGCGGCCGCCGCTCCCGGGGTGGCGAGCGGAACGCGCGGCGCGCCGAGAGCCAGCAGGAGGCCCCGCCCGAGCCTGCCCCCGAGGTGGACGACGCCGAGCGGCTCCGGGTCGAGGCCGCGCGCGACGCGGTGCGCGACGCGATCCACGGCGTGGCCATGGCCTCGAAGCTGCTGCCGACCGCTGACGCGGAGGCGGGTGACGATGCTTCGGCGGGTCCGGTCGTGGTCGTCGAGGACGAGGTGGAGCTCGTCGACCTCCGCGCCGAGGCAGCGGAGAGCGCCGACGCGGAGCAGGAGGCGCCGGACGAGCAGCCGGAGCCCGACGCCTCGGAGCCCGGCGCCTGATCCCGGGCCGATACCGCCGGTCGACCGCGACCGGCGGTATCGGCTACCCTTGACCGCCGGTGCACCTGTCGGCCGCAGCCCGCTCGATCCCGTGGGGGCAGCGCTGGTCGCTCGCCGGCCCACGAGTCCCGGCCCGTCGTCGTACGAGGCCAGTCAACGCAGTCCCAACGGTAGGAGCAGCACAGTGGTGTACGCGATCGTCCGCGCCGGCGGCCGTCAGGAGAAGGTGTCGGTCGGCGACACCATCGTGGTCGACCGCATCGCCGGTGACAGCGAGGGCAACGTCCAGCTGAAGCCGCTCATGCTGGTCGACGGCACCACCATCACGTCCGACGCCTCGTCGCTGGCCTCCACCAAGGTCGTCGCCGAGGTCGTCCGTGATGACAAGGGCCCCAAGATCACCATCCTGAAGTTCAAGAACAAGACGGGCTACCGCCGGCGCCAGGGTCACCGCTCGAAGCTGACCCGCCTGCGCGTCACGTCCATCGGCTGACGTACGGCGGCTCACCGCCGCCGCACGAGCCCCCTCGTCATCGCGCCGCGCGGCGCGGGCCAGATCCTCACGGAAGGCACCTCCATGGCTCACAAGAAGGGCGCGAGCTCCTCGCGCAACGGTCGCGACTCCAACGCCCAGCGCCTCGGCGTCAAGCGATTCGGCGGCCAGGTCGTCAAGGCGGGCGAGATCCTCGTGCGTCAGCGCGGAACCCACTTCCACCCCGGCGCCGGGGTGGGCCGTGGCAAGGACGACACGCTGTTCGCCCTCGTCCCCGGCTCCGTGGAGTTCGGGAACACCCGAGGCCGCCGCGTCGTGAACGTCGCCGCCCCGGTGCTGCTCGAGGCCGTGCCCACCGCCTGAGAGCCTCACCGCCCCTCGGCCCCGTCGACCCCCGGTTGACGGGGCCGACGCGTGCTCCCGGAGGAGCGCCGTCGCAGCAGACCAGCACGTCAGAGCAGTCCAGGAGAGCAGGGGTGAGAGTCGGTGGCCAGCTTCGTGGACCGCGTGGTCCTGCACGTCAGCGGCGGTGACGGCGGCCACGGCGTGGCCTCCGTGCACCGCGAGAAGTTCAAGCCGCTCGGTGGTCCCGACGGCGGTGACGGCGGGCGCGGGGGTGACGTGGTGCTCGAGGTCGACCCGTCGACGTCCACGCTCCTCGACCTCCACCGCTCTCCCCACCGCAGCGGCGGCAAGGGCGGGCAGGGCGCCGGCAACCTGCGCCACGGCGCCAACGGCGAGGACGTGGTGCTCGGGGTTCCCGACGGCACCACGGTGCGCACCAGGTCCGGGACGCTGGTGGCCGACCTCCTCGGCGCGGGCACCCGCCTCGTCATCGCCGCCGGGGGCCGCGGCGGGCTCGGCAACGCCGCGCTGTCCTCGGCCAAGCGCAAGGCGCCCGGCTTCGCCCTCCTCGGAGAGCCCGGTGAGAGCGCCGACGTGGTGCTCGAGCTGCGCTCCATCGCCGACGTGGCCCTGGTCGGCTACCCGAGCGCCGGCAAGTCCTCGCTGATCGCCGCGATGAGCGCGGCGCGCCCGAAGATCGCCGACTACCCCTTCACCACCCTGATCCCCAACCTCGGGGTCGTGGCCGCGGGCGCCGAGCGCTTCACCATCGCCGACGTCCCCGGCCTGGTGCCCGGCGCCTCCGACGGGCGCGGTCTGGGGCTGGAGTTCCTCCGCCACGTCGAGCGCTGCTCCGTGATCGTCCACGTCCTCGACGGCGCCACCCTGGAGACCGACCGCGACCCGGTGCACGACCTGGACGTCATCGACGCCGAGCTCGCGGCCTACGACGAGATCCGGGCGCGGGCCGCCGCGGAGGCCGCGGAGGAAGCAGCCGCCACGCCGGGCTCGCGCCCTGAGCCGCCCCCGGTGCCGCTGCGCGCGCGCCCCCGGATGGTGGTCATCAACAAGGCCGACGTGCCGGACGCCCGCGACCTCGCCGACATCGTGGCCCCCGACCTCGCGGCCCGCGGCATCACGGCCCACGTGGTGTCGGCGGCGAGCCACGAGGGTCTGCGCGAGCTGGCCTTCGCGATGGCCGGTCTGGTCCGCGAGGCGCGCGAGGCCGGCCCCCCGCCCGCTCCGGCGCGCACCGTGCTGCGGCCCGCACCGGTCGGCGGCGCGCCGTTCACCGTGACGCGCGAGGCCTACGCCGGCGCCACCGACGACGAGGTGTTCCGCATCGTCGGGGTGAAGCCCCAGCGGTGGGTGGCCCAGACGGACTTCGCCAACGACGAGGCCGTCGGGTACCTCGCCGACCGTCTCGCCCGCCTCGGCGTGGAGGAGGAGCTGCTGCGCGCCGGCGCGGTCGCCGGCTCCGAGGTGGTCATCGGGCCGGGTGACGACGCCGTGGTCTTCGACTGGGAGCCCACCCTGGTCGGCGGCGCGGAGCTCCTGGCCGGCCCCCGGGGCACCGACCTGCGCCTGGAGACCGGGGAGCGCCCCACCCGCGGGGACAAGCGCGAGCGCTACGAGGCCAAGCGGGTGGCCCGCCGAGAGGCGCGCTCGGAGCTGGAGACCGAGCGCCGCGCCGGCCACTGGGCGACCGCAGCGCCCGATCGCGAGGGGCGAGAGCCCGCCGACGACCGCGCCGATGGCGCCTGAGGGCGCCCGCGCCGCGGTGGCCGGCGCCCGGCGCGTCGTCGTCAAGGTCGGCTCCTCGTCGCTCACGGCGCGCGGCGGGGCGCTCGACGCCGGCGCCCTGGACGCCCTCGTCGACGTCCTGGCCTCGGCCCGCGCCGGCGGGCGCGAGGTCCTCCTGGTCTCCTCCGGCGCCATCGCCGCAGGGCTCGCCCCGCTGGGGCTGCAGCGGCGTCCGCGCGACCTGGCCACCCAGCAGGCCGCGGCGTCCGTGGGCCAGGGCGCGCTGGTGGCTCGCTACGCCGCAGCGGCCGAGCGCCACGGCCAGCAGGTGGGCCAGGTGCTCCTCACGTCGGAGGACCTGGTGCGCCGCGTGAACTACGCCAACGCCCAGCGCACCCTCTTCCGGCTCCTGGCGCTCGACGTCCTCCCCGTGGTCAACGAGAACGACACCGTGGCGACCGCCGAGATCTGCTTCGGGGACAACGACCGCCTGGCGGCGCTGGTCGCCCAGCTGGTGCAGGCCGACGCCCTCGTGCTCCTCACCGACGTCGACGCCCTCTACGACACCGCCCCGAGCCGACCCGGTGCCCGGCGCATCAGCGAGGTCGCCACCGCCACGGACTGGGCCGCCATCGGTGCGGCGGACATCCGCGGCGTCGGCAGCGCGGTCGGCACCGGCGGCATGGTGACCAAGGTGGCCGCCGCCCGCACGGCGACGTCGACGGGGATCAGCACCGTCCTCGGGGCGGCCGGAGCGGTGGCCGGGCTCCTGGCTGGCGAGGACGTCGGCACCGTCTTCGCGCCGACCGCCGCCCGCCGCCCCGCGCGCACCCTGTGGGTGGGCCACGCAGCCCAGCCCAGCGGCGCCCTGGTGCTCGACGCCGGCGCCGTCGCCGCCGTGCGCAGCCGGGGAGCGTCCCTGCTCGCCGCGGGCGTGGTCGCCGTCGAGGGCTCCTTCAGGGCCGGGGACGTGGTGGACCTCGTGGGCCCCGACGGCGAGGTGGTCGCCCGCGGCGAGGTGGCCCACGACGCCGGCGACGTGCCCGCGCTGCTCGGCCGCTCGAGCCGCGAGCTGGCCCAGGCGCTGGGCGACGGCGCCGCGCGCGAGCTGGTCCACCGCGACCGCATGGCGCTGGTCCAGCCCGCCTGAGCCTCGGCGCCGCTTACTACCCTGGTCGCCGTGACGACCTCGGTGAGCGCGCAGCATCCCCCGGCCGGGCAGGGAGCCCCGACGCAGCGGTCCGCGCCGCACGGCGCCGACCCCCGCTCCCAGGTCCTCGACGCCCTGGCACGCGCGCGCGCCGCCTCCAAGGACCTGTCCGCGGCGACGCGGGCGGTCCGGGACGCCGGTCTGCTCGCCGTCGCCGACGCGCTGGTGGCCGCCACCGACGAGCTCGTGGCCGCCAACGCCCGCGACCTGGCCCGTGAGCGGGAGGCCGGCACGGCGGCGGGCCTGCTCGACCGCCTCGCGCTGGACGCCCCCCGGATCGCGGCGATCGCCGAGGCGGTGCGGGCCGTCGCCACGCTGCCGGACCCGGTGGGCCACGTCCGGCGGGGCTCGACGCTGCCGAACGGCCTCCGGGTCACCCAGGTGCAGGTGCCACTGGGGGTCCTCGGCGTCGTCTACGAGGCCCGGCCGAACGTCACCGTCGACGCGGCGGCGCTGGCCGTCAAGTCCGGCAACGCCGCGGTCCTGCGCGGCGGCAGCGCTGCGCTGCGCTCCAACACCGCCCTCGTGGCGGTCATCTCCGCGGCGCTGGTCTCCGCGGGGCTGCCGGGTGACGCCGTGGTGAGCATCGACGAGGCCGGCCGCGACGGGGTGGGGGTGCTGCTCACCGCGCGCGGCCTGGTCGACCTCGTCATCCCGCGCGGCGGCGCCGGGCTGATCTCCCGGGTCGTCGCCGAGGCCACGGTGCCCACCATCGAGACCGGGGTGGGCAACTGCCACGTCTACGTCGACGCCAGCGCCGACCCCGACGAGGCGCTGGCCATCTGCCTCGACGCGAAGGTCACCCGACCCAGCGTCTGCAACGCCGCGGAGACCATCCTCGTGCACGAGGCCGCCGCCGACGCCGTGGTGCCCCGGCTCCTGGCCGCGCTCGGCGCCGCGGGCGTGGTGGTGCACGGGGACGAGGCGACCCGTGCCCTGAGCCGGGGCGGGGTGGAGGTGAGCCCGGTGACCGCGACGCACTTCGCGACGGAGTTCACCGCCCTGGAGGTGGCGATGGCCGTGGTGCCGAGCCTGGAGGCCGCCCTGGAGCACATCGCGGCGTACGGCTCGGGGCACACCGAGGCCGTCGTCACCACGGACACGCGCGCCGCCGACGCCTTCGTGGCCGGGACCGCGTCGGCAGCGGTCATGGTGAACGCCTCGACCCGCTTCACCGACGGCGGTGAGCTGGGGCTCGGGGCGGAGGTGGGGATCTCGACGCAGAAGCTCCACGCCAGGGGACCGATGGGCCTGGACGAGCTGACGACCACCCGCTGGCTGGTCCGCGGCGACGGCCACGTCCGCGGGTGACCGGGGCGTCCCGAGCGGGGCGGTGAGCGGCGTGCGTGTGCCACCATGTGCCCCATGTTCGCGCTGCTCACCCTCGCCGTCCTCACCACCGTCGCGGAGGAGGGAGGGGAGGGCGCTGAGGGCTTCAGCCAGTCCGTCCACATCGCCCCGGCCGGCTGGGCGCTGATCTTCGCCGGGGGGTTCGTCGCGCTGCTGCTGGTGACGTTCGCCTTCCGCAGCCAGAGCAAGCGGCACTGAGCATCGAGGAGAGCCGGCGCACCGAGGCGCCGGTGGGGGACGTGGTCGACGTCGGGCGTCCTCGTCGCGTGGGCGTGATGGGTGGCACCTTCGACCCGGTCCACCACGGTCACCTCGTCGCCGCGAGCGAGGTCGCCTCGAGGTTCGCCCTCGACGAGGTGGTGTTCGTCCCCACCAACCAGCCGTGGCAGAAGGCCGACCGCGAGGTCTCGCCCGCCGAGCACCGCTACCTCATGACCGTCATCGCCACGGCCGGCAACCCGCAGTTCCGGGTGAGCCGGGTGGACATCGACCGGGGCGGCCCGACGTACACGGTGGACACCCTCTCCGACATCGCGGCGCTGGAGCCGGACGCGCGGCTGTTCTTCATCACCGGCGCGGACGCGCTCGCGGCGATCATCACCTGGAAGGACTCCGACCGGGCCTTCGACCTCGCGGACCTCATCGGTGTCACCCGCCCCGAGCACGACCTCGACACCGACCACCTGCCCGCGCCCCTGCTCGAGCACCTGCACCTCCTCGAGGTGCCCGCGCTGGCGATCTCCTCCACGGACGTCCGCGAGCGCGTCGCCCAGGGCCGGCCGGTCTGGTATCTCGTGCCCGACGGCGTGGTGCGCTACATCGACAAGCACCGGCTGTACCGCGGCGGGGAGCAGTACCCGCTCTACCCCTCCTGATCCGGGGCGTTGGCCTCGAGGAACTGGTAGACCGCGGCGGTGTCGACGCCGGAGCGGAAGTCCACCGGGGCCGTGGCGAGCAGCGAGGACGGCGTGCGCGCGGTCGCCGTCGAGACGCCGGCCCACCGCCTCGCCAGCGCCGGGGAGGGGGAGCGGCAGCACGACGGCTCGGGGCACCGGGAGGTGCTGCGCTCCGGGGTCTCGCGGCCGCGGAACCACCTCACGTGCGCGAACGGCACGCCGACGCTGATGGAGTGCTCGACCCCCTCGGCGGCCTGGGTGCGCGAGGTGCACCAGTACGTGCCCGACGGGGTGTCGGTGTACTGGGAGTAGGGGCTGAGCTGGTCGGGGACGGAGAAGACCACGCGGGCGGTCCAGTGCCGGCACACCG
>JARICT010000146.1 GCA_029257185.1 Quadrisphaera sp.
CGCCCAGCGCTCGGCCTGCGAGCCCTCCACCTCCACGGTGGCCCCGCACGCCCGGCAGACGAGGTGGTGGTGGTGGCCCGTGCTGCACCGGCGGTAGACCGCCTCGCCGTCGTCGTCGCTGCGGAGCACGTCCACGTCACCGTCCTCGACGAGGGACTGCAGGGCCCGGTACACCGTCGCCAGGCCGATGGGGTTGCCCTCGCCGCGCAGCTGGGCGTGGAGGTCCTGGGCGCTGTGGAACCCGTCGCGGCGGTCCAGGAGGTCCGCGACGGCCCCGCGCTGGCGGCTCGTCCTGCGCTGCGGCGGCTTCGGGGACGAGGCGGCGCCGGCTGCGTGGTCGCTCACCGTTCCATGGTGGCACGCGGCCCCCGGCGCAGGGACGGCTCGGTCAGGCCGTCACGGCCGGCCCTGGGGCCCGGCGCACCCTGATGGCCACCAGCACCCACCCCACGGCCAGCACCAGCCAGAACGCGACGATCCGGTAGAGCAGCACCCCGGACAGGGCGGCGGCCAGGGGGAGGCCCGCCGCGGTCATGACGGCGGTCATCGTCAGCTCGACCACGCCGACGCCGCCGGGCACCAGCCCCACCCCGGCCGAGGTGACGCCCGCCGCCCACGCCAGCACCAGGAGCGGCCAGGAGGACCACGACACCGGGGCTCCGGTGGCGGCGAGCGCGAACCCCAGCGTCGCCAGGTCCGCGGTCCAGGTGAGCAGCGCGAAGACGGTCGCCCTGGCGATCTGCCGGGGGCGGAGCTCGGCCTCGGTGAGCTGGCGCAGGGCCGAGACCACGAGGGCGCGCGCGTCCCCCCGGGGGCGGCGCGTGATGCGCTGGGCCAGGCGCAGCGCCGCGGCCAGCGGAGTCACCGCACGCTCTCGCAGCGAGGAGGAGTGGAGGACCGCGGCGAGCACCAGCACCGGGACCGCGCTGAGCGCGAGGGCGTTGAGGCCGCCCACCAGCAGGGCGGTGCGCCCGGACGCCACGGCGGCGCAGGCGATGATCGCCACGAACGCGGACAGCGAGACCACCCCGGAGACCGCCAGCCCGGTGGCCACCTGCCCCGGCCGGGCGCCGGCCCGGGTGTACCGGCGGTAGGTGAAGGCGGTCGCGAGCCCGGGGCCGGCGAGCGGGAGCGAGACCGAGATCGCGTTCCCGGCGTACGTGGTCTTCAGCACCGACGCCGCCCCGGGGCGGCGTCGGCCGGGGGCGACGAGGCCGCGCTGCTGGCGCCCGATGGCCGCCATGGAGACGGCCTGGGCCGCGAGGAGCGGCGGCACCCACCACAGGTGCACGTCGACGAGGCCCAGGAGCGCCGAGCGCACCGACGGCCCGGCCTCGTGGACGGCGACGGCGACCACGCTCAGCGCCAGCGCAGCCACCACCGCCACGCGGACCACGGACGCCCGGGTGACGGGGTTCACCGGCGAGCGCGGGGCCGGCTCGTCCACCGCGGTCCTCCAGCCCTCGCTCCCCGAGGAGGTCCCGAGCGACCGCCCCACCTGCGCCGATCGTAGGGAGCGCCCGTGCAGGCCGCACGGGCGTCGTGCTACAACCGCGCCATGAGCGCCGCCAGGACACTCCTCGACATCGCCCAGGGACTGCTCGCCGGGTACGCGGCCATGAAGGTCAAGGGCCAGGCCGAGGCCACCCTCCAGCCGCTGGGGGAGCGGTGGTTCCCGCCGGAGCCCGGTGAGAAGGAGCTGCTGGGCGCCGACCCGGCGGGCCACCTGGACCGGATGCCGCCCACGAACATGTACCTGCGCGTGGCCGCCGCCCTCGGCCAGGACCTCCAGCGTGGCCGCGACGACGAGCAGATCGCCGCCGGCGGCGAGTGGTTCCACCGCGCCATGGCTTTCGGGTACCCGGTCGTCTACTCCCTGCTCACCCGCCGCGTCCCCGCCGCCCGCGCCGGCCTCGGCGCCGTGGGCGGGATGGCGCTGTTCGCCACCACCCACCTCACCCTGGTCCCCGCCGCCGGCCTGCAGGCCCCGGTGAGGGAGATGGGGAGGTCGTGGTGGGTGTGGGAGGCCGGCTCGCACCTGGCCTACGGCGTGACCACGGACCTGACCCTGCGGGCGGTGCGGGCGATCACCCGCTGAGCGGCCCAGGTGCTTGACCGCGGCTGGGCCGCGGCATAGCGTCCCGCGGCATGAGGCCCACGGCCGGCATCGCCGCCGTCGCCACGGTCGCCAGGGCGCGCCTCGCGCCCGACGCCGTCATCGACGACCACGCTCGGCTGCGCACCTACGAGTGCGACGGGCTGACCCGCTACCGCGTCACCCCGGCCCTGGTGGTCCTCCCCGAGACCACCGCGGACGTCGAGGCGGTCGTGACGGTCTGCGCCGAGCACCGGGTCCCCTTCGTCGCCCGCGGCTCCGGGACCGGTCTGTCCGGCGGGGCGCTGCCCCGCGCCGACGGCGTGGTCATCGTGCTCTCGCGGATGCGCGCGGTGCGCGAGCTGCGCCTGGAGGACCGGCGCGCCGTCGTCGAGCCCGGCGTCATCAACCTCGACCTGTCCCAGGTCTCGACCCCCGGCGGCTACTACTTCGCCCCCGACCCGTCCAGCCAGACGATCTGCTCCATCGGCGGGAACGTGGCGGAGAACTCCGGCGGCGCCCACTGCCTGAAGTACGGCTTCACGACGAACCACGTCACCGGGCTGGAGCTGGTCACCGCCGCCGGCGACGTCGTCGAGCTCGGAGGTCTGGCCCCGGACACCCCCGGCTACGACCTCCTGGGCGCCGTGGTCGGCTCCGAGGGGACCCTCGGCGTCGTCACGTCCGTGACGGTCAACCTGGTGCGCCTCCCCGAGAAGGTCATCACCCTGCTCGTCGGCTTCCCCTCGCCCGACGACGCGGGCGCGGCGACGTCGGCGATCATCAGTGCGGGGATCGTCCCGGCGGCGATCGAGATGATGGATGCCCTGGCCATCGAGGCCGCCGAGGCGGCGGTGCGCTGCGACTACCCCGCCGGCGCCGGCGCCGTGCTGGTCATCGAGGTCGACGGCCCCGCCTGCGAGGTCGACCACGAGCTCGAGGAGGTCCAGCGCCTCGTCGCCGACCACCGCGCCTTCGGCACCCGCACCGCGCACGACGCCGCCGACCGCGCCCTGATCTGGAAGGGCCGCAAGTCCGCCTTCGCGGCCGTGGGGCGGATCAGCCCCGACTACATCGTCCAGGACGGCGTCATCCCCCGCACGGCCCTGCCGGAGGTGCTGCGCGCGATCACCGCGCTCAGCGAGGCGTCGGGGGTCCGGGTGGCCAACGTCTTCCACGCCGGCGACGGCAACCTCCACCCCCTCGTGCTCTTCGACGAGCGCGTCGAGGGCGCGAGCGCCGCCGCCGAGGAGGTCAGCGGGGCCATCCTCGACCTCTGCATCGAGCGGGGTGGCTCGATCACCGGCGAGCACGGCGTGGGGATCGACAAGGCCGAGCACCTGCCGCGGATGTTCGCCGAGGACGACCTGGACACCATGGCCAGGCTGCGCTGCGCCTTCGACCCCGCGGGGATCGCCAACCCCGGGAAGGTCTTCCCCACCCCGCGCCTGTGCGGCGAGGTGCCCGGCCGCCACAGGGCCGGTGAGGCGGTCCACCCGGCCGTCGCCTCCGGCGAGGCGGCGGTCTTCTGATGAGCGCGCCCGGCGTCGACTCCGACGCGGCCTCGAGGGACCTGGGGTCCGCGTGCGCCGTGGCGCCGGCATCGCCCGCGGACGCCGTCGCCGGCGTGGTGCCGGCCCTGGTCGCCAGCCCCGGCTCCACGGAGGAGACCGCCGCGCTGCTGCGCGCCGCCGCGGGCCACCGCCTCGTCGTCGTCCCCCGGGGCGCCGGCACCAAGCTGGGGTGGGGCCGCCCGCCCGAGCGCGTCGACGTCGTGCTGGAGACCACGGGCATGGACCGGGTTCTCGACCACGCCGCCGGGGACCTCGTCGTCGACGTCGAGGCCGGCGCGGGCCTGGCCCGCGTGAACGACGTGGTGGCCGGCGCGGGCCAGCGCCTGGCGCTGGACGAGACGTGCCCGGGCGCCACCGTCGGCGGGACGCTGGGGGCGAACGCCTCGGGGCCGCTGCGGGTGGCCGTCGGGACCCCGCGCGACGTCATGATCGGGTGCACCGTGGTGCGCGCCGACGGCGTGGTCGCCACGGCCGGCGGCCGCGTGGTGAAGAACGTCGCGGGGTACGACGTCGGCAAGCTCGCCATCGGGTCCCTCGGCACGCTCGCGGTGATCACGCGCGCGGCGTTCCGGCTCCACCCGCTGCCGGCGGCGCGAGCGGTGGTCTCGGTGGGCGTCGACGGCCCCGACGGGGCGCACCGCCTGACGCACGCGGCCGTGCACTCCCAGCTGGTGCCCGCGGCCGTGGAGCTCGACGACGACGGCGAGGGGCGCGCCGTGCTCAGCGTGCTGCTCGAGGGGACCGAGGCCGGGGTCGAGGCGCGCTCCCGCGACCTGGTGTCTCTCCTCGGCGGCGGCGCCCACGTCTCCTCCGAGCCGCCGCACCGCTGGGCCGCCTACCCCTGGACCGAGGGAGGGACGGGCCTGAAGCTGACGTTCGCGCTCACCGGCCTGCGCGCCGTGCTGGCCGCGGTGGCCTCGGCCGGCTCCTCGACCGGCGCGCCCGCAGCCGTGCGGGGGTCGGCCGGGCACGGCGTCCTGCACGCGGCGCTGGCACCGGGGACCGCGCCCGAGGCGGTGGCCGAGACGCTGGACCGGCTGCGCGCCGTCTGCGCGGAGCACGGCGGCGCCGCCGTGGTGCTGACCGCCCCGCCGGACGTCGAGGAGGCGCTCGCCGGCCGGCCGGTGGCCGGCGGAGCCTGGGGCCCCGTCCCCGCGCTCGCGCTGATGCGGGCGGTCAAGGAACGCTTCGACCCCGAGCGCCGCCTGGCACCGGGACGCTTCGTGGGAGGCATCTGATGACGGACCTCGGCATGCCGCGCGTCGGCGCCCCGGACCAGAAGCGCACGGCCGGCGTGAAACCCGCCTTCGACGACCACCGTCCGCCGGACGCCGCGCTGGCGGGCGACTGCGTGCACTGCGGGTTCTGCCTGCCGACGTGCCCCACGTACGTGCTGTGGGGGCAGGAGATGGACTCCCCGCGCGGGCGCATCGACCTCATGACGCAGGGGCTGGCCGGCGAGCCGATGACCGGCTCCATGGTCCAGCACTGGGACGCCTGCCTCGGGTGCATGGCCTGCGTGACGGCGTGCCCCTCGGGCGTGCAGTACGACAAGCTCATCGAGGCCACGCGCGGCCAGGTCGAGCGCCACCACCGGCGCAGCCTCCCCGACCGGGCGCTGCGCGGGCTGATCTTCGCCCTGTTCCCCCACAGGGAGCGCCTGCGGGCGGTCAGCGGTCCGCTGAAGGTCTACCAGCGCCTCGGCATGGGCAGGCTGGTGCGCCGCACGGGGCTGCTCGAGCGGTTCGTGCCCCAGCTGGCCGCGATGGAGGCCCTCGCGCCGCCGCTCGGCAAGCGCACCGACCTCCCGGAGCTGATCCCGGCGCAGGGGGAGGAGCGGGCCACCGTGGGGATGCTCACCGGGTGCGTCCAGGGCGAGTTCTTCCCCGACGTCAACGCCGCGACCGCCCGGGTGCTGTCCGCCGAGGGGTGCGAGGTGGTGGTCCCGCGCTCCCAGGGGTGCTGCGGGGCGCTCTCGGCCCACCACGGCCGCGAGGACGAGGCGATGCGCTACGCCCGGTCCGTCATCGACGTCTTCGAGGGGGCCGGGGTGGACCACGTCGTCGTCAACTCGGCCGGCTGCGGGTCGACGATGAAGGAGTACGCCGACCTGCTCCGGGACGACGAGGCCTACCGGGACCGCGCGCAGCGGTTCGCCGGCGCCGTGCTCGACGTCGCGGAGCTGCTCGTCGAGCTGGGGCCGGTCGCCCCGCGCCACCGCCTCGACGTCACCGTGGCCTACCACGACGCCTGCCACCTGGCGCACGCCCAGGGCGTGACGTCCCAGCCCCGCCAGCTGCTGCGGGGGATCCCGGGCGTGGAGCTGCGGGAGGTCCCCGAGGGGGAGATCTGCTGCGGGTCGGCGGGGATCTACAACATCCTCTTCCCCCGGCCGGCCCGTGAGCTGGGCGACCGCAAGGCGGCGAACATCGCCTCGACCGGCGCGGCGCTGCTGGTGACGGCGAACCCGGGGTGCCTCATGCAGGTGGCGAGCGGCTTGGAGCGCGCCGGGGCGGACCTCGGCATGGCGCACACCGTGCAGGTGCTCGACGCCTCGATCAGGGACCTGGGGGTGGAGCCGCTGCTGAGGTAGCGGTGGCCCCCGAGAGGGGCGAGATCGGAAAAACTGTGACAGTGCGCTACTGATCGATCACCATCGGTTCATGATCTCGATGAACCACGTCGTGCGGGGCCGACGACCGGCACGAGCCGCGGGGGCCGCGCTGGTGACAGCAGCCCTGCTGGCCGCAGGCGCGACCTCGCAGGCCGACGCCGCGACCACCAGCCGACCCCCTTCCACCACCGACACCATGACCTCCACCGGCGACACCGGACCCACCGACCCTGTCAGTCCCGCCACCGCGTCGCGGGCCTCCACCTACGAGCGCGTGATGCTCTCCGACCGCCCGACGATGATGCTCAGCGGAGCCGACGCCTCGGGTCGCGTGCAGGACGCCGTCTCACCGCGCAGGGACGTCGCCGTCCACGGCCGGTACCGACCCACGAGGGCGCCGGACGGGCGCACCGGCATGGACCTCGACGGTCGCAGCGGGTACCTGAGCGTCGCCGGCTCGAAGGACCTGTCGATCGCGGCGACCGGCCGGCTCACGGTCGAGCTGCTGGTGCGCCCCGACAGGCTGAGGAACATGACGAGCACGGCCTCCTCGGGCGACGGGCCGATGGTGCACCTGCTCCAGAAGGGCGACCGGTACGAGGCGTCCGGCGACCAGGAGTACGCGTTCCGCTTCTACGACGCGAGGGCCGAGCGCCCGAACCGTCTCTCGGCCTACGCCTTCAACCCCGCAGGAGGCCTGGGTGCGGGCTCCTACTTCCAGGACCGGGTCCGTCCTCACGGCTGGATCCACGTCACCGCGGTGTACGACACCCGGACCACGGGCCCCGACGGGTGGGGGACCGTGCGGATCTACCGCGACGGGGCCCTCCGCGACGTGGACTCCCTCGGTGGCTCCTACCGCATCCGCCCGGTGGACGGCGGGGGACGGCTGTTCATCGGCGGCAACCCCGACCACTCGTTCTTCGACGGCGCCGTCGGCGCGGTGGCCGTGTACCCCACCGCGCTCTCGCCGGGCCGTGTCGCGGCGCACGCCGCGGCGGCGCTGGGGCGGTAGCCCGCGGCCCCTGCGGTGGCGCGCGTCCCTGTCGGTGATCGGGGACGGCGCGCCGTGCTGCAGCGCCCGCCCACGCGGTGGAGCGTCCCCGGACGGGGTCGACGCCTCGCGGAGCGCGGCTCCCGGTCCCCGGTCCGCAGGTGCCGGGGAAGCGTCCCCACGCCGGCAGCGATCGCGGTGCCCGCGACCCTGGACGTCCGGGCGGGCACGAGAACGCGGCCACCGCGCGCAAGGACAGGTTGCTCGCGGTGCGGAGCGGTCGTTACCGTTCGCCGTCCGGGCGCATCAGCCCCGGGCAGCGGTTCCAGAGAGGGAGGCACGCGTGGCGACGACGGCGCAGCAAGGCAGTGACGGAGGGCTCGACGGGGTCGAGGTGAACGGTCCGGAGGTCTCCCGCTCCGATGAGGTCCTCACGCCGAGGGCTCTCGGCCTCCTGGCGGCGCTGCACCGGGCTTTCGAGCCGCGCCGTCGCGAGCTGCTCGCGGCTCGGCAGGAGCGGGTGGCAGCCCTCGCCGCCGGCGGGAGCCTGGACTTCCTCCCCGAGACCGCGTCCGTGCGCGAGGACCCGGACTGGCACGTGGCCGACCCGGCACCCGGGCTGGTGGACCGCCGGGTGGAGATGACCGGACCCACCGAGCGCAAGATGACCATCAACGCCCTCAACTCCGGGGCGAAGGTGTGGCTGGCCGACCTGGAGGACGCCAACACGCCCGCCTGGGAGAACGTGGTGAGCGGCCAGGTCAACCTCGCCGACGCGGTGGCCGGCACCATCTCCTTCACCAACGAGAAGGGCAAGGAGTACGCGCTGCGCGAGGATGCGGACCTCGCCACCATCGTCGTGCGCCCGCGGGGCTGGCACCTGCCGGAGAAGCACATCACCGTCGACGGCGACCCCGTCTCCGGCTCGCTGACCGACTTCGCGCTCTACATCACCGCCTGCGGGCAGGCGCAGGTCGACGCGGGCCTCGGCCCCTACTTCTACCTGCCCAAGATGGAGTCCCACCTCGAGGCGCGGCTGTGGAACGACGTGTTCGTCATGGCCCAGGAGCACCTCGGGATCCCTCGCGGGACGGTGCGCGCGACGTGCCTCATCGAGACCTACCCCGCGGCCTTCGAGATGGAGGAGATCCTCTACGAGCTCCGCGAGCACTCCGCGGGCCTGAACGCGGGGCGCTGGGACTACATGTTCTCCGTCATCAAGTCCTTCCGCACCCGCGGCGAGGAGTTCCTGCTCCCGGACCGCAACGCCGTCGCGATGACGGTGCCCTTCATGCGGGCCTACACCGAGCTGCTGGTGCGCACGTGCCACAAGAGGGGCGCGCACGCCATCGGCGGCATGGCCGCCTTCATCCCCAGCCGTGACCCCGAGGTCAACGAGGCGGCGTTCGCCAAGGTGCGCTCGGACAAGGAGCGCGAGGCGGGCGACGGCTTCGACGGCTCGTGGGTGGCCCACCCCGGTATGGTCGAGACCTGCCGCGAGGCCTTCACCGAGGTCCTGGGCGAGCGGCCGAACCAGATCGACAAGAAGCGCGAGGACGTCGACGTCACCGCCGCGGACCTGCTGGACGTGCGCTCCACGCCCGGGTCGGTGACGGAGGGCGGTCTGCGCTCCAACGTCAGCGTCGGCATCCAGTACCTGGAGTCGTGGCTGCGCGGCAACGGGGCGGTGGGCATCAACAACCTCATGGAGGACGCCGCCACCGCGGAGATCAGCCGCAGCCAGGTGTGGCAGTGGGTGCACTCCGGCATCGAGCTCGAGGACGGCCAGAAGGTCACCCCCGACCTGGTGCGGCGCGTCGTCGACGAGGAGATGGACGCCATCCGCAGCGCTCGCGGGGACGCCTTCTCCTCCGGGCTCTGGGACCAGGCGCGCGAGATGTTCACGGAGGTGGCGCTCGCGGAGGAGTACAGCGACTTCCTCACGCTGCCCGCCTACGCCGCCATGCCCTGACCCACGGGCTCGCGGCGGGCTCGCGCTGCGAGCCCGCCGGACGGGGACCTGGTGCGCGACACGCCGCAGGGCGTCGCACCAGCTCCCCGTCCGGCGCCCTCTGTCAGCGACCGTCGAGCAGGGGCCGGAAGGGGTCCCACGTGGTGCCGTCCCGGGCGTCGCGGCGCCGCCGGGCGATGGCGCTCAGGCTCTCCAGCACCACCCGGTTGCCGAGCGCCGCCGTGATCCCCTGGGGGTCGTAGGGCGGGCTGACCTCGACGACGTCGATGCCGACGACGGGCAGCTCGAGGCAGATGCGCCGCACCGCGTCCAGCAGCTCGCGGGCGGTCAGCCCCCCGGGTTCCGGGGTGCCGGTGCCCGGGGCGTGGCCGGGGTCGCACACGTCGACGTCGACGGAGAGGAACACGCCCTCGCACTCGTCGGTGGCGATGGTGAACGCCTCGGTGAGGCACTCGCCCAGCCCCCGGTGGACGATCTCCGTCATCTCGTAGGCCCGCATGCGCTCGGCGGCCATCCACGCGAGGGTCTCCGGCTCGGGCCAGTACCCGCGCAGACCCACCTGGAGGAAGCGGTCGCCGCGCAGGGCGCCGGACTCGATGAGCCGCCGCATCGGCTGGCCGTGCCCCCACAGCGAGCCGAAGGTGATGTCGCCGGTGTCCGCGTGCGCGTCGAAGTGGATCATCGAGACGCGTCCGTGGCCGAGGACGTTGGCCACGCCCTTCGCGTCGGGGTAGGCGATGGAGTGGTCGCCGCCGAGCACGACCGGGACCGCCCCGGAGCGGGCGACCTTCTCGACGGCCCGCTCGAGGGTGGGCAGCGACGTCTCGACGTCGCCGGAGTACATCTCCACGTCGCCGGCGTCGACCACGCGCAGGTCCTGCAGCGCGTCGGTGCGCAGCGCCAGGCTCGGACGGGAGCCGTCGTGCGGCAGGTAGTCCTCGCCGCGGATGGCCATGGGGCCGAAGCGCGCCCCCGGTCGGTGCGAGGTGCCGCCGTCGAACGGTGCGCCGAGGATGACGACGTCGGCGCCCTCGAAGGTCTCCGGCTGCTCGAGGTCGCACGAGGGCACGCCGAGGTAGGTGAAGTCGGGCCCGAACTGGTTGCCGGTCCTGGTCATCGTGGTCCTCCTGCTGCAGCGGTGCGGCCCATCCGGGTGAGGGCCTCGGTCAGGACGGCCGCCGAGGTGGCGAAGTTGAGCCGCACGTGGCCCGCCCCTCCGGCGCCGAAGATGTGTCCCGAGCTGAGCGCGACCCTCGCGTCGTCGAGGAAGCGCCGCGCGGGGCCCGCCAGGTCGGTGACGACCGCGAGCTCGTCGCCGCCCTCCTCGTCGCCGAGTCCCGGCCCGAGGTCGAGGGCCCGGCAGTCGAGCCACGCGAGGTACGTCCCCTCCGGCGGGCTCCAGCCCGCCCGGGGCAGGTGGGCGCCGACGAGGCCCCGCAGGAGCTCGCGGTTCGCGTCCAGGCCCCGGACCAGGGCGTCGAGCCACGGGTCGCCGTGGCGGAACGCGGCAGTGTGCGCGATGACCCCGAGGTGCGAGGCGCCGTGGCCGACCTCCTCCGGCATCCGCCGCAGGTCGGCTGCCGCCTCAGGACCGGCGACCACGAGCGCGGCCTTCAGCGCGGCGAGGTTCCAGCCCTTGGTCGCCGACATCAGCGAGAACGCGTCCTGCGCGCCGGGCACGCTGAGGTACGGGGTGAAGCGGGCCCCCGCCAGGACCACCGGCGCGTGGATCTCGTCGGCGACCACGCGGACGCCGTAGGACCTGGCCAGCGCCGCGATCCCTGCGAGCTCCTCGGGCGTGTGCACCGTCCCCGTGGGGTTGTGCGGGTTGCACAGCAGGTACGCGGCTCGTCCGCCGCTGGCGGTAGCCGCGGAGAAGGCGTCCTCGAGAGCCGCGAGGTCCACGCGGAGGTCGGGGCCCAGCGGTGCCTCGCGCACGACGCGGCCGTCGTGCGCGACGAAGGCGTAGAACGGCGCGTACACCGGCGGGCTGACGATCACCGCGTCGCCCGGCTCGGTGACCAGCCGCAGGACCTGGACGACGCCCGCCATGACGTCGGGCACCGTCGCCGTGCCCGCGGGGTCCACGCCGGACCAGCCCCAGCGGCGCTCGGCGAACCCGGAGAGCGCCTCCGCGAGCTCGACGCCGGCCGGGTACCCGGTGTCCCCGGCCGAGACCGCGCCGTGCAGGGCCTCAGCGATCGGCGGGGCGAGCGGGACGTCCATCTCCGCGACCCACAGCGGCAGCACGTCGTCCGGGTGCGCCCGCCACTTCAGGCTGCGGCGCTCCCGCAAGGCCTCCAGGGACAGCTGCTCCAGGGGGTTCGGCGCGGCGCCGTCGCCCTGCTCGGCGTCCATGGCTCAGGCGCCGCAGCTGCCGCCCGGGGACGGGGCGACGTCGAGGGAGGGGTTCTCGTCGAAGAAGCCGAACGGCTTCAGCCAGAACGCCACCGTGTCGGCGGGCATCACCGGCCAGTCCTCGGCGCGGGTGACGTGGTGGATGCCGAACGTGTACCAGAGCACCACGTCGGTGCTCTCCAGCGGCTCGTCGTCGGAGACCCAGCGGGTCATGCCGTCGTCCTGGACCGACTGGGTGGGGTAGGCGCCGGCGGGCCAGCGCTCGTCGGGGTGCTCGCGCGTGACCCACACCGTGCGCGCGATGACCGGTGCCCGCAGCGCCTGGGCGCTCGAGGCGTCCATCATCAGCGGG